>NZ_JBXAHO010000099.1:0-518 GCF_058795195.1 Pseudomonas sp. GW823-FHT06B06 | reverse complement strand
TTGAGGGTGAAGGTGGTTTGCACCACGTCGCGCACCGGTTTGCCTTGCAACTCGAAGCTCAGGCCCATGCCTCCGTCGGTAAACAGCACGTCGGCCAGGTGGCTGAGCTGGTTGATCGCCGTGAGAAACTGCGGATTGAAACGCAGGCCCTGGCTGTGCTGGGCGTCGGCTACCCAGCGGCTGCCCTCCTTGCGCAGCAAGCCGCCCAGTTCGCGCTGCAGGAATTGCTCAAGGCGCCCGGAGTCGGCGCGGATCATCTGCCCGAGCATCGGCAGCGAGGCGTCGCTGGCGGTGACCGCGAAGGGGTAGCGCCCGGTGAACGCTTCGTGCCATTCGCTGACGATCGCCCGTTGCCACTGGCGGTTGAGGCTGCTGGCCGAGGGTTGCAGGACCCGCTGCCAGGCCTGCTCCAGTGGCTGCACGAACAGGGTCTGGCCGATACCGCCCCACTCCGCCCCGAGGCTGGCGGCGAGCTGGCTGCCGTAGGCGCGGGTGTCGGTGAGGTCGATGCTTTTGCC
>NZ_JBXAHO010000098.1:0-563 GCF_058795195.1 Pseudomonas sp. GW823-FHT06B06 | reverse complement strand
TCCGGCCACCGCATGGGCACCGCCGAGATCGAAAGCGCGATGGTCGCCCACCCGAAAGTCGCCGAAGCGGCGGTGGTCGGTGTGCCGCACGACATCAAGGGCCAGGGCATTTATGTCTACGTCACCCTGAACGCGGGCGAGGAGACCAGCGAGCAATTGCGCCTGGAACTGAAGAACTGGGTGCGCAAGGAGATCGGCCCGATTGCCTCGCCGGATGTCATCCAGTGGGCACCGGGGCTGCCGAAGACCCGCTCGGGCAAGATCATGCGCCGCATCCTGCGCAAGATTGCTACCGCCGAATACGATGGCCTGGGCGATATCTCCACCCTGGCCGATCCGGGGGTGGTGCAGCATTTGATTGATACGCACAAGACGATGAATGTGGCGTAAGTAGCCTTCAGCGTCCATCGAAGCCCTGCCAGGTGTGAGCCTGGTGGGGCTTTTTGTTGGCTGACTGTTTAGTGTGGCAGTGCTGGCCTCTTCGCGAGCAGGCTCGCTTGTATGGTAGGACTTGAAGGGAGGAGGAGGGACAAGGCTCGATTCTGACTGTTGACGCAGTACAG
>NZ_JBXAHO010000097.1:0-738 GCF_058795195.1 Pseudomonas sp. GW823-FHT06B06 | reverse complement strand
GGGTGGAGCATGCTCAGGACAGTATAAGTGCAGCTTATGTTTACAAATTCTGAATATCCCGCCCTTTCTTGAAGGCGAGGACAGCGTCCATGGCATCTGCTGAGTTGGGTTATATCCTTGCCATGATACGTTGGCTTTTCTATTGATTGAGTTTAGTTCATAAATAATTTTAGTTGCCGAGGATAGAAAGATGGCTAATCCCGAAATAGGTAAGAGTATTGTAGCGGCTGGTATTCAAACAAACTATCACGATCTTGGTGAAGGGACGCCGGTGCTCCTTGTTCATGGCTCCGGCCCTGGCGTAAGTGCTTATGCCAACTGGAGACTGACGATGCCTGCCCTGAGCAAGAACTTTAGGGTAATTGCCGCAGACATAGTTGGTTTCGGCTTCACGCATAGGCCTGAAAACTATAATTATTCCATGGATAATTGGGTCAAGCACATCATTGGCGTCATGGATGCCTTGGAAATTGAAAAAGCCCACATCGTAGGTAACTCGTTTGGCGGGGCACTGGCGATTGCAATTGCGATACGGCATCCGGGTCGGATAGACCGCATGGTCCTAATGGGGGCAGCTGGAACGCAATTCGAACTCACGAATGGGTTGGATGCGGTTTGGGGTTACACGCCATCAATCAAAAACATGCGTGATCTCCTCGACATCTTCGCCTATGACCGTAGCTTGGTCAGCGATGAACTGGCCAGGCTACGATATGAAGCGAGTATTCAGCCAGGCTT
>NZ_JBXAHO010000096.1:0-1196 GCF_058795195.1 Pseudomonas sp. GW823-FHT06B06 | reverse complement strand
AGCAGGCTCGCTTGTATGGTAGGACTTGAAGGGAGGAGGAGGGACAAGGCTCGATTCTGACTGTTGACGCAGTACAGACTGTGGGAGAGTTCGCCCCTCCTCCTTTCACCCAAGCGCCGATAAAGAATGCATCTGGCCTAGACCGACGATAGGAACAAGCCTGCGCCTCTGGGTGAGCCCTTCAAGTGCTTAAAACCTTATCCCGGAGGAAAACCTATGGCAATGCCGGTTTCTGTTTCAAAGCCGATCGTGGGCGTGGATGTCGCCAAGAAAGAATTGGTGATTTATCACGCCGAACTGGACCTGCTTGAAGAGATTCCCAACAACAAAACCAGCATCAACAAGTGGTTAAAGGACTTGCCGGGGAGTGTGGCTATTGCTGTTGAAGCCACCAACATCTACCACCTGGAGTTCGCTGACCTGGCCTTTGAGGCCGGCTGCGTGATTTACATGGTGGGCGGCTATGAGCTCAAACATTACCGAGAAGGTGTGAAGGTCCGTGCCAAAACCGATGCACTGGATGCCAAACTGCTTGCTCGCTATCTGAAGAACGAGCATGAAGAACTTCACCCATGGACGCCGCCGACACCGCTGTATCGCCAACTCCTGAGTCTTTTTCGCCGCCGGGCGGCCTTGGTCCAGGCCAGGGTCGGCCTAGTGCAAAGCTGGTCGAATGAGCCCTTGCTGAAGGCTGCTTTTTCCGAGCAAATAAAGTCCATGCAGCAGCTTGAGACGCTGATCGAAAAGACGATCAACGATCAGCTGAAAGAAGCCGGTTTGCTGGGGCAGTTGAAGCGTTGCTTGAAAGTTGAAGGGGTTGGATTTTTGACTGGCGCGCGCTTGCTCACGGCGTTCCAGCGCGGAGACTTCCGAAACGCAGATGCCTTTATCGCCTTTCTTGGAATGGACTTGCGGGTGTCAAAATCAGGGCAAAAAGATGGTCGCCGGAGTTTGACCAAGCGAGGCGATCCAGAAGCCCGCCGCCTTCTGCACAATGCGGCTATGTCGGCGAGTCGAACCGAAGCCTGGAAAGGGTTTTACCAAGAACAAAGAAATCGGGGTTTCAGCACCACTCAAGCCCTGGTGATGCTGGCTCGCAAGCTCGCTCGTATCGTATTCGCCCTGCTGAAGGGGCAGAGTGAATACCAACCGAAAACCAGTTGAGGGCTTCCCCTCAACCATAGAATCTCCCACAG
>NZ_JBXAHO010000095.1:0-1202 GCF_058795195.1 Pseudomonas sp. GW823-FHT06B06 | reverse complement strand
CGTTCGCTGCTGCTGCTCAAACTCGCCGACGCCATCGAGGCCCACGGCGAAGAGCTGGCCAAGCTCGAATCGGACAACTGCGGCAAGCCCTACAGCGCCGCGCTCAACGACGAGATCCCGGCGATTGCCGACGTGTTCCGTTTCTTCGCCGGCGCCAGCCGTTGCATGAGCGGCTCGGCCGGCGGCGAATACCTGCCCGGCCACACCTCGATGATCCGCCGCGACCCGGTCGGGGTGATCGCCTCCATCGCGCCGTGGAACTACCCGCTGATGATGGTCGCCTGGAAAATCGCCCCGGCCCTGGCCGCCGGCAATACCGTGGTGCTCAAGCCCTCGGAACAGACGCCGTTGACCGCGTTGCGCCTGGCGCAACTGGCAGCGGAAATCTTCCCGGCTGGCGTGCTCAACCTGGTGTTCGGCCGCGGCCCTACGGTTGGCAGCCCGCTGGTCACCCATCCGAAAGTGCGCATGGTGTCGCTGACAGGTTCGATCGCCACTGGCGCGAACATCATTTCCAGCACCGCCGACAGCGTCAAGCGCATGCACATGGAACTGGGCGGCAAGGCCCCGGTGATCATCTTCGACGACGCCGACATCGACGCCGCGGTCGACGGCATTCGCACCTTCGGTTTCTACAACGCCGGTCAAGACTGCACCGCCGCCTGCCGCATCTATGCCCAGGCAGGCATCTACGAGAAATTCGTCGAGAAGCTCGGCGCCGCCGTGAGCAGCATCAAGTACGGCTTGCAGGACGATCCATCGACCGAACTCGGCCCGCTGATCACCGCGCAACACCGCGACCGCGTCGCCGGCTTCGTCGAGCGCGCCGTGGCACAGCCGCACATCCGCCTGGTCACCGGCGGCAAGGCCGTGGAAGGCAACGGTTTCTTCTTCGAACCAACGGTGCTGGCCGATGCGCAGCAGGACGACGAGATTGTCCGTCGCGAAGTGTTCGGGCCGGTGGTGTCGGTGACCAAATTCAGTGACGAGGCACAGGTGCTGGGCTGGGCCAACGATTCCGACTACGGCCTGGCGTCCTCGGTGTGGACCGCCGATGTCGGCCGCGCGCATCGCCTGTCGGCGCGCTTGCAGTACGGCTGCACTTGGGTCAACACGCACTTCATGCTGGTCAGCGAAATGCCCCATGGCGGGCAGAAGTTGTCGGGGTATGGCAAGGACATGTCGATGTATGGGCTGGAGGA
>NZ_JBXAHO010000094.1:0-1294 GCF_058795195.1 Pseudomonas sp. GW823-FHT06B06 | reverse complement strand
GCGTCACTAGTGTCCGGTAAACATGTTTCATAGCTGAAGGCTGCCTTGGGCAGCCTTCAGCTTTTCTCGCTCCTGCCTTCGTCGATCCCTCAGTTCTGGAGTAGCGGGCCGTTCGTGCAGGACGTGAGATATGCGAACCGTCAGCTCGAACAACGAACCGGTAAATCCTGAACGACGATGGAAAAGGTGCAGTAACAAGTAGCTGATCAAGGCACTGTAAATCTGCAGGCGCACGGCGTTTTCAGAGAAGGCATAGAAGCGTTTGAGTTTCAGATGTTGCTTGATCCACTTGAAAAACAGCTCGATCTTCCAGCGATCTTTGTACAAGCCCGCGACTTCTTCAGCTGTTCTTGCGAAGTCGTTGGTCACTAGGATTAATGGCGTGGCATGTCCCTCGCGCTCAACCACCACGCGTCTTACCGGCGTTTCTCGGTAGTCATTCAGACGCTTACCGCCCAGATGCTTTTTGCCGAACAGAATGACTTCATCGGTCATGACCGGGCTTTGCTCGGCTACGGTCGAGTGCTTGTGCAGCACTTTGATATTGGCGTTTTTCTTCAGGCGGGTGACGAAAAAAGCGCCTTTGGTCTGCAACTGGTGCCACCAGTTGTAATCGCAATAGCCCTTGTCAAAGACATACGTCATGCCGGCCTGAATCGGCATTTCCAGTGCATCGCTCAGGTCGTTGACGTTGGCAGGAGTGATGTTGACGTACACCGGGGCCAACTGTGCCAAATCTAGCCCGACATGTACTTTCAAGCCCTGCGTAATGCGGGTTTTCGTGGCGGCTGTCCAGCCATCGAAGTGAGGTCCGCGCAAAGTGATCGACGTGGAATCAAGCAGGCTAACCATGGCACCGACTTCTTTGCGCTGCTGGCGGCTGATGCCGCGCAACAGCAACTCGCAAAGGTCCTGGAATGGCCGGTAGTCACGCTTGTTCAAGGCATCCGACAGGGTCGAGCGGGCGACGGGACCCGCTTTAAGATGGTAGCTATGCGGGCTTAGAGTTTCGGAGAAAGTCGCCAAGGACCGCAGGCTTAAGGCTTGGGTTACATGACCGCTGACCAGTGTCACCAGCAATTGCCAGGACGTGCAGCGTTTGACGTAGCGATCAGCCTGGTGCCTTTCGGTGGATTGCCGAAAGAACTGGCGCGGGATCGCACTGAGCAGGTGGGCTAAACGGGTGCTGGTAAACATGAGCCAAAATCGAGTCTGAAAAATCCGATTATGACTGACGGCCGCCAACAGCAAGGGGGAGCAAGCTCCCCCTTCGGTTTTTACCGGACACTAGTGA
>NZ_JBXAHO010000093.1:0-1296 GCF_058795195.1 Pseudomonas sp. GW823-FHT06B06 | reverse complement strand
GATCCAGTTTCAGGATGCGCTTGAGGTGGGCAAACAACATTTCGACCTTCTTACGTTCGTGGCGAGAGCGCACGTACGCAGGTGTCGCCGCGATTCGCCGAGCCACATCGCGCGCGGCTTCATGGATGCTGCGGGCGATCTTGCGGAACGCAGTGTTCGGGCAGCACTTGGCTTTCATCGGACAGGCGACGCAGTCGGTCTGCCTGGATCGGAAGATGATGGTGTTGGCTTTGGTGACGTGCGAACGCTCGTTCTTGAAGGCTCGCCATTCGCTACGTAATGCATTGCCAGCCGGGCAGCAGTATTCCTCAGTCTCTTCATTCCAGCGGAAATCGTTGCTCGAAAAACTGTCGTTCTTGCGTTCGGTTTTGTCCCACACCGGCACATGTGGCTCGATGTCCTTTTCCTCCACCATCCAGGCCAGCATCGGCGCGGTACCGTAAGCGGTGTCGCCAATGAGGCGTTCCGGCTTGATGTCGAACTGCGCTTCGACCCGATCGATCATCGTCTTGGTGCTCTCGACTTCTGCGGTTCGATGAGCAGGTGTGGGTTCCACATCCATGATCACGCCGTGCTCGGTATCGATCAGATAATTCGTGGAGTAAGCGTAGAACGCTGGGCCACCTGGAGCTGCGGTCCAGCGGGCTTGAGGATCAGTCAGCGATAGGCGCTTCGGTAGCGTTTCGGCCAGAGCCTCTTCATCGAGTGCCTCAATATACTCACGCACGGCGCGGGTGCTCAGAGCTGGATCGCTCCAGTTGACCGGTTCATCACCCGGTACGCCGCGCTGCCGGCTGGCATCCGCTTTGATGATGCTGGCGTCCACGGCAAAGCCTTCGCCCTTGACCAGGCCGGCGTCCATGCAACGACGCAGCACTTCATTGAACAGCCAGCGAAACAGATCGCTGTCCCGAAAACGGCCGTGTCTATTTTTGGAAAAGGTCGAGTGATTGGGGACTTCATCTTCAAGGCTCAACCGGCAGAACCAGCGATACGCCAGGTTCAAATGGGCCTCTTCGCACAGCCGACGCTCTGAGCGAATGCCGTAGCAATAGCCCACGATCAGCATGCGGATCATCAGTTCGGGATCAATCGACGGACGCCCAATCGGGCTGTAAAAATCGGCGAGGTAATGGCGCAAGTCGCTCAGATCGAGACACCGATCAATGCTACGCAGAGGGTGATTGGCGGGGATGTGGTCTTCAAGGTTGAACGAGTAAAACAGCCGTTCCTGCCCACTCGATAACTGTCCCATCATGCTGCGTGCTTCCCTGCTGGCCAATGTAGAGATTTTGC
>NZ_JBXAHO010000092.1:0-1327 GCF_058795195.1 Pseudomonas sp. GW823-FHT06B06 | reverse complement strand
TGAACGAGCCCCATGAAAGACAGGACACCGTTTCCTCCTTACGATAAGGGATAGGCAAACGGTTATGTTTATGACTAACAGCAACGATAAGAGTGGGGAGCTTTTGGGCCAGGAGCGGCGGCGCCGCTGGAGTCCAGAGCAAAAGCTGGCCATGGTTCGCGAGAGCCTTGAGCCAGGGCAAAGCGTTTCGGTGGTGGCTCGGCGCAACGGCATCAATGCCAACCAGCTGTTCCAGTGGCGCAAGCTTTACCAGGACGGCAGCCTGTCGGCGGTCAGCGCGGGCGAAGCCGTGGTGCCTGCCTCCGAGTTGAGCGATGCGCTCAAGCAGATCCGTGAACTGCAACGGATGCTGGGCAAGAAAACGATGGAAGCGGAGATCCTCAAAGAAGCCGTGGAGATCGCCCGGTCGCGAAAATGGATTGCGCACTCACCCTTGTTGCCGGGGGACGACCAGTGAAGCTGGTCAGCGAATGTCTCGGTGTGGCGCGCTCGCAATTAACGGTTCGAATCAAGCAATCGGTATCGCCCAAGACACGGCGAAGCAGGCCTGTGAACGACGTTGAGTTGGTGGCCGAAATCCAGCAACAGGTCAGCGAACTGCCCAGCTATGGCTACCGTCGAGTCTGGGGGTTGCTGCGTCGTGCCCGTGAAGCCCAGTTGCTACCCGCGGTCAACGTGAAGCGGGTTTACCGGGTGATGCGTGATCACAACCTGTTGCTTGAACGCCGGATCAAACAACCCGGCGTGCCGCGTCGGCACGAAGGCCGTATTGCGGTGCAAACCAGCGATACGCGTTGGTGCTCGGACGGCTTTGAATTCCGTTGTGAGGACGGCGCCAAACTGAGCGTGACCTTCGCCCTCGATTGCTGCGATCGCGAAGCCATCGGCTGGGTCGCGAGCCCGACCGGTTACAGCGGCGATGATATTCGCGACTTGATGCTGGAAAGCGTGGAGAAGCGTTTCGGTGATCAGCTGCCCGCCACGCCGGTGCAATGGCTCAGCGATAACGGTTCGGCCTACACCGCCGAACAGACGCGCCTGTTTGCTCGACAGATCGGTTTGCAGACGGTGACCACGCCTGTGCGTAGCCCGCAGAGCAACGGCATGGCAGAGAGCTTCGTGAAGACGATCAAACGTGATTACGTGGCGCACATGCCCAAGCCGGATCGGGAAACGGCGCTGCGTAACCTGGCGATTGCCTTCGAGCATTACAACGAGCAGCATCCGCACAGCGCCTTGAACTATCGTTCGCCGAGGGAGTTCAGGCGCTTGGCAGCAACATCAATTTAACGGGGAGTTGGTGTCCAGTTTGGTAGGGGCAAGTCCA
>NZ_JBXAHO010000091.1:0-1370 GCF_058795195.1 Pseudomonas sp. GW823-FHT06B06 | reverse complement strand
GCCGTTGAGATGGTGGCCCTGATGCCATGACCGGTGAGCCTCCCTTTGTAACCCATCCGGCTAATGGCGGTGTTAAGTGTATTTTCACTGATCATTTCCTGCGGTTCGTATCGGTGAACCAGCAGATACCGTGCACCGCGCCCCCTTAACTGCATCAGCCGCTGCACAATTGCAATCGCTTGAGTAGATAGCGGAATCACATAAGGTGGAATCTCATTCCCCTGTGTTCGCACACGACTCCGGAGCTGCTTCACACCCTCCGGCGGCACCAGCCAGATCCCCTTATCGAAGTCGAATTGGTCTGGCGTCGCCGCCCGTAGCTCTCCTGTACGCACGCCCGTCAGAAGCAATAGACGAATACCAAGCCGTGTCTTTTCTGCACACTCATAGTGGGTGACGGTTCTGAGCAATCCTGGAAGTTCATTAACTTGGAGGAAGGGATTATGGCGGACCGGCCGCGGCGTCTCGGCAACGATATCAAGATCTGCTGCTGGGTTCACATCAATAAGCCCTTCCGCCATAGCAAAACGAAAGATCTGGTTGAGCCAGGTCCGCACCTTTCGAGCAGACACCAGCGCGCCTCTGCGCTCAATTCGTCGAATGAGCTCCAGCACGTCGCCACGAGAAATATCCGCGATCGGAAGATCGCCCAAACACGGCAGCATGTCCTTCTTCAGGTATTTGCTGGCTTGCCCCGCACTGCCCTTCTTGCTTTTCGTCAGTTTTTTACTGCGGAACTCATGCCAACGATCAGCAACCGCTTCAAACGTGTTGTTGGCGGCGTGAGAGGCTTTCTGCCTCTCGGCACGACGATGCGATCGAGGATCGATATTGTTGGCCACCAGCGCACGTGCAGCCTCTCTCCGCTGACGAGCCTCCTTTAGACTCACGTCGGGATAGATGCCGAGGGAAATACGCAATTGCTTGTCATGCCAATAGAAACGGAAATGCCAACGCTTCGAACCCGTCGGGGGCACTTGCAGAGATAAGCCATCCCCATCAGTTAACGTATAAGGCTTGGTGGCGGGCTTGGCTTGCTTGATCGCTGTATCTTTCAGAGCCATCAGACACCTCCTTTTGTATCAAGGAGGGGAATACAACCCAGCGGTAGACGGACCAATACGAAAATTGATACGCAAGGAATCGTAAAAGGCTGTGCCAGCGGTGTACTTAAATGTGTACTTAAAAACCGTGGCTGGGGATGGATTCCAGTGGAATTCAGAAAACGAAAAAAGCGACTCAAGGCCGCTATTTCCGTGACTTCCAGGCGTTCAGTGGGCCTTAGTGGAAGCAAATATGGCGCAGCGGACGGGACTCGAACCCGCGACCCCCGGCGTGACAGGCCGGTATTCTAACCGACTGAACTACCG
>NZ_JBXAHO010000090.1:0-1426 GCF_058795195.1 Pseudomonas sp. GW823-FHT06B06 | reverse complement strand
CCGGTATGACTCACCCACATAGGTAACAAAACAGTTCAAGCACATAGGTAACAGTTTTTAACTGGCACTGGTCGATTCCGAGGATCTGACCATGCCGTGGCGAGAGCTCAAACCTATGGACCTGAAAGTGATGTTCATTGCCGACTATCTGTCCGGTCGACTTAATTTCAGCCAACTTTGTGCGGCTCACAGCATCAGTCGCAAGACCGGTTACAAGTGGGTAGCCCGCTACAACGCGGACAGCATCAACGGATTGGCGGAGTGCAGTCGCAAGCGCCACTCTCAAGCTCAGGCTGTGCCGTTTGCGGTCAAAGAGGCCATTCTTGAGCTGCGCGGCCAGGGGCAAACCACGCCAGGCCCGAAAAAGATCCAGACAGCCCTGAGAGAGCGGTTTCCAGATCAGCCGCCACCCTCCAAAACCACGATCTACAACGTGCTTAAAAAAGCGGGATTGGTGGTGTCTCGGCGGTTGCGCCAACGTGTCGCCGTTTATCCCAAACCACTTCAGAAAGCCGACCTTCCTAACCAGCTCTGGAGCGCTGATTACAAAGGCCAATACCTGACAGGAGACGGTGTCTGGTGTTACCCGTTGACGGTAATGGATCACGCCAGTCGATTTTTACTGGCTTGTGAAAGCATGCCGAGCACGACTTTCAAGGACGCCAAGGCCACCTTCGAGCGGTTATTCAAGATGTATGGAATGCCTGAGCGGATCCGTACGGACAACGGAGTCCCTTTCGCCAGCGGTGGGCGTGCCGGGTTATCGCAGTTGTCTATCTGGTGGGCCCGCCTGGGCATCATTCACGAAAGGATTCAGCCGGGTCGACCCGAGCAGAATGGACGGCATGAGCGCATGCACCGCACGCTTAAGAGCACATTGCCAAGGCCGCCGGAAATTGAGTGGGGAGCCCAGCAGAAGCATTTTGACCTGTTCATGCAGCACTATAATCATGAACGTCTTCATGAGGCTTTGGGGCAGAAAACACCAGGCTCCTGCTATACAAGCTCGTCACGGGCATTTCCGAGGAAGCTGCCGGAGATGAAGTACCCAAGCCATGTTGAGGCATACCGAACGGACTCCAACGGCGTGGTAAACAAAGGAAGGCTCAGAATCTATGTCGGCTATGTTTTGAAACATCAGATAGTCGGATTGGAGAACATCAGCGAAGGGGCTTGGGACATCATCTTTGGGCCTGTTCTACTGGGACGGGTTGATGAACGAGACGCTAAGGATGGTTATCTGACGCTCAAAGTAATCAAAAATAAGTGATCAGGTGTTACCCATGTGCCTGAACTTTACTGTTACCTATGTGGTTGTTCCATTCTGCCCCACCACTCGGTGCCTCGCTTAGGCTCGGCATGCCCTCTCTCCGGCATTGCTCCGTGGGTCGCCGCGATGGGCCATCCATGGCCCAGCGCGGCTAAA
>NZ_JBXAHO010000089.1:0-1445 GCF_058795195.1 Pseudomonas sp. GW823-FHT06B06 | reverse complement strand
GGCGGTCTCAAGGAACAAGTGCAACACCTGATGTAAGGTGTTGCCATGTCTACCCAATACAAACACTTGAGTACCGAGGAGCGCGTCACCATTATGGTGATGCTATTTCAACAACAGACGTTGCGGGCTATTGCCGCTTTGCTAGGCCGTCACCCCAGCACCATTAGTCGTGAGATCAAACGCACCCCCCAGCAGTCTCACTATGACGCCATACAAGCTACCAGCAGGGCCCAACAGCTCCGACATGTGCCTCGCCGTCAGCGGCGTTTATCTCCAGACTCAGAGCTATTTCAAGTGGTCGTCGAAATGCTCCGCATCGGCTGGTCACCGCAACAAATTGCCCGCAGACTACGCAGTATCTGGCCCGGCCAACCCGAGCGACATGTGAGCCACGAAACGATCTACCTCGCTATCTATGCCTACCCACGCGGAGAACTGAAGCGTCAGCTGATCAGTTATTTGCGGCAGGCTGATGGCAAACGTCGCAAGCGAACCCAGAGCAATGTGCGTCGAGAACGCTACCCTGCGCAGCTGAGTATTCACCTACGACCACCAGAAGTTGCAGACCGTCTGGTTCCAGGGCATTGGGAGAGTGATCTGATCATGGGCGCCAATAATCGCTCTGCGGTTGCCACAATGGTCGAGCGCACGAGCCGTTATGTGATTCTCGCCAAACTCGAAGGGCCTACCGCTGAGGCGGCGGCGGAAGCCATTGTGAGGGAAATGTCGCGGATGGCGCCATCGCTACTAAAAACCATGACCCATGATCAAGGCAGCGAAATGGCTCGTCATGCCGAAATCACTGCGCGCACGGGGATGAAGATTTATTTCGCCGATCCACACTCGCCTTGGCAGCGTGGTAGCAATGAAAATACGAACGGTTTGTTGCGTCAGTACCTCCCAAAAGGCACAGATCTCTCTCTGGTGACGCAGGCACGACTGGACGAAATCGCTGATTTGCTCAACACCCGACCCCGTCAGACACTGGGCTGGAAATTTCCGGTTGAGGTGCTGGTGGATCATCTTCAGTTTTCCGCGACCAACAAGCTTGAAACGATAAACTGACCGGTAAGAGCAAGCCCCGTCCCCGCCAAGCTACCTGGTGGATGCATCTAATGGGCGTTTCTATCGTGTCATTCCAGGCCGTCACATCGGCGATGGAGGGGGGGGGTGTATAGCCACTATTTAAGCGATGAAGGGGGGGTTGTGTATAGCCATTGTTTAAGCGATGAAGGGCGGGTTGTGTATAGCCACTGCTGCAGCGACCAAAGGGTTTGATCATGGCTCAGCTAAGCCCTTGGCAGTGGAAATTGTGCTTAGTCAGGTAGGCTAGGTTCGTTCAGACGCCAAGTGGTAACGATGTTTCGGAGGCGGGAATGCCCAGTTTCGTGATTAACATGCTCAGAAAAATTAACTGACTGTTGCACTTGTTCCTTGAGACCGCC
>NZ_JBXAHO010000088.1:0-1677 GCF_058795195.1 Pseudomonas sp. GW823-FHT06B06 | reverse complement strand
TAGTCATAAACATAACCGTTTGCCTATCCCTTATCGTAAGGAGGAAACGGTGTCCTGTCTTTCATGGGGCTCGTTCAAATTACAAAGAGGCACTCATTGAAAAACCTTCTTGACGACGAATGAACACGCATGATCAATGTAATCAAAAGGTAATCCTGGAGAGAGAACCCGTGGAATCCCTAAACCCAACACAGCGCCGCATTCATCAAGCCGCCTTTCGCCTGTTCGCTGAGAGAGGTACATCACAAGTGAACATCCTCGACCTCGCGCAAGAGGCAGGAGTGGCGCGCGGAACGATCTATAGCAACATCGACAGTATGGAAAGCCTGTTCGAGGCGGTCGCTAGTCATCTCGCGAGAGAGATGTATGAGCGCATCAACAAGAGCTTCGATTCACTGACCGATCCGGCTCAGCGCCTTGCCAACGGCATTCGTCTCTTCATTCGTCGAGCTCACGAAGACTCCCAGTGGGGGGCATTCATACACAAGTTCGCCATGAGCAATTCTGCATTGCGCGAAATGTTCAGCAGCCAGGCGTCCACGGATCTTCGGAGCGGGCTTTCAGGTGGGCGGTACACGTTTCAGCAAGAACAATTGCTCTCAGTACTGACGCTGATATCGAGCAGTGTTCTCGGCTCGATTTTCCTCGTAATTGAAGGTCATAGGACGTGGCGCGACTCCGGCTCTGACACCGCCGAGCTGTTGCTGCGGGCATTGGGTGTGCCGCCAGAGGAGGCGCGTGCGTTGGCGACCATAGAGCTGCCGACACTTCCGCCTCTCGACTGAGTGCGTAGTTGATTCAACAAGAAACGCCCCTGGTTTTTTTCAGGGGTGGGGACCACTTTGCCAAAAAAACCCGAAAAACAAGAACAATGAACAATGAACAATGAACAATGAACAATAGAAGTGAATTGCACCGGTTAGTGACACCAAAGCCGGCTTTGTGCTAAATCCAGTTATTGTACGAAATCGAACGTGATCTCAAACGGGATTTACCAAGGGACGTTTGCTCTACGTTCGGGCAGCACAGAAGCCTCAATTAGCACACCCTCGTCCTTCGTGCAGTGGCAACAACACGTAGAACGTCGACCGGCGTAGGATGGATTTCCTCGTCTGTGACGTCGCAATTTGCAACCAAATCAAGACGGTATGTGTCGAAGCAGCGCTTTGCCACCTCTCTAGCTGACGGCAGACTATTAGGAGGATCCATGGAAAGCCAAGCGCCGCAGACCATTAGAAAGCTGCCGGCGTTCATAGAGGCTAGTAGTCGAGTGATTGTCTCAGGCGTCAAGCAACCACCCATGGAGAAATATCTCGCCTACCAGATTCAGCTGCGATTTTGTCGATCCAGTTGATCGCGTTAGTAGCACTCACCGCTGCTCCTCTCTTTGGCTTTCTCAAAGCCCTTCTTGACCCGATCAGTAATCGAAGGAGTCATGCCGCAGCGCCTAACTCCCTAGCCTCCTCAAATCTATCCTGTCCGACCTTTATCGCAAAGCCTAACTTCAGACTGCTAATCAGCAGATACCCGCTGCGCGCTCAGAAAATCCGTTGAAGGTCGCCTGATTTTCGGCATGTAGGCTTCAGGCGTAGGCGGCGGAACGCCGACCTCTAGTGCATCTAACAAATCCGCCCAATATTGCATCATCCTACGTCTCGGCTCGACGTATTCCGCATG
>NZ_JBXAHO010000087.1:0-2575 GCF_058795195.1 Pseudomonas sp. GW823-FHT06B06 | reverse complement strand
TGCGGATTCCACGGCCATCCGGCCACCTATTCCATAAACATCCGGCCACTGATTCCACGATGATCCGGCCACCCATTCCACGCTCATCCGGCCACCCTTAAGGCAGGCAGCAACGCAGGATTATTCACTACCATCGACCTCTTTTATCGAAGCAGAGAGTTCGTCGTGGAGCGTTTATCCATGCGTAAAATTCGAGAAGTGCTACGTCTCAAATTCGAGGTCGGCCTATCTGCCCGCCAGGTCGCTGGCAGCTTGCAAGTAGGCCGAGCCAGCGTCGGTGAGTACCTCAATCGCTTTGCTGCCAGCGGCCTGACCTGGCCCTCTGCGCTGACTGACGCCGAGTTACAACGGCATCTTTTTCCGCCGCCGCCCACCGTTCCCAGCGATCAAAGGCCGGTGCCAGACTGGGCTCATGTACACGGGGAGTTACGCCGCCCCGGCGTAACTCTGGCCCTGCTTTGGCAGGAATACCGACTCGCCCACCCGCAAGGCTTCCAATACAGCTGGTTCTGCGAGCACTACCGCCTCTGGGCCGCCAAGGTCGACGTGGTCATGCGCCAGGAGCACCGTGCCGGCGAAAAGCTGTTCGTCGATTACGCCGGCCAGACCGTACCGGTCATTGATCGGCGAACCGGCGAGATCCGCCAAACGCAGATCTTCGTCGCCGTTCTCGGCGCGTCCAGCTACACCTTTGCCGAGGCCACCTGGTCGCAGAAGCTGCCTGACTGGCTGGGCTCGCACGCCCGCTGTTTTGCTTTTTTCGGTGGCACATCGCAGATCCTGGTGCCCGATAATCTGCGCAGCGGCGTCACCAAGGCGCATCGCTACGAGCCCGACATCAACCCCAGTTACCGCGATCTCGCCGAGCATTACGGCATCGCCGTATTACCTGCTCGCTCGCGCAAACCCAAGGACAAAGCCAAGGTCGAAGTCGGCGTGCAAGTCGTCGAGCGCTGGATCCTCGCCGCGCTGCGCAACCGCCAGTTCTTCTCGCTGGGCGAACTCAACACGGCAATCAGCCTGCTGCTCGAACGCCTCAATCAAAAGCCCTTCAAGAAGCTGCCCGGCTCACGCCGCTCGGCCTTTGAGACCATCGACCAACCCGCACTGCAACCGCTACCAGAACATCCGTACATCTACGCCGAATGGAAAAAGGTGCGGGTGCACATCGACTACCACGTCGAGGTCGAGGGCCATTACTACTCGGTGCCGTACCAGTTGGTGAAGCACCAACTCGAAGTGCGGCTAACCGCTAAGACCGTCGAGTGCTTCCACGCCAACCAGCGGGTGGCCAGTCACCTGCGCTCGCTGCACAAAGGCCGCCACACCACCCAAACCGAGCACATGCCCAAGAGCCACCGGGAGCACGCCGAATGGACACCGCAACGGCTGATCCGCTGGGCCGAGCAGACCGGGCCTAACACCGCTGGCGTTATCGCCTACATCCTTGAGCGCCGAATCCATCCTCAGCACGGCTTCCGCGCCTGCCTGGGCATCCTGCGCCTGAGCAAGCAGCACGGCGAAGAGCGGCTGGAAGCCGCTTGCCAGCGAGCGCTGGCACTGGGCGCGTGCAGCTACAAAAGCCTTGAATCGATCCTGCGCCAAGGGCTGGAAAAGCTACCGCTGTCCCAGCAAAACCTGCCGCTACTGCCCGACGAACACATCAACCTGCGCGGCCCTGGCTACTACCACTGACCTGAAAAAGGAGCACCAAAATGCTGCCCAATCCGACACTCGACAAGCTGCAAACCCTGCGCCTGCACGGCATGATCAAGGCGCTGAGCGAGCAACACGCCACGCCCGATATCAATGATCTGAGCTTCGACGAACGCCTCGGCCTGATGATCGACCGCGAGCTGACCGAACGTGAAAACACGCGTCTGAGCAGCCGGCTGAAACTGGCACGACTGCGCCACAACGCTTGCCTGGAAGACATCGATTACCGCAGCCCACGCGGCCTGGACAAGTCCCTGATCCTGCAACTGGGCAGCGGCCAATGGCTGCGCGATGGCTTGAACCTGATCATCGGCGGCCCGACCGGTGTAGGCAAAACCTGGCTCGCCTGCGCGCTGGCCCACAAGGCCTGCCGTGACGGCTACAGCGTGCGCTACTTGCGTCTGCCGCGCCTGATGGAGGAACTGGGCCTGGCCCACGGAGACGGTCGATTCGCGAAACTGATGGCGGGCTATGCCAAGACCGACTTGCTGATCCTGGACGACTGGGGCCTGGCGCCGTTTACCGCACCGCAACGGCGCGACATGCTTGAGCTATTGGACGACCGCTACGGCAACCGCTCGACGCTGGTCACCAGCCAGATGCCCGTGGACAAATGGCATGCACTGATCGGCGATCCGACCTTGGGCGACGCGATCCTCGACCGGCTGGTGCACAACGCTTATCGGATCGAACTGAAGGGCGAATCGATGCGCAGACGCGCAACGAAATTGACGACGACAGGGACTTCAGACTAACAATGCAAACCTGCGTCGCTGCGCTCCGACTGCCTGGCCGGATGAGCGTGGAACGGGTGGCCGGATGTTGGTGGACTGGGTGGCCGGATGGCGTGGAATGCGCA
>NZ_JBXAHO010000086.1:0-4171 GCF_058795195.1 Pseudomonas sp. GW823-FHT06B06 | reverse complement strand
TTTGGCTTTTGATTTTCTTGCCCCATCGAGAGGCCGAGTGGAGGTTCTGCGCAGTGGGTAAACCGGCATGGATGCCGTTTAGCCGCGCTGGGCCAGGGATGGCCCATCGCGGCGGGCCCCGTAGGAGCGAGCATGCTCCGGGCGGCGTTCCGACGAAAAACCTGAGAGCACCGCGGGGAGTCAGGCTTCCCGCGTCATCGTTGACCTCCATCGCGAGCATGCTCGCTCCTACAGTAAGAGCGAAACCATGGGTGGCCGTTACCGAAGAAACGGATATGTACACCAACCCACCTCATCCAGCCCCCCGCTAGTCCGTTGAGACGATGCCCAACCCGATCACCGCAGCGATAGTAAACCCATCCAAAATCGACCCCACGGAGCAAGGGCCATGAGTATTTTGCAGCGTTTCCAAATGGACGGCAGCGTCGCCATCGTCACTGGCAGCGGCCGCGGTATCGGTCGGGCGATTGCCCTGGCGTATGCCGAAGCCGGCGCCGATGTGGTGTGCTCGGCACGTTCGCTGGACGAAGTGCAGGCCGTGGCCGAGGAAGTTCGCGCCCTCGGTCGGCGCGCCCTGGCCTTCGCCTGCGACGTCAACGATGCCGAGCAACGCCAGGCACTGGTGCGCCACAGCGTCGAGCACATGGGCCGGATCACTCATCTGGTGAACAACGTCGGCGGTGGCGGGCCCAATGACCCGCTGAGCATGACACCCGAGCAGTTCGCCCAGGTGCTGAACTTCAACGTCGCCACCACCTACGCCTTCTGCCAGTTGTGCGTACCGCTGATGCGCGAGGCCGGCGGCGGCAACATCATCAATATCAGCTCAGTGGCGGCGCGTTATGCCCAACGCCATTTCAGCGCCTACGGTACGGCCAAGGCGGCCCTCAGCCATCTGACCCGCCTGCTCGCCCAGGACTTCGCGCCGCAGATCCGAGTCAACGCCGTCGCCCCCGGCCCCACCCTGACCGAGGCACTTAACGGCGTGATGCCTGCCGCCATGCGCCAGGTCATGGAAAACAACACCCCGCTCAAATGCCTGGGCACCCCGCAAGACATCGCCGCCGCCGCGCTGTACCTGGCCAGCCCCGCATCGGCCTGGGTGACCGGCAAGATCATTGATGTCGATGGCGGTGCCGACTCGTCGGTCTGGCCCGGCTGACCCACTCCTTTGGGTTCGCCCCTGATGACGTTGGGGCGGGCCTTTTTTCTTCCACCCCTCTGGAGCCCTCGCCATGGACGCCCATTTGATCAACGCGCTCGGTGACGAGCTGTTCAACGCCCTGCGCAGCAGGCAGACGCTGCCCCCCCTGACCCGCCGCTATCCGCAGATCACCCTGGAGCAGGCCTACGGGATTTCCCTGCAGTTCCTGCAGCGCCGTGAAGCCCTCGGCGAGCACGTGATCGGCAAGAAAATCGGGGTCACCAGCCGCGCCGTGCAGGAAATGCTCGATGTCCACCAACCGGATTTCGGCTTCCTCACCAATGCCATGCAGGTCGAGGATGGCAGTGACGTCAGCCTGGCCCGCTACAACCTGATACAGCCCCGGGCCGAAGGCGAAATCGCCTTTATTCTCGGCGAAGATTTGCAAGGCCCGGGCATCCGTGCCGAGGACGTGCTGGCCGCCAGCCAATGGGTGGTGCCGTGCTTCGAGATCGTCGACTCGCGTATCGACGACTGGCAGATCCGCATCCAGGACACCGTGGCCGACAACGCCTCGTGCGGTGTGTTCGCCCTCGGCTCCCAGCGCATCGACCCGCGCTCGCTGGACCTGGCCGCGGTGCACATGCAAATGAGCAAAAACGGCCAACCGGCAGGCTCGGGCCTGGGCTCGGCGGTGCAAGGCCATCCTTGCGCGGCAGTGGCCTGGCTGGCCAATACCCTGGGCGAGCTGGGCATCCCGTTCCGCCGTGGCGAAATCATTCTTTCCGGTGCCCTGGCGCCGCTGGTGCCGGTGATCGCCGGTGACCACATCAGCCTGTCCATGACCGGCCTGGGCGAAGCCAGCCTGCGCTTTGTCCCGTGAATCGCCCTTCCCTCTTCAGGAGCCAAAAAACCATGAGTAAAAAGATCAAATGCGCGCTGATCGGGCCGGGCAACATCGGCACCGACCTGCTGTACAAACTGATGCGCAGCGAGGTGCTGGAACCGGTGTGGATGGTGGGCATCGACGCCACCTCCGAAGGTCTGGCACGAGCACGCGAGCTGGGCCTTAAAACCACCGCAGACGGCGTGGACGGATTGCTCCCGCATGTCCTCGAAGACCAGATCCAGATCGCCTTCGACGCCACGTCGGCCTACGTCCACGCCCAGAACTCGCGCAAGCTCAATGCCCTGGGCGTGTTGATGATCGACCTGACTCCGGCGGCCATCGGCCCGTATTGCGTGCCACCGGTCAACCTCAAGGCGCAACTGGGCCTGGGTGTGATGAACGTCAACATGGTCACCTGCGGCGGTCAGGCCACCATTCCGCTGGTGGCGGCAGTGTCCAGCGTGCAGCCGGTAGAATACGCCGAGATCATTGCCACCGCCGCGTCCAAGTCGGTCGGCCCCGGCACCCGCAAAAACATCGACGAGTTCACCCGCACCACCGCCAGCGCCGTGGAAAAGGTCGGCGGTGCGAAGAAAGGCAAGGCGATCATCATCATCAACCCCGCCGAGCCGCCGCTGATCATGCGCGACACCGTGCATTGCCTGACCGCCAGCGAACCCGACCAGCCCGCGATCACCGCCGCCATCGAGGCCATGATCGAGCAAGTGCAGCGCTACGTGCCCGGCTACAAGCTGGTCAACGGCCCGGTGTTCGACGGCAATCGGGTGTCGATCTTCATGGAAGTCGAAGGCCTGGGCGACTACCTGCCCAAGTACGCCGGCAACCTGGACATCATGACTGCCGCCGCAGCGCGCACCGCCGAGATGTTCGCCGAGGAAATCCTCAAGGGCGAGCTGGTACTCACCCAAACCGCTCACGCATAAGGAGTCGACCATGGATCTTCGCGGCAAAAGCATCACCGTTCACGACATGTGCCTGCGCGACGGCATGCACCCCAAGCGTCACCAGATCAGCCTGCAACAGATGAAAGACATCGCCTGCGGCCTCGACGCGGCCGGCGTGCCGCTGATCGAAGTCACCCACGGCGACGGCCTGGGCGGCAGCTCGGTGAACTACGGCTTCCCGGCCCACACCGACGAAGAGTATCTGTCGGCAGTGATCCCATTGATGAAAAAGGCCAAGGTCTCAGCCCTGCTGCTGCCTGGCATCGGCACCGTCGATCATCTGAAAATGGCCCATGAACTGGGGGTCAATACCATTCGCGTGGCCACCCATTGCACCGAGGCCGATGTCAGCGAACAACATATCTCGCACGCCCGCAGCCTGGGCATGGACACCGTCGGTTTCCTGATGATGGCCCACATGAACAGCCCTGAAGGCCTGGTCAAGCAGGGCTTGCTGATGGAAAGCTACGGCGCCAACTGCATCTACCTGACCGATTCGGCGGGCTATCTGCTGCCCCACGACGTCAGTGCTCGCGTGACGGCGATGCGCGCGGCCCTCAAGCCTGAGACCGAAATTGGCTTTCATGGCCACCACAATCTGTCGATGGGTGTGTCCAACTCCATTGCTGCGATTGCCGCCGGGGCCAATCGCATCGACGCCGCCTGCGCAGGACTCGGTGCCGGCGCGGGCAACACGCCGATGGAAGTGCTGGTGGCGGTGTGTGATCGCATGGGTATCGACACCGGCGTCAGTGTGTTCGGCATCCAGGATGTGGCTGAAGACCTGGTGGTACCGATCATGGACTTCCCGATCCGCAGCGACCGCGATGCACTGACCATGGGCTACGCCGGGGTTTATGGCTCGTTCCTGCTGTTCGCCAAGCGCGCCGAGAAGACGTACGGCGTGTCAGCTCGGGAAATTCTTGTTGAGATGGGACGTCGTGGGATGGTTGGTGGGCAGGAGGATATGATCGAGGACACTGCCATGACACTTGCTCGTCTGCGGCGGCTGGGGTAAGGCTTTGTGTTACGCGATTTTTTTCAGGTGTACATATCCGTTGCTGCGGTAACGGCCACCTAGGGTTTCGCTCTTACAGCGAGTCACTTTCGAAAAGCGCGAAAGTAACCAAAGCGCTCTTGCCCCACCACTCGGTGCCTCGCTAAGGCTCGGCA
>NZ_JBXAHO010000085.1:0-4988 GCF_058795195.1 Pseudomonas sp. GW823-FHT06B06 | reverse complement strand
ATGGCCGAACGCAGGCATTGCGCAGTGGGGAAACCGGCAGGACGCCGGTTTAGCCGCGCTGGGCCAGGGACGGCCCAGCGCGGCGACCTCTGTAGGAGCGAGTATGCTCCGGGCGGCGTTCCGACGAAAAACTTGAGAGCACCACGGGGTGTCAGGCTTCCCGAGTCATCGTTGACCTTCATCGCGAGCATGCTCGCTCCTACAAGGGACTCGCCGTAAGGGCGAAACCATAAGCCGCCGTTACCGCAGCAATGGATATGCCCCCCAAAAAATGGCCGGGACAACCACACAACCACTGCAAATCCAACAATAATAGAGGCCAAACCCTAAAAGCAGAGCCCCCCGTTTGAACATCGATAACCGAATCAAATTCCGGCATCTGCTGTGTTTTCTCGAGGTGGCACGCCAGGGCAGCCTGGCACGTGCCTGCGACAAATTGGCGATCAGCCAGCCAGCGCTTTCCAAAACCTTGAAGGAACTGGAAACCCTGCTCGATGCCAGGCTGTTTGAACGGGGTAAAAAGGGCTCGACGCTGACCGAAGCCGGCGTGGCCTTCCTGCGATACGCAGGGCCGAGCGTGCAAGCGCTGCGCGACGGGGTCAACAGTTTGCGCTCGGGCGTGCATGAGCCCATTACCGTGCAGCTCGGCGTGCTATCCACGGTCGAAAGCCTGTTGGTACCGGAAGTAGTCTGCCGCCTGCACGACCGTCACCCGGCGTTGGTGGTCAGTGTCGTGACTGGCCCAAGTGCCTATTTGCTGTCCCGACTGCGGGTCGGTGAGCTGGACCTGGTGGTGGGCCGGATGACCGATAGCCCACTGATACAAGGGCTCGCGTTCGAGCACTTGTACAGCGAATCCATGACCCTGGTGGTCCGCAGCGGCCACCCGGTGCTCAACGATCCGTCGGGGCAGAAAAACCTCGAAGACTATCCGCTGGTATTGCCGTCGGCGGGGACGACGATCCGCAAATTCGCCGACAGCCTGTTCGTCCAGCACGGAATAACACCATCGCGCCAACGCCTGGAAACCTTGTCGGTGGCCCTGAGTCGGCGCTACGTGCTGTGCAGCCAGGCTATCTGGGTCGCCCCTCTCGACGCTGTCAGGCAGGATTTGCGACAGGGTGAGTTGGTCGAGCTGGACCTTGGAATGCGTGAGCCGGGTGGCTCCGTCGGGCTGTGCACCAATCCCGCGTTACCGGTATCACCGGCGGCGCAGTGGTGCGTGGAGGCATTGCGCGAGGTCGGTCAGGAGTATCGCGAAGGTCAGTATCCATAACCATCTGGATATGCATAAGGTCGATTTTTTCAATTTTGCGCTGGGACGTACAAGAGGACACTGGGCCACCAGTCGCTGCCAACGCAGTGCCTCCGTCCCACCATAACAATAGGAAAAACGACATGTCTGATGCGCACGACAGCCGTTTCGTCATTCGTGACCGTAATTGGCATCCCAAGGCCCTGACGCCTGACTACAAGACCTCGATCCTGCGCTCCCCTCGCCAGGCATTGGTGAGCATCCCCCAGTCTTTATCCGAAACCAGCGGCCCGGATTTTTCCCATCTGCAAATGGGTCGGCACGATAACGACCTGCTGTTGAATTTCAATCACGGCGGCCTGCCCATCGGCGAACGCATCATCGTCGCGGGCCGGGTTTGCGATCAATACGGCAAGCCGATTCCCCACACCCTGGTGGAGATGTGGCAAGCCAATGCCGGTGGTCGTTACCGGCACAAGAAAGACAGTTACCTGGCCCCCCTCGACCCCAATTTCGGCGGCGTTGGCCGTGCGTTGACCGACCGCGATGGCAACTACAGTTTCCGCACCGTCAAGCCCGGCCCCTACCCATGGCGCAACGGCCCCAACGATTGGCGTCCTGCGCATATCCATGTCTCCATCAGTGGCCCCTCGATTGCCACGCGCCTGATTACCCAGCTGTATTTCGAAGGTGATCCGCTCATCCCCATGTGCCCGATCGTCAAGTCGATCGCCAACCCGGACGCGGTACAGAGCTTGATCGCCCGCCTGGACATGGGCATGGCCAATCCCATGGATTGCCTGGCTTATCGTTTTGATATCGTCCTGCGCGGCCAGCGCAAGACCCACTTCGAAAACTGCTGAGGAGGCCTGCGAATGCCCGTTCAACTTCTGCCTGAAACCCCGTCGCAAACCGCCGGCCCTTATGTGCATATCGGCCTGGCGCTGGAGGCCGCCGGCAATGCGCCGCGTGAGCAGGAAATCTGGAATGAGATGGCCAGGCCTGGCGCGCCAGGCGAGCATATTCTAGTGGTGGGCCACGTGTATGACGGTAATGGCCACTTGATTCGCGACGCCTTCCTGGAGTGCTGGCAAGCCAACCACGACGGCGTCTACGACAGCGCTTTCGACCTGGAGAAAGCCTTCAATTGTTTTGGCCGTACCGCGACCACCGATGCCGGTGAATGGACGATCAAGACCGTCAAGCCCGGCAGGCTGAAAAACGCCTCGGGCGTTACCATGGCGGCGCATATCAACGTGGCGTTGTTTGCCCGGGGCATCAACATTCACCTGCAGACCCGCCTGTATTTCGACGACGAACCCGAAGCGAATGCCGTGGATCCGGTGTTGAACCTGATCGAACAGCCCCATCGGCGCGAATCCCTGGTCGCCAGGCGCTGCACCGTGGATGGCAAGCTGGCGTACCGCTTCGATATTCATCTTCAAGGCGAAGCGGAAACGGTGTTCTTCGACTTCTGACGCGGCGTGGGCAGACACCAAGCTGCCCACACTCCTGAAATGAGTGCCGGCGCGCTTCAAGCGCGCTGGGTCAAACCCGCTTTCAATTCCGCTATGCATGCCTGCAGGCGCTCACGTTCAACTCATCGGCCTGCGCTCCCCGTGTCATGAAATGAAAATTCGCTGTCGTGCAATGCGAGGTGGTCGCCCCCTGCTACACCCTAGAGTCGGAGCAAAATAACAACCGGGCTCAGCACCCGGATAAAAGAGAGCCGACATGAGCAGATCCACCCGAACGAGCGAGTCCGTAACTCCAACCCAGCGCCCCCCAGCAACCGGCCGAAAGCGCCGCGTTCGCAAGGAGGGTGATCCCGCTGGCGACACCCAGCAACAAGAGCTGATCGGCACGGCTTCCAACCAGACCCTGGCGGCCAATCCGCTGGTCAGCGTGCGCGCGGCGGACCTGGCCAGCTCGGCCGGTTACCTGCTCAAGGCCGTGGGCTTGTCGCCGCTCAAGGCTGGCGCCCATCTGGGTGGCTACCTGAAGGAACTGCGCGGCATCGTCGGCGGCAATTCCAGCATCGCGCCAAACCCCAAGGACAAACGCTTTGCCGATCCAGCCTGGCAATCCAACGCCTTCCTGCGCGCGCTGCTGCAGAGCTACCTGGCCGGCCAAAGTGAACTGACCCGCTTCATCGAATCCACCGACCTTGCCCCGCTGGAAAAGAGCCGCGCCCGGTTCGTCGCGGAACTGCTGGCCGATGCCGTGGCACCGAGCAACTCGCCGCTGACCAATCCGGCGGCACTGCGCAAGCTGGTGGACACCGGGGGCATGAGCCTGGCGAGGGGCATCCGCCAGTTCGGCGATGACATGCTGAACAACCGTGGGCTCCCAAAACAGGTCGACAGCACGCCGTTCACGGTTGGCGAAAACATCGCCACGGCCAAGGGCCAAGTGGTGTTTCGCAACGAGATGTTCGAGCTGTTGCAGTTCGCCCCCACCACTGAAAATGTCCATGCCCGGCCCTTGGTGATGTCGCCGCCGCAAATCAACAAGTACTACGCCATCGACCTGTCGCCGGAGAAAAGCCTGATCAAGTGGATCCAGGACAGCGGCGTGACGCTCTTTGTCATCAGCTGGCGCAACCCCACCCGCGAGCACCGCGACTGGGGCTTGGCCGAGTACGCGCTGTGCCTCGACCAGGCGGTGGACGTGGCACGCCAGATCACCGGCAGCCCGGACGTCAACATGTGGGGCTCCTGCTCGGGCGGCATCACCCTGGCGGCTTACCTGGGCTGGCTGGCGGCCCGTGGCGAAGGCCACAAGGTGGCCAATACCAGCTGGGCCGTGTGCGTGCTGGACATGCCTTCGGCACTGGACGACACCACCCTGGGGTTGTTCACCACCCCGTCGGCCCTGCGCGCGGCCAAGGCCAGCTCCCGGCGCAAGGGCGTACTGAGCGGCCAGGGCATGGCCCGCATGTTCGCCTGGATGCGGCCCAACGACTTGATCTGGAACTACTGGGTCAACAACTACCTGCTGGGCAACAAGCCGCCGGCCTTCGACATCCTGGCCTGGAACAACGACACCACGCGACTACCCGCCCAACTGCACGCGGACTACCTCGACCTGGTCCAGCAGAACCCCTACAGCAACCCGGGCTCCCTGGAGATTGCCGGCGAGTCGATCGACATGACCCAAGTGAAGGTCGGCGCCTATGTGATCGGCGGCACCACCGACCACATCACACCCTGGCAGGGCTGCTACGGCACCGCCCGACTGTTTGGCGAGGACGCCACCTACGTACTGTCCAACGCCGGCCACCTGCAAAGCCTGGTGAACCCGCCGGGCAACCCGAAGTCGTTCTACTACGCCGCACCTGCCGCCGCCGAGACCCCGGAAACCTGGCTGCAAAACGCGGGCGAGCGCCAGCAAGGCAGCTGGTGGCCGCATTGGCGCGAATGGATCGGCCAGCGATCAGGCGAAAGCCGGCCGGCGCCGAAGAAACTTGGCTCGCGCAAATACCCGCCCCTCTGCCCCGCACCTGGCACCTATGTCATGGAGCGTTGATGACGCGCGGCGCCTGGATGAACGCGTTGCCCGGAGATTCTTCGCGAGCAGGCTCGCCCACAGGGGATCAGGTACAGCCGTGGAGCAGGTCGGCTTTAAGGCCGCCTCGCTTTGGTTTTTGATCTGAGGCGCCCCGTTAACCACGCTGGCCGAACGCAGGCATTGCGCAGTGGGGAAACCGGCAGGACGCCGGTTTAGCCGCGCT
>NZ_JBXAHO010000084.1:1699-3293 GCF_058795195.1 Pseudomonas sp. GW823-FHT06B06 | reverse complement strand
ACGTTACTTTCACTGGTAACGGATCAGGCTAAGGTAAAATTTGTGAGTTCTCTTAGTTGAGAAATTCGAATTTTCGGCGAATGTCGTCTTCACAGTATAACCAGATTGCTTGGGGTTATATGGTCAAGTGAAGAAGCGCATACGGTGGATGCCTTGGCAGTCAGAGGCGATGAAAGACGTGGTAGCCTGCGAAAAGCTTCGGGGAGTCGGCAAACAGACTTTGATCCGGAGATGTCTGAATGGGGGAACCCAGCCATCATAAGATGGTTATCTTGTACTGAATACATAGGTGCAAGAGGCGAACCAGGGGAACTGAAACATCTAAGTACCCTGAGGAAAAGAAATCAACCGAGATTCCCTTAGTAGTGGCGAGCGAACGGGGACTAGCCCTTAAGTGGCTTTGAGATTAGCGGAACGCTCTGGAAAGTGCGGCCATAGTGGGTGATAGCCCTGTACGCGAAAATCTCTTAGTCATGAAATCGAGTAGGACGGAGCACGAGAAACTTTGTCTGAATATGGGGGGACCATCCTCCAAGGCTAAATACTACTGACTGACCGATAGTGAACTAGTACCGTGAGGGAAAGGCGAAAAGAACCCCGGAGAGGGGAGTGAAATAGATCCTGAAACCGTATGCGTACAAGCAGTGGGAGCCCACTTTGTTGGGTGACTGCGTACCTTTTGTATAATGGGTCAGCGACTTATTTTCAGTGGCGAGCTTAACCGAATAGGGGAGGCGTAGCGAAAGCGAGTCTTAATAGGGCGTCTAGTCGCTGGGAATAGACCCGAAACCGGGCGATCTATCCATGGGCAGGTTGAAGGTTAGGTAACACTGACTGGAGGACCGAACCGACTACCGTTGAAAAGTTAGCGGATGACCTGTGGATCGGAGTGAAAGGCTAATCAAGCTCGGAGATAGCTGGTTCTCCTCGAAAGCTATTTAGGTAGCGCCTCATGTATCACTGTAGGGGGTAGAGCACTGTTTCGGCTAGGGGGTCATCCCGACTTACCAAACCGATGCAAACTCCGAATACCTACAAGTGCCGAGCATGGGAGACACACGGCGGGTGCTAACGTCCGTCGTGAAAAGGGAAACAACCCAGACCGTCAGCTAAGGTCCCAAAGTTATGGTTAAGTGGGAAACGATGTGGGAAGGCTTAGACAGCTAGGAGGTTGGCTTAGAAGCAGCCACCCTTTAAAGAAAGCGTAATAGCTCACTAGTCGAGTCGGCCTGCGCGGAAGATGTAACGGGGCTCAAACCATACACCGAAGCTACGGGTATCACCTTCGGGTGATGCGGTAGAGGAGCGTTCTGTAAGCCTGTGAAGGTGAGTTGAGAAGCTTGCTGGAGGTATCAGAAGTGCGAATGCTGACATGAGTAACGACAATGGGTGTGAAAAACACCCACGCCGAAAGACCAAGGTTTCCTGCGCAACGTTAATCGACGCAGGGTTAGTCGGTCCCTAAGGCGAGGCTGAAAAGCGTAGTCGATGGAAAACAGGTTAATATTCCTGTACTTCTGGTTATTGCGATGGAGGGACGGAGAAGGCTAGGCCAGCTTGGCGTTGGTTGTCCAAGTTTAAGGTGGTAGGCTGA
>NZ_JBXAHO010000084.1:0-1601 GCF_058795195.1 Pseudomonas sp. GW823-FHT06B06 | reverse complement strand
CACGAAGTGGTTGATGCCATGCTTCCAAGAAAAGCTTCTAAGCTTCAGATAACCAGGAACCGTACCCCAAACCGACACAGGTGGTTGGGTAGAGAATACCAAGGCGCTTGAGAGAACTCGGGTGAAGGAACTAGGCAAAATGGCACCGTAACTTCGGGAGAAGGTGCGCCGGTGAGGGTGAAGGACTTGCTCCGTAAGCCCACGCCGGTCGAAGATACCAGGCCGCTGCGACTGTTTATTAAAAACACAGCACTCTGCAAACACGAAAGTGGACGTATAGGGTGTGACGCCTGCCCGGTGCCGGAAGGTTAATTGATGGGGTTAGCTAACGCGAAGCTCTTGATCGAAGCCCCGGTAAACGGCGGCCGTAACTATAACGGTCCTAAGGTAGCGAAATTCCTTGTCGGGTAAGTTCCGACCTGCACGAATGGCGTAACGATGGCGGCGCTGTCTCCACCCGAGACTCAGTGAAATTGAAATCGCTGTGAAGATGCAGTGTATCCGCGGCTAGACGGAAAGACCCCGTGAACCTTTACTATAGCTTTGCACTGGACTTTGAATTTGCTTGTGTAGGATAGGTGGGAGGCTTTGAAGCGTGGACGCCAGTTCGCGTGGAGCCATCCTTGAAATACCACCCTGGCAACTTTGAGGTTCTAACTCAGGTCCGTTATCCGGATCGAGGACAGTGTATGGTGGGTAGTTTGACTGGGGCGGTCTCCTCCTAAAGAGTAACGGAGGAGTACGAAGGTGCGCTCAGACCGGTCGGAAATCGGTCGTAGAGTATAAAGGCAAAAGCGCGCTTGACTGCGAGACAGACACGTCGAGCAGGTACGAAAGTAGGTCTTAGTGATCCGGTGGTTCTGTATGGAAGGGCCATCGCTCAACGGATAAAAGGTACTCCGGGGATAACAGGCTGATACCGCCCAAGAGTTCATATCGACGGCGGTGTTTGGCACCTCGATGTCGGCTCATCACATCCTGGGGCTGAAGCCGGTCCCAAGGGTATGGCTGTTCGCCATTTAAAGTGGTACGCGAGCTGGGTTTAGAACGTCGTGAGACAGTTCGGTCCCTATCTGCCGTGGACGTTTGAGATTTGAGAGGGGCTGCTCCTAGTACGAGAGGACCGGAGTGGACGAACCTCTGGTGTTCCGGTTGTCACGCCAGTGGCATTGCCGGGTAGCTATGTTCGGAATAGATAACCGCTGAAAGCATCTAAGCGGGAAACTAGCCTCAAGATGAGATCTCACTGGGACCTTGAGTCCCCTGAAGGGCCGTCGAAGACTACGACGTTGATAGGTTGGGTGTGTAAGCGCTGTGAGGCGTTGAGCTAACCAATACTAATTGCCCGTGAGGCTTGACCATATAACACCCAAGCAATTTGATGCTCCTAGTTGAAAAGACGAAAGAGACCAGATTGCGGTGTGTGAAGACGAAACGAACCGAAAGTTCGAAGTTCACAAAACACCGAAGCTATCACATACCCAATTTGCTGAAGCGAGGCCATCTGGTCACGACTCAGTACCCGAATTTCTTGACGACCATAGAGCGTTGGAACCACCTGATCCCATCCCGAACTCAGAAGTGAAACGATGCATCGCCGA
>NZ_JBXAHO010000083.1:0-5969 GCF_058795195.1 Pseudomonas sp. GW823-FHT06B06 | reverse complement strand
GGTTTAGCCGCGCTGGGCCATGGATGGCCCATCGCGGCGACCCACGGAGCAATGCCGGAGAGAGGGCATGCCGAGCCCCAGCGAGGCACCGAGTGGTGGGGCAAAGCCTTTTGCTTCCTTTTTGGCGTTTGAAAAAGGGAGTCGCTGTAAAAGCGAAACCATAAGTGGCCGTTACCGCAGCAATGGATATGCACTCCGACAACCCATTTCACACAGGGCTTCCTGTGACGCCCCGCATCACCGTTGCGTACGGCTCAACTAATGCGTCGTCAGCGGAACGCGGAGCGTCCCTGGCGGCATTCCTTTGCTGCGCGTGGGAACGATCAATCGCGAGCAGGCTCGCTCCCACAGGGGATCCAGGCGCACCCGAAAAGTCAGGTCGGCTGTCAGGCCGCCTCGCTTTTGTTTTTGATCTGGGCGCCCCGTTAACCACGATGGCCGAACGCAGGCATTGCGCAGTGGGGAAAACGGCAGGACGCCGGTTTAGCCGCGCTGGGCCATGGATGGCCCATCGCGGCGACCCACGGAGCAATGCCGGAGAGAGGGCATGCCGAGCCTTAGCGAGGCACCAAGTGGTGGGGCACAGCCTTTTGCTTCCTTTTCGGCGTTTGGAAAAGGGAGTCGCTGTAAAAGCGAAACCCTAAGTGGCCGTTACCGCAGCAATGGATATTTACTCAGTCACCAACATCCTGGTCGGCAAGTGCACTGGCAATCAAAAACCAGTGCACTTTGCGCCAAGCCAGCCGCTGGCTAGAGCGCGTAGTTTTGTGTCGTGGGTTAGACGTTCGTCCTGACCTCCACCTGAATAACAACAAGATTTCTGGTGACCCATGAGCACAGTAGATCCGATCACCCTGGCAGTCGTGCGTGGCGCGCTCGAAACCGCGCAACGGGAAATGACCATCACCCTTGAGAAAACCGGTCGTTCAAGCGTTTTCAACCTGGCCCACGATTACTCCAACGCACTCTTCGATCACCTTCCGGAAATGATCCTGCAAGGCCAGGACATCCCGATTCACCTCGGATCGCTGATTCCGGCGATGAAATGCGTGGCCGGTTTCTTCGGCGATGACGTCCAGGAAGGCGATGTGATTTATCACAATGACCCCGCTTACATGGGCAGCCATATTCTCGACTGCTGCATGTACAAACCGGTGTTCTACCAAGGCGAGCTGGTGTTCTGGGCGGTGTGCAAAGGTCACCTGACCGACATCGGCGGACCGGTGCCTGCCGGCTACAACCCGGATGCCAGGGAAATCTACGCCGAAGGCTTGCGGATCCCGCCGGTCAAGCTCTGGTCCCAAGGCAAGCGCCGTGAAGACGTGATCAACCTGCTGCTGACCAACATGCGCGCCCGGGCCTATCAGGAAGGCGATCTCAACGCCCAGTACGGCGCCTGCAATGTGGGTGAACGGCATTTGCTGGAACTGCTCGATCGTTATGGCGTGGCGCAGGTGCGTGCGTGTATCGCCGAATTGAAAGACATGGCGGACCGGCACATGCGGGCCTTGCTGCGAGAAGTACCGGATGGCCTCTACAGCGGCACTGCCGTGCTGGAAGACTCGGGCCATGGGCTGGGTGAACTGTCGATCACCGCGCAAGTGGAAATTCGCGGCGACGAGGCGCACATCCTGATCAAAAGTCCGCCGCAGGTGCCGTACTTCATCAACTCCTACGCCGGCAACTCGGTGTCCGGGGTGTACCTGGGGCTGATGATGTTCGCCCAGGTACCGCCACCGTACAACGAAGGGCTGTACCGCTGCGTGACGGTCGACCTCGGCCCGCCGGGCACCTTGTGCAACGCCCAGGAACCGGCGCCCCACGTCAACAGCACCACCACACCGATGGAAACCCTGGCCGACGCGGTGCGCCAGGCCCTGGAACAAGCGGCCCCCGATCGGGTCACGGCCTCCTGGGGCCACGCCAGCGGGATCAACATTGCCGGCCATGATCCGCGCAATGGCAACGACGAGTACGTGACCATGGTGCTCGCCTCGATCATTTCCGGTGCCGGTGCGAACAAGGCCATGGACGGTTGGCCGGCGTGCGGTCCGTTGTGCTGTTTCGGCGCGTTGATGTCCGGTGATATCGAGTTGCTGGAGTACGCCTACCCGATCCTCATCCATCGCTACAGCCTGATGACTGACAGCGGTGGTGCCGGCGAATTTCGCGGTGGTTCTGGCACGCGAATCGAAATCGAACCGCTGGATCACGCGATGACCGTGGTCGGTTTTGGCGAGGGTCGACAACTGCCGACGTCTGGTGCCGCGGACGCGAACAACGTCCTGCTCGAACCGAAGCTGGGCCGATTGATTCACCGCAAGAACGACGGTGAGGAGCAGTCCTTTATCTACAACGCGCAGCTCATCGCGCAACCGGGCGAACGGGTGATCAACATCAACCCTGGCGGCGGTGGCTATGGCGATCCCCTGCGGCGCCCGGTTGCCAGCGTGGCCGACGACGTACGCAACGGCCTGGTGTCCCGCGAAGGCGCCCGCCTGGAATACGGCGTGGTGATCGACGGCAACGGCCAGGTCGATGACGCCGCGACTCGTGCGTGCCGCGCCACGCATTGATCGCCCCCCTTTGAGCTATCTGGAACCCCTGATCATGAGCAAGCAACAATATCGCCTGGGCATCGACGCCGGCGGCACCTTCACCGATTTCATCCTGGCCGATCGCAGCGGCAACGTGCAGTTGTTCAAGGCACCGTCGACGCCCCAGGACGGCACGATCGCCATCCGCAACGGGCTGGCGCAAATCGCTGACGCCATCGGCCGCACCCCCGCCGAAATCATTGGCGACTGTGACCTGTGCATCAACGGCACCACCGTGGCCCTCAACGCGTTGATCGAGAAAACCGGGGTCAAGGTTGGCCTGCTGTGCACCGAAGGGCATGAGGACAGCCTGGAAATCCGCCTGGGCCACAAGGAAGACGGCCATCGCTACGATGCCAGCTACCCGCCGGCCTACATGCTGGTGCCGCGTCATCTGCGGCGCCCCATCGGCGGCAGGATCCTCAGTGACGGCAGCGAATACGCCGCCCTCGACGAAAACGCGATTGCTGAAGCAATCGAGTATTTCCGCGAACAGGACGTCAAGGCCGTGGCCATTTCGTTCGTCTGGTCGGTGCGCAATCCGAGCCACGAACAACGCGCCGCCGAGAGGGTGCGCGCGGCATTGCCGGGTGTATTCGTCTGCACCGGCAACGAAGTGTTCCCGCAGATCCGCGAATACACCCGCACCTCGACCACCGTGGTCAACGCGTACCTGAGCCCGGTCATGGGCCGCTACATCGAACGCATCGACGCCTTGTTCGAAGAGCTCGGCGCGCAGCAGCCCACGCGCTACTTTCAATCCAACGGTGGCCTGGCACCCGGTGTGGTGATGCGCGAACGCGCGGTGAATGCGATCAACTCAGGGCCCGCGTCCGCGCCGCAAGCCGGGTTGTGCGTGGCGCAGCCATTCGGCATAGACAACGTGATCACGGTGGACATGGGCGGCACTTCGTTCGACATCACCTTGAGCAAGTCAGGACGCACCAACTTCAGCAAGGACACTGACTTCCTGCGCTATCGCATCGGCGTGCCGATGATCCAGGTGGAAACCCTCGGCGCCGGAGGCGGCTCGATCGCCTATCTCGACGATTTCGGCATGCTCCAGGTCGGCCCGCGCAGCGCCGGCGCCAACCCGGGACCGGTGTGCTACGGCAAGGGCGGCACCGAGCCGACCGTGACCGACGCCAACCTGGCCCTGGGTTACCTGGCCGACGGCGCGCTGTTGGGCGGCAGCATCCGGCTCAATCGCCAGGCCGCCATAGAGGCGATCCGGAGCAAAATCGCCGAACCCTTGGGCATCAGCTTCGAACGCGCGGCGATCGGCATCATCACCTTGGTCAACCTGAACATGGTCAGTGGCATTCGCCGGGTGTCGGTCGAACGCGGCTATGACCCACGGGACTTTGCCCTGATCGGCGCGGGCGGTGCGGCGGGCATGCACGTCATGCGCCTGGCCGAAGAAATCGGCAGCAAGGTGGTGCTGATTCCGAAAGTGGCTTCCGGGCTGTGCGCCTACGGGCAGATTCTTTCCGATATCCGCTACGACCAATTGACCACGCTGCCGATGCGCCTCGACGACGAACTGGTCGACCTGCCGTTGCTCAACCAGACCTTGCGTGACCTGCGCGAGCGCGGGATGAAAAACCTGCGCGACGATGGCTTTGGCGCTGGTAATAACGTCCAGTGCCTCTACAACCTGGAGATCCGCTACCTCGGTCAGATTCACGAGTGCAGCGTCGAGCTGACCTGCGATCAGCTGGATCAGTCGGGCCTGGTTGCGTTGCGTGAGGCGTTCCATACCCGGCACAAGGCGCTGTTCTCCTACAGCGAAACCGAGAGCCCGGTAGAACTGGTGAACCTCGAGTGCTCGGTAATTGCGCGCCTGCAACGTCCGCCCATGCCGGAACTACCGCCGGCTATCGATGATGTCGCGCCTAAGGCCACCGATCATCGGTCGATGTTGTTCAGCGCCCAGTCGTCCTGGCAGCAAACGCCGGTGTACAACGGTGACCGCTTGCAATCGGGGCAAACGGTAAAAGGCCCCTGCGTGATCGAAGAGGCGACCACCAACATCGTTGTCCCTCCTGGCTGGCAGGCCACGCTCGCGCCATCGGCCACCTACCGGCTGACACCCGGTGATTGACCGCCCGTAGACATTGGCAAATGATGGCAACCCAACGGTGCCGACGGCTTTTTTTGCGTCGGCACCGTCCTCATAATAAAAAAGATACGAGGGCAGCCATGGCCTACAAACTCTCCACACGCTCCTGGCCAGACAGTCAACGCCAGCCGCTCTGGGCCCAGGCCATTGGCAGTGCCTACTTTCCGCTGTCCCTGGAATTCGCACCTGACCGCCCTTTCAGCGGCAGCCTGCAGATCTGGGAAACCGGCAGCACCGCGCTAACCCTTTCTCGCTTGCGCTCCAGCCAACTGGGCTATTCGCGCAGCAAAGCCCAGGTCAGCGAAGACCACGAAGCCTGCTACCTCGTCACCGTACCGCGGCGCAGCGAAGTGCATTTCGAACAGGACGGCCGCGCCTTGCATTGCCAACCGGGTGGTTTCATCTTCGAACGGGGCGACGCGCCCTACCGCTTTCACTATGCCAGCGACAACGATCTGTGGGTGTTCAAGCTCCCCGAACGCGCGCTGCATGGCCAATTGCGCGGAGCCGAACGCTACACGCGCCTGTGCTTCGACGCCAGGCGCGCACTCGGGCGGGTCTTTGTCGACCAACTGGCGATGTGCGCCGCACGTTTCGACGAGTGCGACGAGGCCGCCCGGCATATGCTGCTGGAGCAGGCCCTTTCGACGTTGTTGATGGCATTGCGTGATGATGAGCGGGTGCTGAGCAGCGAAAGCTCGAACCTGGCCGCCCTGCATTTGCAACGCATAGAGCAATACGTCGACCAGCAACTGGGCAACCCGGACCTGGCGCCGCCAATGATCGCCGAGGCCTGTGGGCTGTCCGTACGCTATGTGCATAAACTCTTCAGCACCACGCCCTACAGCCTCGGGGAATGGATTCGCCTGCGCCGCCTTGAGGCGGTCAACAGAGGCCTGCGCGACCCCAACTGCCACCTGTCGATCGGCGAGCTGGCCATGCGCTGGGGCTTCAGCGACCAGGCGCAATTTACCCGAAGCTTTCGCCAGCACTTTGGGTGTACGGCCAGGGAAGTGCGCAGTGGGTTTCGGTTGGCTGCGTCTTCGAATATTGGTGTCTGAGGCAGGTTTCAGCTCTGACAGCCGAGCCGTTCCCTTGGTGTACATATCCATTCCTGCGGTAACGACCACTCAGGGTTCCGCTTTAACTGTAGGAGCCAGGCTTGCCGGCGAAGGCGTCCTGGCAGGCGATAATTGTCTTTCAGGCGTACATATCCATTGCTGCGGTAACGACCACTTGGGGTTTCGCCC
>NZ_JBXAHO010000082.1:0-8165 GCF_058795195.1 Pseudomonas sp. GW823-FHT06B06 | reverse complement strand
CGGAGCAGGACCGGAGCGAGGGTATGCCGAGCATTAGCGAGGCACCGAACGCCAGGGGCAAGAGCCCTTGGTTACTTAGGGCCGGGCGGCGTTCCGTTCTTCCAAGTGACTCGCTGTAAGAGCGAAACCCTAAGTGGCCGTTACCGCAGCAACGGATATACACCCAATCCAAATATGTCACTCAGAACTTGCGGTCAGGCTCCGACAACTCTCTGCTGTCGTCATGCTTCCACGTCTGCTCTGAATGTTTTTGCTCTTCGATTTCATCTTCCGTCGGCTCATCCATGTCGTCTTCGGGATCCGGTTTTTTTTGCTCTATTGCCATGGTTTCACCTCTCTTCCTGAAGGGATCGGTCATCAACTCTAAGCGTAGAACAATTTCCCCTGCCCGGCTCACAGCCACCAACGCAGCAAAAAGAAAAAGCCCATGCTCAACAGCATGCTGAGCAAGGTGTTGCGGGTGTACAGCACCAGGCCGACGGCCACCAGCGAACTGATCAGGTAGGGATTGTCCCATTGCAGGTTCAGTTGCTTGTCCGGCATGAACACGATCGGCCCGCAGATCGCCGTCAACATGCCGGGCACGGCGAACCCCAGGAACTGCCGGGCATTGCTGCTCAAGCGCAGCGGCAGGCGCGGCTCCAGGAACACATAGCGGTTGAGAAACACCAGGACGCCCATGCCGATAATCACTGCCCAAACCATCATGTGCGCGCTCCCTGGAATTTGTTGCAGATAAAACCCGCGGTCATGCCGGCAAGTCCCGACAGCACCAGGGCCGAGCCCCATTGCCAATAGCTGAACAGCACCGAGCAGAACAGCGAGACCGCGACACAGACCACCGTCGGGACGTTGCGCACCACCGGGGTGATCAGGGCGATGAAGGTGGCAGCGATGGAAAAGTCCAGACCCAGGTGTTCCAGGCCGGGGATGCTGCTGCCTAGCACGATGCCTGCCAGGGTGAAGAGGTTCCAGGCCACGTAGAACGTCAAGCCGACACCCAAAGCGTACCAGCGATCGAACTGCTGTTTGTCGTGCTGGCTGGTCAGGGCGAACAGCTCATCGGTGAGCAAAAAGCCCAGCCCCGCTCGCCAGCGACCCGGCAATGGCGAGATCACCGAACGCATGCTCATCCCGTAGAGCAGATGCTGAGAGGTCAGCAACAAGGTGGTCAGCAAGATCGAAAAGATCCCGGCCCCGCCCTTGAGCATACCAATGGCCACCAACTGCGCGGCGCCGGCGAACACGATGCTCGACAAGCCCTGGCCTTGCAGCGGTGTGAGGTTGGCTTCGATGGCCATGGAGCCGGCCAGCAGGCCCCAAGGGGCTGTCGCCAGGGATAACGGCATGATCGCCACGGCGCCACGCAAGAATGCGCTGCGCGGCAAATGTGAGTTGGACATAACGCTCTGCAACCAGGGAAAGACCTGAGACTGTGCCAGCAGTCACGGCCGATGGCTTGAACAATCTTGCGCACTTGGGCCAATCACAGGCTGGCGCGGCATTTTCCCGATGTTGGTGATTGACAAACAGCGCGCCGGCTTTTAAAACTGGGCGCCTAATTCAGGGTGTAAGCAAAAATGTCCGCAACCTTCAATCTCGACACTTCCGTTGTTGGCTTGACAGCCAAGGCGCTAGTTCGCGTTGCGCGCACCCTCAAATCGAAGAAACAGTCGCTCATGTGACCGGGGCGCGCTGTCCCGTCAGATGAGCTGACAGGACATTGAGCGCGACGGACCACCCTCCCCTTGCTTACTTCCTACTACGCTTCTGACGGTGACGAAATCGGTCGACCATCAGGAGAAAGTGCATGTCATCGTTTCAAGGTATCTGGGTTCCCCTCGTCACACCGTTCCACAATGGCGCCATCGATTTCGTCGGATTGCGCCGGCTGGTCAGCCATCTGCTCGAAGAAGGTGTCGACGGCCTGATCGTCTGTGGCACCACAGGCGAACCGGCGGCCATGGGCAAGCACGAGCAGCTGGCGGTGCTCGATGCGGTGCTGGAACAAGTGCCGGCCCGGCAGGTCGTCATGGGTCTGGCCGGCAACAACCTGATCGAGCTGCTGCACTTTCAGGAGGAAATTCTCAAGCGCCCGCTGGCCGGCCTGCTGGTGCCGCCGCCCTATTACATCCGGCCCTCCCAGGCGGGGCTCGAAGCGTTTTTCCAGACGGTCGCCGACGCTTCCAGCGTGCCGTTGATCCTGTACGACATCCCCTACCGCACCGGCGTAGCCTTCGACCAGTCGACCTTGCTGAACATCGTCGCCCATGAGCGCATCGTCGCGATCAAGGACTGCGGCGGCAACCTGGGCAACACCCTGGCCTTGCTGGCCAGCGGTAAGGTCGATGTGCTGTGCGGTGAAGACAACCAGATCTTCAATGCCCTGTGCCTGGGTGCCAAAGGTGCGATTGCCGCGTCGGCCCATGTCCATCCGCACCTTTTCGTGGCGTTGTATCGACAGATTCGCGACAACCAGCTGGCGGCCGGTCGGGCAACATTCTTCCAGCTTCTGCCACTGATCCAGAGCCTGTTCATCGAGCCCAACCCGGCGCCGGTGAAAACCGCGCTGGCGCTGCAAGGCTTGATCACTGATGAGCTGCGTGCACCGATGCAACGCAGCAGCGATGCCATGGTCAGTCGTTTGAAGGAGGTGCTCGGCGTGCTGGGCAGCGACAATCGATAGAGTGCCAGGCGCCCGCGCGAGTACGATGGAGCGATTCGACTGACGCGCCAGGGGGGGGGCGACATGCTCTACCGAATCGCTGCCGATGGGCTGATGCTGTTTCACCTGGCATTCATTGTGTTCGTGGTGTTCGGCGGGCTGCTGGTTCTCAAATGGCAGCACCTGATCCTGTGGCACCTGCCCGCCGCAGTCTGGGGCGTGGCAGTGGAGGTGTTCCACTTGCCTTGCCCACTGACGCACTGGGAAAACCTGATGCGCCAGGCAGCCGGACAAGGTGGTTACGGCGGTGGTTTCATCGAACATTACGTGTGGCCGATCATTTACCCGGCGGGGCTGACACCGGCCATCCAGCTGGGATTGGGCAGCCTGGTACTGGTGCTGAACGCTGCGGTCTATCTTCGATTGATCTGGCTCAGGAAACGGCGGCGGCAATTGTAACCGTCACACACGAGGGTTCGGCCCATGCTGTCGACTGAAGACCTGGCGCTGCTGCAAGCGATTCGCGAGACCGGCAGCCTGTCGCGGGCCGCGGCCTATCTCGGCAAGGCGCCTTCTACGGTGTCCTATGCCGCGCGGCAACTGGAAGAACGCTTCGATGCCCTGCTGTTCGATCGCCGGCGCTACCGCCTGCAACTCACCCCGGCTGGAGAATTGCTGGTCAACGAAGCGGCGCGACTGATGCAGGACGTCTCGCGCCTGACCCAACGGGTGCAGCAAGTGGCCAATGGTTGGGAAAGTCGTTTGTGGATCGTCACCGATGAACTGCTGGAATTCGAAACCCTGCTCCCGGTGATCCACGAGTTCGATGCGCTGGGCTCTGGCGTACCGCTGCGCATCACCCAGGAAGTGCTGCGGGGTGTCTGGGAGGCCCTGCGTGAAGGCCGCGCGGACCTGGTCATCGGCGCCACCAACGAGCCACCGGCCATCGCGTCATTGCGCTGGATGCAACTGGGGGAAATGCAGTGGGTGTTCGCCGTCTCGCCCAAGCACCCGTTGGCCAAGGCCCGCGAACCGATCACCCGCGCCATGGTGGCGCAGCACCGGGCGATTGTCGTGGCGGATTCGTCCCGGGCCAGCGAAGGCAGTACCTACGGGGTCTCCGGTGGCCAATCGGTGCTGGCGGTGCCGACCATGCGCGCGAAAATCCTCGCCCAATGCGACGGCCTCGGCGTGGGCTGGCTGCCCAGGCATCGCGTCACCTCGTTACTGGACAATGGCTCGCTGGTGGAAAAACAGATGGCCGATCCCCGCGAGCCGAACATTCTGTATGCCGGCTGGCGCGGCGATCACGACGGGCGGGCGTTGGGCTGGTGGCTGGAAAAGCTCAAGCAACCGCACCTTTGCACCCGGCTGGTACAAGGCAGCGACCGGTTTGCCTGAGCCTCAGTTGGCAATCACGCTCATGTTGCGCCCGCTGGCCTTGGCCACGTACAGCGCCTTGTCGGCCGCCCCGATCAACTCACTGGTCTGGGCCTCGGATGCCGGATCATAACCACAGACACCCACGCTGACCGTCACCTTGCCATCAGGGCTTTCACTGTGCGGCAAGCCGGCGGACTGGACCGCGTGGCGGATTTTTTCCGCCAGCAAAAATGCTCCGACGTAGTCAGTTCCCGGAAGCACCACGGCAAACTCCTCACCACCAAAGCGCGCAGCCAGATCGCCGGGGCGCCTGATGTGCTCGGTAATCAGCACAGCGATCTTGCGCAGGCACTCATCACCGGCCAGATGGCCGTAGCGATCGTTAAATGGCTTGAAGTGATCGACATCGATCATCAACAGGGCCAACCCCGTCATGTTGTGCCGGGCGCGGCCCATTTCCGCCTGGATGAACAGATCGAACTGGCGCCGGTTGGCCAGGCCCGTGAGCGCGTCTTCCAGCGCCAGCAACTCAAGGTTGCGATTGAGTTCGAGCAGCCGTTCCTGAGTGCCGAGCAACTCGCCCTGGATGCGGTCCTGCTTCTTCATCAACTTGATCAGGCGATAGCCGAGCCCTCCCAGCACCCCGAGCAACAGCGCAACGATGCCCGCACTGAGCAAGGACTGCTGGCGCCAGCTCGCCAGTACTTCGTCCTTGTTGAGCGCGGCAAAGACGATCAGCGGATAACCCTCGACCCGGCGATAGCCCACCACCCGCTCCACGCCATCCAGGATGGACCGGACGGTAGCCGTCCCCGAGCTGCCCTGTGGCAGCAGCCGGGTGAACAATGGGCTTTTGGCCAGGCTGGTGCCGATGTCCGCCTCGTGAAACGGCCGGCGCACGATAATGCTGGCATCGTCGGCGATCAGGTTGATCACACCGTTGCGGCCCATATCGATGCCATCGTAAAGCTGCAGGAAATGGCTGAGGTAGAGGGTGGCCAGCGCCACGCCCGCGAAACGGCCATCCGGGTGATTGATCCGGCGCGACACCGTCATGATCCATTCGCCGCTGGAGCGGCTCCTGATCGAAGGGCCGATGTGCGGTCCGCGGTCAGGATGATCGCGGTGATAGATGAAGTACTCGCGGTCGGAATTGTTGGCAACCCCCACCTCGGCACCGTTGGAGTTGGCGATCCATTTGCCGGTTTCGTCATAGACGAACAGCCCATGCACCTGGCTCAACTCACGGCGCTGGGCGCCGAGCAAGCGTTGCAGGCGATCGAGCCGACCCGCGTCGATGCCGTCGTTTTCCAGGCGATCGACCAGGGTGAACAGCAGCGTGTCGGCTTGCTTGATCGCCGCCTGGGCCTGCGAGGCCAGGGTCTGCGCAAGGTTGGACATCGCCACTTCCTTGTCATGCAGATGGTACTGGCGCGAGCTCCAGGATTCCCAAATCACGATCACCGCCATCGACAGGCAGACGGCAATCAAAAGGGTGACGGCAGAGCGAGTCTTGAGCCGGGGGACACCCTGCCGGTTTTGTTCCACAGGATCGTGAATGGACGGCTGCCCCATGACGTTCGCTCCTTGAATCGAATGAAAAGGCCCTTGCTGCTCCATGGGCCTATCGCGGTGTACGCTTTAGCGCGTCAAGCCAGGCCGGGTCCAGGCGCGTCTGCCGGATATCGATGCCCAGCGCTTGCATCCGCGCCTGATGTTGCTCCATTTCCCGGTGTAGTTGCGCATCATCGCTGGAGTTACCGTCCAGTTGGTGCATCTGGCTCAATCCCAGGTGATAGAAGCGCAACAGCTTCATGGCGTCCGGATCCCCCGCTTCCACGGCCGCCTTGAGGTGGTGCATAACGTTGGTGATGCTCATCAGGCTGCGCTTGAGTTGCCAGCTGTAGACCGCCGGCGCCATCCATTGCTGGTGCCAGAACAGCTTGCGCATCAACGCGGCCATGACCAATACCGCGGCAAACACTCCGCCGATATTGAAGCGTAGATTGTCCCCTCCCGGCTCGCCGAACAACGTCACCGCCGCGGTGGACAGGGCCATCGCCAGCGCGAGAAAGATCAGCGCGATCATCAGCGTGCTGCGCCGCGTCCGTTGCCGATAGTCGTCGGCGTTCATCGGCTGGATTTCGAACATGACGTCGGGATTCCTTGGCTTCAATGGCAAAAAAAGGGTCGCAGGGCAAAAAGACCGCGGGCCATTATCGCCTCTGCGACGGATTTAGCTATGCTGGGGCTCCTTTTCATCTATACATCATCAAAAGGAGGACATGGCGAGACCGCGCAGTTCGTGCCATCTTCTTTCATGGATACTCTCTATTCGGATGCCATTCGTTGTTTGCGCGTGAATGACATCGTTTTAAGGATCATTGAATGACCCAACGACAAGTAATCAATGCTTCGGTCAGCCCGAAAGGCAGCCTGGAAACACTCTCCCAACGGGAAGTCCAGCAACTGAGCGAAGCTGGATCCGGCAGCACCTACGACATCTTCCGCCAGTGCGCCCTGGCCATCCTCAACACCGGCGCCCACGTCGATAACGCCAAGACCATCCTCGAAGCCTACAAGGACTTCGAAATCCGCATCCACCAGCAAGACCGTGGCGTACGCCTGGAACTGCTGAACGCCCCGGCCGACGCCTTCGTCGACGGCGAAATGATTGCCAGCACCCGTGAAATGCTGTTCAGCGCCCTGCGCGACATCGTCTACACCGAAAACGAACTCGACAGCCAACGCATCGACCTGAGTACCTCCCAGGGTATCAGCGACTATGTCTTCCATTTGCTGCGCAACGCCCGCACGCTGCGCCCCGGCGTCGAGCCCAAGATCGTGGTCTGCTGGGGCGGTCACTCGATCAATACCGAAGAATACAAATACACCAAGAAAGTCGGCCACGAACTGGGCCTGCGCAGCCTCGACGTGTGCACCGGTTGCGGCCCCGGCGTGATGAAAGGCCCGATGAAAGGCGCCACCATCGCCCATGCCAAGCAACGCATCCACGGCGGGCGCTACCTGGGCTTGACCGAGCCGGGAATCATCGCCGCCGAAGCGCCGAACCCGATCGTCAACGAACTGGTGATCCTGCCAGACATCGAGAAGCGCCTGGAAGCCTTCGTCCGCGTCGGCCACGGCATCATCATCTTCCCGGGCGGCGCCGGTACCGCCGAAGAGTTCCTGTACCTGCTGGGCATTTTGATGCACCCGGACAACGCAGGCCTGCCCTTCCCGGTCGTCCTCACGGGCCCAAAACATGCGGCGCCCTACCTGGAACAGCTTGACGCGTTCGTCGGCGCCACCCTGGGCGCAGATGCCAAGAAGCACTACGAGATCATCATCGACGACCCGGCAGAAGTCGCCCGACAGATGACCCAGGGCCTCAAGGCGGTGAAGCAGTTCCGTCGCGAACGCAATGACGCGTTCCATTTCAACTGGCTGCTGAAGATCGACGAAGGCTTCCAGCGCCCGTTCGACCCGACTCACGAAAACATGGCCAACCTCAAGCTCAGCCGTGACCTGCCACCCCACGAACTGGCCGCCAACCTGCGCCGTGCGTTCTCCGGCATCGTCGCCGGCAACGTCAAGGACAAGGGCATCCGCCTGATCGAAAAACACGGGCCATACCAGATCCGTGGCGATGCGGCCGTCATGCAGCCGCTGGATCAACTGCTCAAGGCCTTCGTCGCCCAGCACCGGATGAAGCTGCCGGGTGGTGCGGCTTATGTGCCGTGTTATCGAGTGGTTGCGTAAGCAAGTTAATGTAAATTGTTAAGTGCGAGCCGAAGCCAATGCTTCGGCTTGCTGCTTTCTAGGAGAGGTGAATCGGATCGCACTCGCGGCGCCTCTACCAACGTTGATCTATGCCTCGTCGAAGCTTGTGGGAGATTGTTGTCTGAGTACATATCCATTGCTGCGGTAACGGCGGCTTATGGTTTCGCCCTTACGGCGAGTCCCTTTTTCAAACGCCGGAGTGCCGGCCCAGCAAAAAGGAACCAAAAGGCTTTGCCCCACCACTCGGTGCCTCGCCTAGGCTCGGCATGCCCTCTCTCCGGCATTGCTCCGTGGGTCGCCGCGATGGGCCATCCATGGCCCAGCGCGGCTAAAC
>NZ_JBXAHO010000081.1:0-9838 GCF_058795195.1 Pseudomonas sp. GW823-FHT06B06 | reverse complement strand
CCTGCTGAAGGGGCAGAGTGAATACCAACCGAAAACCAGTTGAGGGCTTCCCCTCAACCATAGAATCTCCCACAGTTTGATCGGTGTCGCTCATGGACCTCACCCGAACCCTGATCATCGGTAACTCCGGCTCCGGCAAGAGCTGGCTGGCGCAACGCCTGGCCGAGCGATTGCAGGTGCCATGGACCGATCTCGACCGCATTCACTGGCTGTCCGACGAACACAGCATCCCCCGCCCCCGCGCTGAAGCCTTGGCCATGGCGCGGGTCGCGGCCGAGCAAGAACGCTGGGTGATCGAAGGCGTGTATGGCTGGATCGCCAGCGAACTGCTGCCCCGCACGACGACGCTGATCTGGTTGAGCGTTGCCGACGAGGTTTGCGTCGCCAACATCCGCCAACGTGAAGCCAACGACGACGAACGCCTGATCGCCCTGCTGGAGTGGGCGGGGAGCTATCGCCAGCGCGATGGGTCCAGCGGATATACGGCCCATCGGCAGCTGTTCGAAGGGTTTGACGGTTGCAGAATTCAATTGATGGACTGGACTGAAATCACCGATTTCGCCAGCGCAATGCACTACGCCGATTGATTTATCTTCACGGCTTCTCATCAGATAAGGACTACAGCGTTCTCGGAAACGTCCCGAGAAGGTTTCGACGATACTCAGGAGAAGCGTTGATGCGCCAATTGCATAACGACCATTCGGAGCTATCGCCTTGTCAACCTGTACTGATTTCTGTACGTTCCTTGCATCGAGCGAGGATTTCACCATGCACACCATCAATTACACCACCGCACGCGCGCACCTGGCTGAAACCATGGATCGCGTCAATGAAGACCGCACCCCACTACTGGTCACCCGCCAGAAAGGCGAGCCGGTGGTGATGATGTCGCTGGCGGAATACAACGCCCTTGAGGAGACCGCCTACCTGCTTCGCTCCCCCGCCAACGCTGAACGCTTGATCAAGTCGATTGGCAACCTGCGCGCCGGGAAAACCAAGTCTCGGCAACTCATTGAAGAATGAATATCGAGTTCACTCCTGAAGGCTGGGACGACTACCTTTGGTTTCAGCAAAACGATAAGGCGGGACTCAAACGCATCAACCTGCTGATCAAAGCCATCCTGCGTGAACCGTTCGAGGGTCTCGGAAAACCGGAACCGCTCAAACACAACTTGAGCGGCTTCTGGTCGCGCCGGATAACGGCTGAACATCGCTTGGTCTACACCATCGAAGACGGTGAGTTATGCGTTGTCATGTGCAGATACCACTACTGAACTCACTCCCCTGACAATCATCTCCACCTCCCGCTCATCAATCGTCAGCGGCGGCAACAAACGAATGGTTTGCCCCCGCGTCACGTTGATCAGCAGCCCGTGGTCCCGGGCGGCGATCAGGCTCAGGTCGCGGATCGGTTGCTTGAGTTCGATGCCGATCATCAGGCCCTGGCCACGGATCGCCAGGACGTTCGGTTGGTCCGCCAATTCCATGCGCAACCTGCTTATCAGGCGTTCGCCCTGAAGCCGGGCATTTTCCAGCAAGCCTTGCTCCTCGATGATGTCCAGCACCGTGCAACCGACCCGACAGGCCAGCGGGTTGCCGCCAAAGGTGCTGCCGTGACTACCGGGGGTAAAGAGTTCGGCGGCTCTGCCACGGGCCAGGCAGGCGCCGATCGGGACGCCGTTACCCAGGCCTTTGGCCAGGGTCATCACATCCGGGACGATGCCTTCGTGCTGGAACGCGAACCACTGCCCGGTACGACCGATGCCGGTCTGGATTTCATCCAGCATCAACAACCAGGAGCGCCGGTTGCAGAGCTCGCGCACGGCTTTCAAGTAACCGGGTGGTGCCAGCTGCACACCGCCTTCGCCCTGGATCGGCTCCATCAGGATGGCCACGATGCGCGAGCCGTAATCCTGGCGCACCTTGTCCAGTGCCTTGAGGTCGCCGAACGGCACTTTGACGAAGTCCCCTGGCAACTTGTTGAAACCCAGGCGCACCGCCGGGCCATCGCTGGCGCACAGGGTGCCGAGGGTGCGGCCGTGGAAAGCGTTTTCCATGACCACCACCAAGGGTTGCTCGATGCCTTTGTGCCAGCCATGCAGGCGGGCAATTTTCAGCGCCGTTTCATTGGCCTCGGCCCCGGAGTTGTTGAAGAACGCCCGGTCCATGCGCGCCAGCTGGGTCAGTTTGCGCGCCAGGCGTTGCTGCCAGTCGATGCTGTAGAGGTTGGAAGTGTGCAGCAACAGGCCGGCCTGTTCGCTGATCGCCGCGACGATTTTCGGATGAGAGTGGCCGACGTTGGTCACCGCCACCCCGGCCACCGCGTCCAGGTATTCACGACCGGCCTGGTCCCATAGGCGCGTGCCCAGGCCCTTGTGGAAACTCAAGGCCAAGGGTTGGTAAGTGCTCATCAGGCAGGCGGCGGTCATGACATCAAGCTCCATCAAGGGTCAGTGTTTTTGCAGTATGGTTAGCCACCTGAACTGGATAAATACTGCAATACTTCAATCATTTTAAAGTTGAGCTTGATAATGGACCTTTTCCAGGCAATGACCGTCTACGTCAAGGTGGTGGAAACCGGCAGCATGACGAGCGCCGCTGCGCAGTGTAAAATGTCCACGACCATGGTCGGCAACCACCTCAAGGCCCTCGAGCAGCGCCTGGGCGTGCGCCTGCTCAACCGCACGACCCGGCGCCAGCGGTTGACCGAATTTGGCGTTGCGTATTACCAGCGCTGCCTCGAAGTGTTGGGGCTGGTGGCTGATTCCGAACGCCTGGCCGAGCAAGCGCTGGATGAACCCAGCGGCACGTTGCGCATCTCGGCGCCCTTGACCTTCGGCACGGAAAAACTGGCACCCGCCCTGAGCGAATTCGCCCTGCTCTACCCCAGGATAAAACTCGACGTGATGCTCACCAACCGGCGCCCGGACCTGCTGGAAAACGGACTGGACGTGGCCTTTCGCCTGGGCGCTATCGAGGCGTCCAACCTGATCGCCCGCCCGCTGCTCGACTACACCCTGACCATGTGCGCATCGCCGGCGTATGTGGCCCGTCGCGGCGCACCGCAAACCCCTGAAGACCTGCGTCACCACGATTGCCTGTCCTTCGCCTATCCGGCTGGCGATGACTGGCATTCGGTGGAGAAAGAATGGCGCCTGGCCGGCCCGGAAGGCGAAGTCACGGTAGCGGTCAGCGGACCGATGCTGATCAACAGCTCGGCAGGGCTGCATCAGGCGGCGCGAACCGGCATGGGTATCGTGATGTTGCCCGATGTCCTGGTCGAGCAAGACATCCAGGACGGCAAACTGCTGGCCTTGATGCCCGGATTCAACCCGCCGAGCCGGCCGATGCACCTGATGTATGCCCAGGACCGCTACCGCCTGCCGAAATTGCGACGTTTCGTCGACTTCGCCGTGCAGATGTGGGGCAAGCACTAGCAGCCTCGCTGAGCCTTGGACTAATCTCCCTGACTGAGCAGGTCATTGGCTATCAGGCGCGTGCCAGGGAGAGCAGCGATGGGAGAAGCATCGAGTATCGAACCCTTGAAGTTCAATGTCTCGGACATGAACGAAGGCATGCTGCACACCATCATGGAACTGGTCAGCGACGGAATATGGGACTGGAACGCCAACACCGGCTTCGTCTACCGCAACGCCCGTTGGTACGAAATGCTCGGCTACACGCCGCACTCCCTGGATAACAACGTGTTGACCTGGGAAAACATCATTCACCCCGATGATTTCCCGCAGGTGATGGCCCTGTTCGATGACTACCTGAGCCAGCGCACCCCCGTGTATCAGGCCGAGTACCGCTGCCGCACGCATGACGGCCGTTATATCTGGATCGAAGACCGCGGCCACGTGCTGGCACGCAATGCCGACGGTTCGGTGGCGCGAATGGTCGGCGCCCACCGCAGCATCGAAGACAAGAAGCGCCTGCTCGAAGCCCTCGAACGGCGCAATCAATCCCTTGAAGCCCTCGTTGAAGAACGCACCCGCGAGCTGTCCAGCGTCAATCAGCAACTGCAGAGGCAACTGGAAGAAAATCGTAAGTTGGCTGAAACCGATGCCCTGACGTCGACTGCCAATCGATATCGCCTGGATCAGGCCCTGCGCCAGGAATGCGAGCGGTCCCAGCGCTTTCGCCAGCCGTTGTCACTGATCGCCATGGACATCGACGACTTCAAGAGCATCAACGATCACTACGGCCATGCACTGGGCGATGCCGCCTTGATTCAGGTGGTCGAACGGGTCGCGCGCAGTTTGCGTGCGGGGGATGTGCTGGCCCGTTGGGGCGGCGACGAATTCATCGCGGTACTGCCCGATACCTCGCTGGCTGAGGCCAGGACCCTGGCCGAAGCCATCCGCCAGGGTCTATCGGAGATGCCATCGGTGGGCGACTTTCACGTGAGCATGAGTTTCGGCGTGGTCCAGCGCTTCGAGGAGGAGCAACAGACCGGCCTGATGGCCAGGGCCGATCAGGCACTGTATCGGTCGAAAGTCGCCGGCAAGAATGTGATCAGCGGATAACCGCCGTCACATCCCCGTTTTCACCAGCACCGGTTTTTCCTGATAGCGATCCGGGTACAGCTGCTTGAGCTGTGCCACCTTTGGCAAGTCATTGATCACGATGTAGGGATAGGTCGGGTGCTCGGTCAGGAAGTCCTGGTGTTCTTCTTCGGCCGGATAAAAACCGTTGAAGCTTTCCAGCTTGGTCACGATCGGCTTATCGAACGAATGCGCGGCATCGAGCTGGGCAATGTAGGCCTGGGCGACCCGTTGCTGTTCGCTGCTCTTGGTAAAGATCGCCGAGCGGTATTGGGTGCCGGTGTCGGGCCCCTGGCGGTTGAGTTCGGTCGGGTTGTGCGCCACGGAAAAGTAGATCTGCAGCAAGGTGCCGTAGCTGACCTGGCTCGGGTCGAAGGTCACTTCCACCGATTCCGCATGACCGGTACTGCCGCTGCTGACGCGTTCGTACTGCGCCGTGTTGGCTGCGCCACCGGCGTAACCGGAGACGGCATTCTTCACGCCTTTGACATGCTGGAACACCCCTTGCACACCCCAGAAACAACCACCGGCAAATACCGCGGTTTCGCTGTGGGCCTGGGTGGTTTCGTCGAGGGCCGGCGGGGGAAGGAGCACGCCTTCTTCAGCCCCGCCCAGGGAAAATGCCGAGCATTGGCCGATGATGCCGGCAGCGGCCAGCCCCAATAGCGTGCGGCGCCAGGTGAAAAGATTTTTCATGTCACAGACTCCTGAGAAATTCAGACGGCTTTGGGCTCGAACTTGAGCGCCAGACCGTTCATGCAGTAACGCAAACCGGTCGGTTTCGGCCCGTCGTCAAAGACATGGCCCAGATGCCCGCCGCAACGCCGGCAATGCACCTCTTCGCGCGACATGCCGTAGGAGCGGTCCTGGCGGGTGGCCACGGCCTTGTCCAGCGGCGCCCAGAAACTCGGCCAGCCAGTGTGGCTATCGAACTTGGTCGCCGATGAGAACAGCGGCAACTGGCACCCGGCGCAGAGGAATGTGCCGTCGCGGTGCTCGTTGTTCAGCGGGCTGCTGTAGGCCCGTTCAGTGCCTTCTTCGCGGAGGATTTCATACTGTTCGTCGCTCAGGATGGCGTGCCATTCGCTGTCGCTGTGGGTCACTTCGAACGCCTCGGCGGCGCTGGCATCGCTGATCAATGCCGTGCCTGTGGAAAACTTCGGCAACAGGCCGATTGCCAGGGCTGCCACCCCCAGCCCGCCGCTCGCGAGAAGAAATTGCCGTCGTGAAAACATGCTCGTCTCCAAAAATCCAGGGGTGTTTCATGGAACACAGCCTAGGCTTTGGGTGATCGCCAAATCCTCACGGGAAGTTAAACAATTCGTGATAACTCGGGCCACGAAAAACCCGCACAATGGACCCTTCACTGACTTCACTGACTTGACTGACTTAATTGTAGGAGCTGCCGCAGGCTGCGATCTTTTGATCTTGTTTTTTTAAATCAAAGTCAAAAGATCGCAGCCTTCGGCAGCTCCTACAGTGAGTGGCATTACGCACATTGCGCCGAAGGATTGAAGTGGATGGAACAGACCAAACGCGTCCTCGTGGTCGAGGACGACCTGCATATCGCCGACCTGATTTGCCTGCACCTGCGTGACGAGCAGTTCGAGGTGGTGCACAGCGCCGACGGCAATGAAGGCATGCGCCTGCTGCAGCAAGGCAACTGGGATGCGCTGATCCTCGACCTGATGCTGCCCGGTGTCGACGGCCTGGAAATCTGCCGCCGCGCCCGCGCCATGGCCCGCTACACGCCGATCATCATCACCAGTGCGCGCTCCAGCGAAGTGCACCGGATCCTCGGCCTGGAGCTCGGTGCCGACGATTACCTGGCCAAGCCATTTTCCATGCTCGAACTGGTGGCCCGGGTCAAAGCTTTGCTGCGCCGGGTGGATGCCATGGCACGCAACCTGAAGATGGACGCCGGCAGCCTGCTCATCGACGGACTGGCCATTGACCCGATCACCCGCGAAGTGTCCCAGGGCGGCCGACGCCTGGACCTCACACCCCGGGAGTTCGACTTGCTGTACTTCTTCGCCCGCCAGCCGGGCAAGGTGTTTTCGCGCATGGACCTGCTCAACGCCGTCTGGGGCTATAGCCACGAAGGCTATGAGCACACGGTCAACACCCACATCAATCGCCTGCGCGCCAAGATCGAGGCCGACCCGGCGCAACCGGTGCGCATCCTCACGGTCTGGGGCCGCGGCTACAAGTTCGCCACCGGGGAGGAATCGCCGCCATGAGGCTGACCCTGACGCAGCGCCTGTCCCTGGTGTTCGCCGTGCTACTGCTGGTGTGCTGCGGCACCTCGGCGTGGCTACAGGTGCGTTCCAACCAGATGCATGAACAGGAAGTGGTGCAAGGGTTGTCCCGGGACCTGGCGCAGCACATCGCCAGTGACACGGTGCTGATGGACACCCAGGGCCTGATGCCCAATGCCGTGCGGGATCTGTTCAGCAAGCTGATGCAGGTCAACCCCAGTGTCGAGGTGTACCTGTTGGACACCGAGGGCAAGATTGTCGGCAGTGCCGCGCCCGAAGGCAGGATTCGACGCGAGCGTGTCGACCTGGCGCCAATCCAGCGCCTGCTCAGGGGCGACGCCCTGCCGATTACCGGTGATGATCCGCGCAGCGTCGACGCGCGCAAGGTGTTCAGCGCCGCACCGTTGAAGGTCAATGGCAAGGCCGTCGGGTATCTCTACGTGGTGCTGCTGGGCGAAGACCATGATCGCCTGGCCGAACGGGGCGCCACCAGTGCTGCACTCAATACCGCCCTGATGTCCATTGGATTGGTTGCGCTGTTGTGCCTGATTGCCGGTCTCACCGCGTTTGCGCTGATCACCCGGCCATTGCGCCGCCTCACCGAAACCGTCAGCCAGTTCGACATCGATGGCGTCCCGGTGACGCCGGCCCTGCCCGTCCCCCTGGAAAAGGTCGCCAGCCACGATGAAATTGCTGTACTCGACGCTGCCTTCCGGCAGATGCAGGCGCGTTTGGGCGAACAATGGCGCTCGTTGACCCGCCAGGACCAGGAACGCCGCGAACTGGTGGCAAACATCTCCCACGATCTGCGTACGCCGCTGGCCTCGTTGCACGGCTATCTGGAAACCCTGTCGCTCAAGGACGCCACGCTGTCCGCCGCCGACCGCCGCCGCTACCTGGGCATCGCCCTTGATCAAAGCCGCAAGGTCGGCGGGCTGGCGCAGTCGCTGCTGGAACTGGTGCGCCTGGAACATGGTTTTGTGCAACCGGTGCTGGAGCGTTTTTCGCTGACCGACCTGGTCCAGGACATTTTCCAGAAGTTCGAACTGACGGCCGAGGCGCGGCAGGTTGAATTGAAGGCCACGTTCGCCCCCAACGTTTCTGCAGCTTGCGCTGACCTGGGATTGATCGAGCGGGTGTTGACCAATCTTTTCGACAACGCGTTGCGCCATACACCGCCAGGTGGCGAGATCGAACTGGGTTTGCGTCCCCAAGGCTCGTTCATTGAAGTGACTGTCAGCGACACTGGCCCTGGTATCGCTCCCGAATTGCGCGAGGGTCTGTTTTTGCGGCCGTTCAATATCGGTGGCGCACGGCGCGATGGCGGGCTGGGGTTGCGTATTGTGCACCGCATCCTGCAATTGCATGGGCTTGAGATTCAGTTGATCGACAGGCCGGGGCGTGGGGCGACGTTTCGGTTTTTGTTGCCGATCGATGAACAGACTGCGGCGGGATTGGCGGAGCGGTCGATGAACCTGAATACCCCTCGGCAAGTCTGAAAAGTCAGGGCGCCTGACAAACCGCTTTCGCGAGCAGGCTCGCTCCCACAGGGGATTTGCGTCGTACACAGAATTTGTGGCAACCCGAATCAACTGTGGGAGCGAGCCTGCTCGCGAATAGGCCAGCTCGAACAACCGAGCATTCAGGTCAGTCCCGATAATCCGGCGCCACACGCTCCAGCAATCTCAGCAACGCCGCCCAGGCCAGTTGCATGGCATCTGGATCATTGAGCTCACCCTCCTCCAGCGCCCGTCCCGGCTCATTGAACTGCCGCTCGGTATGCGCGCAAACCTCGGGCGACGGCAACACCAGCTCCCCGGCAGCCATGGCTGCCAACTGAATGTCGCAGGCCTTTTCCAGGTAATACATGCGCATGAACGCCTGCCCCACCGTCTCCCCCCACCGTCAGCAAACCGTGATTGCGCAGCATCAGCACCGGCTTGTCGCCCATGTCCGCCACCAGCCGCTATTCGCTCATGTCCAGCGCCACGCCTTCGTAGTCGTGGTAGGCCACACGGTTGTAGAACTCCATGGAAATCTGGTTCACCGGCAACAGCCCGCACTTCAACGCCGCCATCGCGCAACCGGATTTTGTGTGCGTGTGCAACACGCATTGCGCGTCTTCACGAGCACCGTGAATGGCGCTGTGAATCACGAAACCGGCCCGGTTCACCGGGTACGGCGACGGTTCCACCGCGTTGCCATCGAGGTCGATTTTCACCAGGTTCGACGCCGTGATCTCATCGAACATCAGCCCGTAGGGGTTGATCAGGAAGTGATGCTCCGGCCCCGGAATGCGCACTGAGATGTGGGTGAAGATCAAATCGGTCATGCGAAAATGCGCTGCTGGCCCTGGTCAGCGCATTGATCTGGGTGCTGTTGAAAATGACCCGCGTGAACCGACTGGTAGGCTGAGATCACTATGAACACCCATCGTACAAGCCTGAGTACCCGCCTGCTGGCCGTGGTCGCCATGGCCTTCATGCTGTTCCCGTTGCTGACGGTCATCCCGGTGTCGTTCACCAGCAAGCGTTTCCTGTCGATGCCCCAAGGCAATTGGTCGCTGCGGCATTACGAAGCGCTGATGAGCAACCCTGACTGGTTCAATGCCATCAGCCAAAGCCTGACCATCGCCTTTGCCACGAGCATCATCGCGACCTTGCTGGCCGCCAGCTTCAGCCTGGGCATCTGGTACATGCGCTCCAAATGGGCCACGGCGTTGATCGGCCTGGTGCTGCTGCCGATGGCGATTCCGTTCATTACCAGCGTCAACGTCGACACCCTGCCCAAGCGGATCTGGAGCGGCTTGCGCGATAACGTTGATCCGAGTGTGGCGGCGATTTCGGTGCTGCTTATCTCGTTGACCTTGCTGGTGCTGATCGGGCGGTTGGTGGCTCAACACTTGGCGGATAAACGCGCGCAGAAACTGTTGCATCCATAACCAAGTCGTTACCGCGCCCCCTTGTAGGAGCTGCCGCAGGCTGCGATCTTTTGATCTTGATTTTTCAAGATCAAAAGATCGCAGCCTGCGGC
>NZ_JBXAHO010000080.1:0-12521 GCF_058795195.1 Pseudomonas sp. GW823-FHT06B06 | reverse complement strand
CCCCCCCCCCCCCCCCCCCCCCCCCCCCCCCCCCCCCCCCCCCCCCCCCCCCCCCCCCCCCCCCCGCTCCCACATTTAGAACTGTGTCGTTCCATTTAAATGGCAACATTCATGAACCCCTGCGACCGCGCCAGCGTAAAGAGGCTCAACACCTGCCAGCTCTGCTCGCGCTGAAACCGGCCGGTGATGAACGGTGCGATCGGGCCGCCCGGTGCGTCTATTGGCTGCAGACTGTCGCGGGCAAAGTGCTGCAAGCCGAAGACTTCATCGACCAGCAACCCGGCAAACACCTCGTCATGTTCCACCACCAATACGCGCCGCTGCTTGCGCGTCGCCGAGATTTCCAGGCCAAAAAAACCGCACAAATCAATGATCGGCAACAAACGCCCGCGCAGATTGGCCACGCCCTTTACCCAGGACTTGACCCCCGGCACCAGCGTAAAACGCGGTTCGTGCAACACTTCACCGATTTCGCCCATGGGCGCGACGTACCACTGTTCGCCCAGGCGAAAACCGATGCCGCTCCAGCTGTCCTGGCGGGCGGGCTGGGACGGCAAGTCCGCCGCCAGCAAGCGACAACGCCGGTCGATCTGCAATAGCAGTTCGAAGGCGGTCAGTGATTCGCTCATGGCCCTGTGATCAACCGGCCAGCACGTTGTTCAAGGTCTTGATCAGGGTATCTTCGTCAACCGGCTTGGTCAGGTAGTCCTTGGCCCCTTGGCGCGTACCCCAGACCTTGTCGGTTTCCTGATCCTTGGTGGTGATGATAATCACCGGGATGTGCCCGGTTTCCGGGTCTTTGGTCAACTGGCGGGTCGCCTGGAAACCATTGAGTCCGGGCATGACGATGTCCATCAGCACTGCGTCGGGTTTTTCCTGGCGGGCCAGCGCCACGCCGTCTGCGCCGTTTTCGGCTTTCAATACTTCATGACCGTGCTTCTCCAGCATGCCGGTCAATTTGTACATTTCGGTCGGCGAATCATCGACGATCAGGATACGTGCCATGGTCTTCCCCATTCTTGTCGGCGCAGGGCCCAATGGCCGAGCGTCACTGTAGGTGTCTTACTGCGGCAAAACAGCGGCAAAGCCCGGAACATGGGCCTGGATCGCGCTCAGCAGCTCTTCCTTGCTGAAAGGCTTGGTCAAAAACTGGTCGGAGCCGACAATGCGCCCCTTGGCCTTGTCGAACAGCCCGTCCTTGGACGACAGCATAATCACTGGCGTGCACTTGAATGCACTGTTGTTCTTGATTAACGCGCAGGTCTGATAGCCATCCAGGCGCGGCATCATGATGTCGACAAAGATGATGCCGGGGTGGTGATCGACGATCTTGGCCAACGCATCGAACCCGTCGATGGCCGTGATGACCTCACAACCCACATTCTTGAGCAGTGTTTCGGCGGTGCGGCGAATCGTCTTCGAATCGTCGATCACCATGACCTTCAAGGCGCTGGGTTGCTGTTCCATAGTTGCTCTACCGTCGCCTTTAGGAATCTATTTGTCCATCTGCGGGGCGTCGAGGACTCGAAACCCTTGATGTTCAAGGGCCGGCACGACATGGCAGCCTTTTTAGCACAGTCTCCAAATCCAATCTATCGGCCGGCCCCGGCAGTGGTTTTTCCTTGACCGGGAACACACTCAGCGCCACTCTGACGCCACTTTTATACGGTCCTAGGCCTCACCCACTTTTGAGGAAACACCCATGAGCGTTCGTGTCGGGATTGTCATGGATCCTATCGCCAGCATCTCCTATAAAAAGGATAGCTCGCTGGCCATGCTGCTGGCCGCACAGAAACGCGGCTGGGAACTGTTCTACATGGAGCAGCGCGACCTGTACCAGGCCGAAGGCCAGGCACGGGCGCGGATGCGCCCGCTGAAAGTGTTCGCCAACCCGGAAAAATGGTTCGAGCTGGAAGCCGAGCAGGACAACCTGCTGAGCGACCTGGACGTGATCCTGATGCGCAAGGATCCGCCTTTCGACATGGAATTCGTCTATACCACCTATTTGCTGGAACAGGCCGAGAATGCTGGCGTACTGGTGGTCAACAAGCCGCAAAGCCTGCGTGACTGCAACGAAAAACTGTTCGCCACGCTGTTTCCGCAGTGCACGCCTCCGACTATCGTCAGCCGTCGCCCTGACGTATTGCGTGAATTCGCCGACCATCATGGCGATGTGATTCTCAAGCCACTCGACGGCATGGGCGGATCCTCGATCTTCCGCCACACCGCCGGCCACCCGAACCTGTCGGTGATCCTCGAAACCCTGACCCTGCACGGCCAGCAGCAAATCATGATCCAGGGCTACCTGCCGGCCATCGTCGATGGCGACAAACGCATCCTGATGATCGACGGCGAGCCGGTGGACTACTGCCTGGCGCGCATTCCTGCTGCCGGCGAAACCCGTGGCAACCTTGCAGCCGGTGGCCGCGGCGAAGCCCGTCCATTGACCGAGAAGGATCGCTGGATTGCGGCGCAAGTCGGTCCGACCCTGCGCGAAAAAGGCCTGCTGTTCGTCGGCCTCGATGTGATCGGCGAGCACCTGACCGAAATCAACGTCACCAGCCCGACCTGCATTCGCGAAATCGACAATGCCTTCGGCACCGATATTGGCGGCATGTTGATGGATGCCATCGATCAGAAGCTCAAGGCCCGTTGATAAGCCAAACCAACATTGCGTTATCATGCGCGGCCTGTGAAAACGCGATGTTGGTTTCCTTGTCATGACCCTCCCGTCCGATCTGCCCCCCGAACTCGCCCACCACGGCGTGCGCCCGGCCGATCGCCTCGGTTTTACCCTGTTCCTGGCGGCGCTGATCCACCTGGCATTACTGCTGGGTGTCGGTTTCACAATGGTCGAGCCCAAGCAGATCAGCAAAACCCTGGAAATCACCCTCGCCACCTTCAAAAGCGAAAAGAAACCGGAAAAGGCTGACTTCCTCGCCCAGGAAAACCAGCAAGGCAGCGGCACCCTGGACAAGAAGGCCATCCCCAAGACCACCGAGATCGCGCCTTTCCAGGACAACAAGGTACAAAAAGTCACGCCACCGCCCGCCGCCAAGCCAGAACAGAAGGACGCCCCGCCCAAGGCAGCCGTGACCACCGTCGCACCCAAGCCAAAGAAAGCCCCGACAAAAACGGAGGAGCCCAAGCCCGTCACCAAACCTGTGGTGGCGGCACCGACATTCGACAGCGAACAGCTGTCCAGCGACATCGCCAGCCTCGAAGCCGAACTGGCCCAAGAACAACAGTTGTACGCCAAGCGCCCGCGCATCCACCGCCTGAGCGCCGCCTCGACCATGCGCGACAAGGGCGCCTGGTATAAAGACGAGTGGCGTAAAAAAGTCGAGCGCATCGGCAACCTCAATTACCCTGACGAAGCCCGGCGCAAGCAGATCTACGGCAACTTGCGCCTGATGGTCTCGATCAACCGCGATGGCTCGCTGTATGAGGTGCTGGTACTGGAGTCGTCCGGACAACCGCTGCTGGACCAGGCGGCCCAGCGCATCGTGCGCCTGGCAGCGCCGTTCGCCCCCTTTACCGGGGACCTGTCGGACATCGATCGCCTGGAAATCATCCGCACGTGGAAATTTGCACGCGGCGACCGCCTCTCCAGTAACTGACCAGCACCCCTTGTAGGAGCGAGCATGTCGAATCGTCGCACCGTCGCGATGGTCGTCAACGATAACGCGGGAAACCTGATACCCCGAGGGGTTTTCAGGTTTTTCGCGAGCATGCTCGCTCCTACAGGGAATCGTGTCAGATTTGCATCCCCAGCTTGTCAGTTCGTCCCTCCAACGCCACACTAGCGTTCATGAAAAACGTCAGCCCCAGCTACCTCAAGCATCACTTCCTGATCGCCATGCCTCACATGGTCGACCCGAACTTTGCGCACACCTTGACCTACATCGTCGAGCACACGGCCAATGGTGCCATGGGGCTGGTGGTCAACCGTCCGCAGGACCTCAACCTGGCCGATATCCTCGAGCAATTGCGTCCGGACATCGAGCCGCCCGCGCTCTGCCAGCACGTGCCGATCTTCATCGGCGGTCCGGTACAGACCGATCGTGGTTTTGTCCTGCACCCCAAGGGCCAGAGTTTTCAAGCGACCGTTGATCTGGAAGGCGAGCTGTCCCTGTCCACCTCCCAGGACGTGCTGTTCGCCATTGCCGATGGCGTCGGCCCGGCGAAAAGCGTTATCACGCTGGGTTATGCCGGATGGGAAGCCGGGCAACTGGAGGCCGAACTGGCCCAGAACGCCTGGCTGACTTGCCCGTACGACGCCGACATCCTGTTCAACACCAGCAGCGAGCTGCGCCTGGAAGCGGCAGCCAAGCACCTGGGCGTCAATCTCAGCCTGCTCACCAGCCAGGCGGGGCACGCCTGATGGCCCTGCGGTTGATTCTGGGATTCGACTACGGCACCAAGCAGATCGGCGTTGCGGTTGGCCAGGTCATTACCGGCCAGGCCCGCGAGCTGTGCACCTTGAAGGCACAAAACGGTATTCCCGACTGGGATCAGGTTGAAGCGCTGATCAAGGAGTGGAAGCCCGACGCCGTGGTGGTCGGCCTGCCGCTGAACATGGACGGCACACCCAGCGACATGTGCGCCCGCGCGGAAAAGTTCGCCCGACGCCTGAACGGTCGCTTCAACCTGCCCTTCTATACCCACGATGAACGCCTGACCACCTTCGAAGCCAAGGGCGAACGCCTGGCCCGGGGCGGACAGAAAGGCAGCTACCGCGATAACCCGGTGGATGCCATCGCCGCCGCCCTGCTGCTGCAAGGCTGGCTCGACGAGAACAGCGCATTGTTCCAATCCTAATCCTGAAGAGCCGTCACCCGTCTCTTTTAGCTACAACCCGAGCCACCTCCCGCAACGATCCGGCTCGGGCCCAAGAAGGAGCAACCATGAGCCTGCCCAATCCCGCCGAACTGATCAGCCAGATGGCGACTGATCTCAAGGCACACCTGGAACACCGTGGCATCAGCGAACCGCGCTACATCGGCATTCGTACCGGTGGCGTGTGGGTTGCCCAGGCCCTGCTCAAGGAGCTGGGCAGCGCCGAACCGCTTGGCACACTGGACGTGTCCTTCTACCGCGACGACTTCAGCCAGAACGGCCTGCACCCGCAAGTGCGGCCGTCGGCCCTGCCGTTTGAGATCGAAGGCCAACACCTGGTGCTGATCGACGACGTGTTGATGAGCGGGCGGACCATCCGCGCCGCCCTGAACGAACTGTTTGACTACGGCCGCCCGGCCAGCGTGACCCTGGTATGCCTGCTGGACCTGGATGCCGGTGAACTGCCGATCCGCCCCAACGTACTGGGCGCGACCTTGTCCCTGGCAGCCCACGAGCGGGTGAAACTGTCGGGGCCGGAACTCAAGCTCGAACTGCAAGACCTCGCCCTTTAATTCGCCCTATTGAGAGTCCCCCTCGCGATGACGCCTCTAGATACCAAGCGCCCGCTGCAGCTCAATGATCAGGGCCAGCTGCGCCACTTCCTCTCGCTCGACGGTTTGCGCCGCGAGCTGCTGACGGAAATCCTCGACACCGCCGACTCGTTCCTCGAAGTTGGCGCCCGGGCAGTGAAGAAAGTCCCGTTGCTGCGCGGCAAGACCGTGTGCAACGTATTCTTCGAAAACTCCACCCGCACCCGCACCACCTTCGAACTGGCGGCGCAACGGCTGTCGGCGGACGTGATCACCCTGAACGTGTCGACATCGTCGGCAAGCAAGGGCGAAACCCTGCTCGACACGCTGCGCAACCTGGAGGCCATGGCCGCCGACATGTTCGTCGTGCGCCACGGTGATTCCGGCGCTGCACACTTCATCGCCGAACATGTTTGCCCACAGGTGGCGATCATCAACGGCGGCGACGGCCGTCACGCTCACCCGACCCAGGGCATGCTCGACATGCTCACCATCCGCCGGCACAAGGGCGGCTTCGAAAACCTTTCGGTGGCCATCGTCGGCGACATCCTGCACTCGCGGGTTGCACGCTCGAACATGCTGGCCCTGAAAACCCTGGGTTGCCCGGACATCCGCGTGATTGCGCCGAAGACCCTGCTGCCGATCGGCATCGAGCAATACGGCGTGAAGGTCTACACCGACATGACCGAAGGCCTCAAAGACGTCGACGTGGTGATCATGCTGCGCCTGCAGCGTGAGCGTATGACCGGCGGCCTACTGCCGAGCGAGGGCGAGTTCTACCGCCTGTTCGGCCTGACCACCGCGCGCCTGGCTGGCGCCAAACCCGATGCCATCGTCATGCACCCGGGGCCGATCAACAGAGGGGTGGAAATCGAATCGGCGGTAGCCGACGGTCCACACTCGGTGATCCTCAACCAAGTGACCTACGGCATCGCGATTCGCATGGCCGTCTTGTCCATGGCCATGAGCGGTCAGACTGCGCAACGCCAATTCGAGCAGGAGAACGTTCAGTGAAGCTCAGCATTCTCGGGGCCCGCGTCATCGATCCGGCCAGCGGCCTGGATCAAGTCACCGATATCCACATTGAAGCCTGCAAGATCGTCGCCATTGGCGCCGCCCCAGCCGGTTTTGTCGCTGTCGACACCCTCGATGCCAAAGGCCTGGTGGCCGCCCCTGGCCTGGTCGACCTCAATGTCGCCCTGCGTGAACCGGGCTACAGCCGCAAAGGTTCGATTACCAGCGAAACCCGCGCCGCCGCTGCCGGTGGCGTGACCAGCCTGTGCTGCCCGCCAAAGACCAAACCGGTGCTGGACACCTCGGCCGTGGCCGAGCTGATCCTCGACCGCGCCCGCGAAGCCGGTAACGCTAAAGTGTTCCCGATCGGCGCACTGAGCAAAGGCCTGGACGGCGAACAGCTTGCAGAGCTGGTTGCCTTGCGCGATGCCGGCTGCGTGGCCTTCGGCAACGGCCTGGAGAGCTTCCGCAACACCCGCACCCTGTGCCGGGCACTGGATTACGCGGCCACCTTCGATCTCACGGTGATCTTCAACTCCCAGGACCACGACCTGGCGGAAGGCGGCCTGGCTCATGAAGGACCGACCGCGAGCTTCCTCGGCCTGCCGGGCATTCCGGAAACCGCTGAAACCGTGGCCCTCGCCAGGGACTTGCTGCTGGTCGAACAGACGGGCGTGCGTGCGCATTTCAGCCAGCTGACCAGCGCACGTGGTGTAGCGCTGATCGCCCAAGCCCAGCAACGCGGCCTGAAGGTCACGGCGGATGTCGCCCTGTACCAGTTGATACTGACCGACGAAGCGCTGATCGATTTCAGCAGCCTCTATCACGTGCAGCCGCCGCTGCGCACCCGCGCCGACCGTGAGGGTTTGCGCGCAGCCGTGAAGTCCGGCGTGGTCTCGGCCATTTCCAGCCATCACCAACCCCACGAACGGGACGCCAAACTGGCACCGTTCGGGGCTACCGAGCCCGGCATCAGCAGTGTTGAACTGCTGCTGCCGCTGGCGATGACACTGGTGGAAGACGGCTTGCTCGACCTGCCGACGCTGCTGGCGCGACTCAGTGCCGGCCCTGCGGAGGCCTTGCGCCTGCCAGCGGGCAAGCTGGCGGTGGGCGGCGCAGCGGATATCGTGCTATTCGACCCTGCAGCCTCGACCGTGGCCGGGGAGACCTGGCTGTCCAAAGGCGAGAACTGCCCATTCATTGGCCACAGCCTCCCGGGTGTGGTGCGCTACACCCTGGTGGATGGCCGGATCAGCCACCAGGCTTAAAACCGCGTCGCCTGCATTCGCGAGCAGGCTCGCTCCCACAAGGACCGCATCAATCCTGTGGGAGCGAGCCTGCTCGCGAAGACTTACTGGAAGGCGCCTCTGTTCTGCGCGTTGCGAATGGACACCTGGTCATTCAGCGTCCAGAAGTCATACAACACCCCCAGAAAGAACAACCCACCCGTCACCAGGTACAGCAACCCGCTGATCCACTTCCCCTGATACATCCGGTGCACGCCGAACACCCCAAGAAACGTCAGCAGAATCCACGCCACGTTGTATTCAATCGGTCCAGCAGTAAATCGCAGGTCTGCTTCACGGTCCATGGTCGGAATCAGGAACAGGTCGATCAACCAGCCAATCCCCAGCAAACCGAAGGTGAAGAACCAGATCGTCCCGGTCACCGGCTTGCCGTAATAAAAGCGATGGGCACCGGTAAATCCAAAAATCCACAGCAGGTAACCAATCACCTTGCTGTGCGTGTCCTGATGCGGGACGGGGGGTTGATAGGTGTTCATGGATGACCTCGATTCACGCGATAGATAAATATTCTTTAAATCTTTGTGACTTTTTTACGAGCAGCCGACGTATGGCAAATGCTACCGTCACTCTCGCCAAACCCTTATAGCACCTGACTTCTGTCGGACAATCGCGTCAATTTACCGCTTATTTGGTTCCGTTAGACCCCGATGGAATCGACCAACGGCCTCAGAATGCCAAAAAAAGCTGTTATAAAGTTGCGCGCTAACACATACGAGCCCTGCCTAATGCGTCCATTTTTCAAGACATGGCTAACCATTTGCCTATTATTGCCACTGGCCGCCCACGCCACCAATCGTGAGCAACGTCTTCCGAACGTTAATGGTTACACCCCAAAATCCCATGCGGCTGCCCCTTCGAGCAAAAGCAAGAAATCGGTAAAGCTGGCTCCACAGCTGGCCAGCAAGAGCAGCCTGGTGCCGCCAATGGCGACCCGGGAAAGCAGCAACGTGCTGAGCCGCGCCGTTAACGTCCTGGGTACACCGTACCGTTGGGGCGGCAGCAGCCCGAGCAAAGGCTTCGACTGCAGCGGCCTGGTGAAATACGCGTTCAACGACGCCACGTTTGACCTGCCACGCACCTCCAATGCCATGGCCAGCGGCCACGGCGAGAAAGTCGATCGCAACGACTTGAAGCCCGGCGACCTGATTTTCTTCAACATCAAGAGTCGTCGAGTCAATCACGTTGCCATCTATTTGGGCAACGACCGCTTCATCCACGCGCCACGCCGTGGCAAGTCGGTGAGCATCGACACCCTGAAGAAACCGTACTGGGAAAAACACTACGTCGTGGCCAAGCGGGTTCTGCCGAAAGACCAGAAAGCGTTGCAGGTTGTTCAGCGCTAACCTGAAGCAAGATCAAAAGATCGCAGCCTGCGGCAGCTCCTACACAGGGACTCGCGTTTCCCTGTAGGAGCTGCCGCAGGCTGCGATCTTTTGCTTTAAACGCCATCAGAAATTCTCCGGCGACCGCGCCTTCTCCCGCGCCTGCTCGCGACTGACCAAGCCCTTGGTCACCAGGTCCCTCAGACCCATATCCAGCGTCTGCATCCCCAGCGACCCGCCCGCCTGAATCGACGAATACATCTGTGCCACCTTGTCTTCACGGATCAGGTTACGGATTGCCGATGTCCCGAGCATGATCTCGTGGGCTGCGACCCGCCCTCCCCCGATCTTCTTGACCAGGGTCTGGGACACCACCGCCAGCAATGACTCGGAAAGCATCGAACGCACCATCGACTTCTCGTCCCCGGGGAACACGTCGATGATCCGGTCGATGGTTTTCGCCGCCGAGGTCGTGTGCAGCGTGCCGAACACCAAATGGCCAGTCTCGGCGGCGGTCAATGCCAGGCGGATGGTTTCCAGGTCACGCATTTCCCCCACCAGGATCACGTCCGGGTCTTCGCGCAGGGCCGAACGCAAGGCGGTGGCGAAACTGCGGGTATCACGATGAACTTCACGCTGATTGATCAGGCATTTGCGCGATTCGTGAACGAACTCGATAGGGTCTTCGATAGTGAGGATGTGGTGATGGCGGTGGTTGTTCAGATAATCGATCATCGCTGCCAAGGTGGTGGACTTGCCGGACCCCGTCGGGCCTGTCACCAGGACCAGGCCACGCGGCGCGTCGGTCATCTTGCGGAACACCTCGCCCATGCACAGCTCTTCCATACTCTGGACCCTGGACGGGATCGTGCGGAAAACCGCTCCAGCGCCTCGACTCTGATTGAAGGCATTGACCCGGAATCGCGCGACGCCGGGCACCTCAAAGGAAAAGTCGGTTTCCAAGTGCTTCTCAAAGGCCACCCGCTGGGTGTCGTTCATGATGTCGTAGATCAGTGCCTGCACCTCCTTGTGCTCCAGGGCCGGCAAGTTGATGCGCCGCACATCGCCATCGACACGGATCATTGGCGGCAGGCCTGCCGACAAATGCAGGTCGGATGCGCCTTGTTTGGCGCTGAACGCCAGCAACTCAGTGATATCCATAGCACCCCTCAATTCCAGTAGAATGCCGCCAACCTCAGACCGCTGGCGCCTCTTGAATGTCCACGATAGCAGACAACATTGAACGGGTTGGTTCACGTATTCGTGCCGCCGCCCTCGCCGCCCACCGCGATGAAAACAGCGTCCAGTTGCTGGCCGTCAGCAAGACCAAACCCGCCCAGGCGCTGCGTGAAGCCTATGCCGCGGGCCTGCGCGATTTTGGCGAGAACTACCTGCAGGAGGCATTGGGCAAGCAGGCGGAACTGACCGACCTGCCCTTGATCTGGCACTTCATCGGCCCCATTCAATCGAACAAGACTCGCGCAATCGCCGAGCACTTCGCCTGGGTGCATTCCGTGGATCGCCTGAAAATTGCGCAACGCCTGTCCGAACAACGCCCCGCCGATCTGCCGCCCTTGAACATCTGCATCCAGGTCAACGTCAGCGGTGAAGCCAGCAAGTCCGGCTGCACACCGGAGGACCTGCCGGCCTTGGCCAATGCCATCAGCGCCTTGCCGCGCCTGAAGTTGCGCGGGCTGATGGCAATTCCCGAACCGACCGAAGATCGTGCTGCCCAGGATGCCGCTTTTGCTGCCGTGCAAAGCTTGCAGGCCAGCCTGAACTTGCCACTCGACACACTTTCCATGGGGATGAGCCACGACCTTGAGTCAGCTATCGCCCAAGGTGCCACTTGGGTCCGTGTCGGTACGGCCCTGTTTGGCGCCAGAGATTACGGTCAACCTTGACCCCCTTCATAAGGACCTGACATGAGCAAGACACGTATTGCCTTTATCGGTGCCGGCAACATGGCCGCCAGCCTGATCGGCGGCCTGCGGGCCAAAGGCCTGGAAGCGGCGCAGATCCGCGCCAGCGATCCGGGAGAAGAAACCCGAGCCCGCGTGAGCGCCGAACACGGCATCGAAGTATTCGCCGACAATGCCCAGGCCATCGAGGGCGCCGATGTGGTCGTGCTGGCGGTCAAGCCCCAGGCGATGAAGGCTGTCTGTGAAGCCCTTCGCCCAAGCCTGAAACCCGGGCAACTGGTGGTATCGATTGCCGCCGGCATCACCTGCGCCAGCATGAACAACTGGCTCGGCGCCCAGCCGATCGTGCGCTGCATGCCCAACACGCCGGCGCTGCTGCGTCAGGGCGTGAGCGGCCTGTTCGCCACCAATCAGGTGACCGCCGAACAGCGCCAGCAAGCTCAAGAGCTGCTATCGGCGGTTGGTGTTGCCCTGTGGCTGGACGAGGAACAACAGCTGGATGCGGTCACCGCCGTTTCCGGCTCGGGCCCTGCGTACTTTTTCCTGCTGATCGAAGCCATGACCGCCGCTGGCGTGAAACTCGGCCTGCCGGCAGACATCGCCGCGCAACTGACCCTGCAAACCGCCTTGGGCGCCGCCCACATGGCGGTGTCCAGCGACGTAGACGCCGCCGAGCTGCGTCGCCGCGTCACTTCGCCTGCCGGCACGACCGAAGCCGCGATCAAATCGTTCCAGGCCAATGGCTTCGAAGCACTGGTCGAAAAAGCCCTGGGCGCCGCCGCGCATCGTTCGGCCGAGATGGCTGAGCAACTCGGTCGCTAATCAGCACTTAATAAGGAATCAACAATGCTCGGACTCAATGACGCTGCCATTTTTGTGATCCAGACCTTGGGCAGCCTGTATCTTTTGATCGTGTTGCTGCGTTTCATCCTGCAATTGGTGCGGGCGAACTTCTACAACCCGCTCTGCCAATTCGCCGTCAAGGCCACGCAACCCCTGCTAAAGCCGCTGCGCCGGGTTATCCCGAGCATGTTCGGGCTGGACATGTCCTCGCTGGTGCTGGCCCTGATCGTGCAAATGGTGCTGTTCGCGGTCATCCTGCTGCTCAGTGGTTACTCGGTCGATGTACTGTTCCTGGCCCCCTGGGCGCTGATCGGCATCTTCGCGCTGTTTTTGAAGATCCTGTTCTGGGCAATGATCATCAGCGTGATTCTGTCCTGGGTCGCTCCGGGAAGCCACAATCCAGGCGCAGAACTGGTCCAGCAGATCACTGAACCGGTGCTCGCGCCGTTCCGCCGGATCATTCCGAACCTGGGCGGCCTCGACATCTCGCCGATCTTCGCCTTCATCGCACTGCAGTTGCTGCAGAGCTGGCTGATTCCGCGCCTGGCTTACTACGCGCTGATGCCAAAAGAACTGTTTGGCCTGATCTGATCCTGCTGCACGACGGTGATCGTTCCCACGCTCTGCGTCACTAGTGTCCGGTAAAAACCGAAGGGGGAGCTTGCTCCCCCTTGCTGTTGGCGG
>NZ_JBXAHO010000079.1:0-12571 GCF_058795195.1 Pseudomonas sp. GW823-FHT06B06 | reverse complement strand
GAGGCACCGAACGCCAGGGGCAAGAGCCCTTGGTTACTTGGGGCTTTTCCAAGTGACTCGCCGTAAGGGCGAAACCCCAAGTGGTCGTTACCGCAGCAATGGATATGTACGCCTGAAAGACAATTATCGCCTGCCAGGACGCCATCGCCGGCAAGCCTGGCTCCTACAGGTAAAAGCGAAACCCTAGGTGGTCGTTACCGCAGCAACGGATATGTACACCTGAAAGACAATCATCGTCTGCCAGGACGCCTTCGCCGGCAAGCCTGGCTCCTACGGTAAGGGCAAAACCCTAGGTGGCCGTTACCGCAGCAACGGATATGTACTCAGTCACAAACCCCATTGGCCGCCAGGACGCCTTCGCCGGCAAACCGGGCTCCTACAGTAGAACGGGTATAGCCGCGAGCGATTGGTCGGCTGTCAGCCCCCTATCGCAGGGGCCTCAAAGATGATCCGCATCAATCACCGCCTTGGCGAACGCCTGCGGATCTTCCTGTGGCAAGTTGTGGCCGATGCCGCCGCTGATCAGGCGGAATTCGTACTTGCCGGTAAAGCGCTTGGCGTAATCCTCGGGGGCGGGGTGCGGTGCGCCGTTGGCGTCGCCTTCCAGGGTGATGGTCGGCACGCTGATGGAAGGTGCGGTGGCCAGTTTCTGTTCCAGCGCTTCGTAGCGGCTCTCGCCCTGGACCAGGCCTAGGCGCCAGCGGTAGTTGAACACGGTGATGTCGACATGGTCGGGGTTTTCCAGCGCCTTGGCGCTGCGGTCGAAGGTGGCGTCATCGAAGGCCCATTTTGGCGAGGCCGTTTGCCAGATCAGCTTGGCGAAGTCATGGGTGTTTTTCTCGTACCCGGCGCGGCCGCGGTCGGTGGCGAAGTAGAACTGGTACCACCACTGCAGCTCGGCCTTGGGTGGCAGCGGGTTCTTGCCGGCGGCCTGGTTGCCGATCAGGTACCCACTGACCGAGACCAGTGCCTTGACCCGTTCTGGCCACAGCGCCGAAACGATGTCGGCCGAGCGTGCGCCCCAATCATAGCCACCGAGCACGGCTTGCTTGATTTTCAGCGCGTCCATGAAGTCGATGACGTCGCTGGCCAGGGCGGCCGGCTGGCCGTTGCGCAGGGTTTTTTCGGAGAGAAAATGCGTGTCCCCGTAGCCGCGGGCATAGGGCATCAACACGCGATAACCCTTGGCCGCCAACAAGGGCGCGACTGCGTCATAGCTGTGTATGTCGTACGGCCAACCGTGCAGCAGAATCACCACCGGGCCATCGGCCGGGCCCGTTTCGGCGTACGCCACGTTGAGCAGGCCGGCGTTGACATGCTTGAGCGGGCCAAATGGCAAATCTGCCGCCTGCGTGACGCCAGCCGCTGTCGCAGCAGGCTGTAGGGTAGCGGAGGTTTGTCCGTGAGCGGCTCCCAGGACGCCGAACAGACTCAGCGCGAGGATCGAAGCGCTGATCAGACTGCGGCGGGGTTTACCGGTGTTGTCGTTCTGCTGTGCCATTTTCATCGTGATCTCTCCCTTGCAAACCGCTGGCCAGGGGACCCAGCCGATCCCCTTCAAACCCTGCCTGCATTTGAGCGCGATGACGTATCTGGCCTGTGTCGAAGAGCGGGACCGGTGCAAGCACCTGTATCCCGCCGTTGTCCAGATACACAGTGATACACAGCGTCGCATCAAGCCTGCGCTGCGCTTACCTCACCACTGACCATGGACTTCCTGCGCACCGATTGATACAGCAGGCTGGACACCATGAAGCCAATGATCGCCAACCCGCTCATCAGGCTGAATACATAGGTATAGCCTTGCTCGCCAGGGAAGTGGTCGAGGATCGCGCCGTAGATCACGTAGGCGAACATGCCCGGTGCATAGCCGATCAGGCAGCCGATGCCGAAGGCCGAGCCGGTGATGTGTTGCGGGATGCCGACTTCACCCATCGGCGCCCAGAACACGCCGCGCATGGAGAACACGATCAGCGCGAAGGACAGGGTGGCGGCCATGCCGGCATAGATGAAGCTCGGGTTCTTCGGAATCAGCAGGATGATGCCCATCAGCGGCAGCAGCGCGAGGAACGCCCACTTCAGGTAGCGGCTGGTGCTCTTGAACTGCTTGTCGGCGATGAAACCGCCGGCAGGGCCACCGAGGATCTTCAGGAAGTACTGGTTGATGATGCCGTAGGCGCCCACCAGTGCCACCGGCAGGCCGTACATTTCCTTGAGGTAGGGAATGAAGTAGGTCAGGCCGCAGTAGACGATGTAGACCATGAACACGTTGAGGCTGACAAGCCAGATGCCCGGCACCTTGATGGCTTCGAACAGGTTGGCCAGGCCGTTGCCGGGCTTGGCGGTCGTTTTTGTGCCACCGCTCTTGAGCAGGAACCAGGTCAGGGTCCCGGCCAGAATGTCGATCACCGAGTAGAACAGGATCGCCGATTTCAGGCCGGCTTCACCCGACCCCATGGCAACGAACACGCCCAGCGCGCAGAAGGCCACCAGGGTATCGACGACACCACGTCCACCTTCCAGCAGGCCGAACAGCCGACCCTGCTCCTGATCATCCCCCAGGTTGCGGATGGCCTTGAGCAACGAGGGCCAGAAGAGGCAGTCGGCACACACCGCCAGCAGGCTGAACACGATCAACAGGTTGTTGAAGGGGGGAAAGGTTGCCAGGTACAACCCAAGGCTACCGGTGCCGATCAGGCCGAGGGGGATCAGTTTGCGCGTGTCGTAGCGATCGGCGAGCAGGCCGCCGACCACGAACAGCGCAGTGGCGATGATCGCGTTGGCGCTCAGCAACAGGCCGATTTCAGTGTGGCTCAAGCCCATGAATTGCTGCATGGGCACATAGAAGGCGTCCTTGAGGTTGGCCAGTTTGTAGATGGTGCCGCCACCGAGGATCAGTATCAGGAATCTGAGCCATTTGGCCTTGTTTTGAGTTGTCATTATTGTTCTCCGGGTGTAATCGGTTCGAAGCGTCGGGTTCAGGCTTGGGTCTTATTGGGCAGGGTCAGGCCAGGGTCAGCTCGGCCAGGGTGCGCAATTCGGCCAGCACACCGCGTACATAGGCCACCTGGTTGTTCGCCCAGCGGTGCTCGTCGGCCAGCATTCGCTCCAGCGAGAAGCCGTCGGGCAGGGGTGTTTCACTCATTTCCCGATAAGCGATGAAGGGGTCGGCCGCCTCAGCGGTCTGGCGGAACGCCGGCGCCACGTAGTGGTTTTCCTGCTCGAGGATGAAAGCGATCACCTGCGGGGTTGTGTCGCCCAGCATCAACAGCTCGAACAGCAGTCGGGCGCTGGGCAGGTCGTCTTCAGTGCTGCCTTGCAGCACGCCGTAATGGCCGAAGCCGTTTTGCTCGGGGACGATGCGCACACCCTTGAGGTGCGCCTGGCGGATGTGCGGTGCCAGGTTGCGCAGCGCCTGCAGGGGTTGTTCGCAGGCATTGATCATGTTGCCGAAGTCAAACAGGGCATGCAGGCGAGGGTGGTCGAGGCGGTTGAGCAGTTGCGCGATCTCGTTGCTCTTGAGCTCTTCATGCTGTTCGAAGTCGAAGTACAGGTCGTGCTCATCCGCCTGCTGCGCCAAGTAGCGCAGATCGGTTTCGATCAGGTCCATGACCCGCGACAGCGTTCCCTCGTAGCGCGAGTAGACGCGGATGTTGCGTACGCCCAGGGCGCGGGCGATGGCGATCACCTGGTCGACATCTTTCTTCTGTGTGCTGCTGATTTCCAGATGCACGTCCAGTCCCAGGGCGCGGGCCTTGTCGGCAAACACCTGCAGTTGCGCGGGCGTCATCTGGCTCAGGCTGTTGGCTTCGCCGTCGAGCAAGTGCAGGCTCAGGCCTTGCAACTCGTGGCGATAGGCGAAATCGAGCAGGTCGACGGGGGTGACGCGACCCTGGGTGAGGTTGGTCAGCAGCGGATAGGCGTGGGCAAACAGGCGCAGTTGCGCCAGTCGTTCGAGCAATTGCCGGGCCAGTGCGTCAGTCAGCACGGGCGCCGTGTCTTCCTCGACCACGTTGTGGCAAAGCAAAGCGTTGAATCGTTCCTGGATCTTATTGTTCATTCGAGTCGTTCCTGGTTCAGACACCGGGTCTTGCGGCGCAGCCTTTATCGCGCCAGCCAGGAACTCTCGATAGATCCATTATCAGTTAATTGATAAGACCACTTGTTGTGCTCAAGTGGCCTGCGTCAGGCACCCCATCGCGTCCAGGGCCCGGGCCAGCGCCTCGACGCGCTCCCGGGCCTGGTGTTCGGGGGTGCCGGCAAAGCCGATCAGCAGGGCCGGCGGCAGGACGTGCTCGATGCAGTAGTCGGAGAGGGCGTAGGTGTGGATGTTGTGTTGCGCCAGTTGCTTGGCAATGGCGTCGTCATCGAGCTCGGGAGGCAGCCAGGCGATCAGGTGCATGCCGGCGTCCACCGGGGTGATTCGCAAGAAGTTGCCGAGTTGTTGTTGCAGTTGCTCGACCAGCGCTTGCTGGCGGGCCTGGTACAGCGCGCGCATACGGCGAATATGGCCGAGAAAGTGACCTTCGCGCATGAAATCCGCGGTCACCGCCTGCAGCAGTGTGGCGGGGCTGCGATCCATCACCGCACGCAGGGTGCAGAAGGGCTCGATCAAATCCTGCGGCAGAATCACGTAACCCAGGCGCAACGAGGGGAAGAGCACTTTGCTGAATGTACCGACGTAGATCACCCGAGCCCGTTGATCCATTGCATAGAGTGCCGGCAACGGGCGGCCGTTGTAGCGAAACTCACTGTCGCAATCGTCTTCGATGATCCAGCTATGGTGGTGTGCAGCCCAATCGATGAGTGCCTGACGCCGCGCATAGCTCATGGTTACGCCCAGGGGATGCTGGCGAGACGGTGTGGTAAAAGCCAGGCGAGCTTCAGGGCAGCGGCTCAGTCCTTGCTCGACATCGATGCCCTGTTCATCGATACGCACCGGCACTACTTGACCGCCTTGGGCCTGGAACGCGATTCGCGCGGCGATATGCCCCGGGTCCTCCATCCACACGCTGTCCTGGGGGTTGAGCAACAGCATGGCCAGCAGGTTGAAGGCTTGTTGGGCACCGGAAACGATCACCACCTGCTCGACACTGCAGTCGATGCCACGGGCGTCGAAAACGTATTCGGCAATGGCCTGGCGCAGGGCCAACAGCCCTTGCAGTTCGCCATAGCCGAGCATGGCTTTGCTCGGCTTGTGCAGGTGGCGGTTCATCAGGCGTTTCCAGACCGGTTGCGGGAACGCGTCGTAGGCGCTGTGGCTGGGCAGGAATGAAATGGGCGTTTGCGCCGCCCAACCGGTATAGGAAACGCCACGAAAATGCCGGCTGCGCAACGACAGCATGGACTGGCTCAGATCGGACAAACGAGGGGGCTCGGGCTGCTGTGGTTGCTCGGCAATGCCTCGGCTTTCCCACTCAGTGCCGACGTAGGTCCCGGCCCCGGTCCGCGACGCCAGAAAGCCCTCGGCAATCAGTTGATCGAATGCATTGAGAATGGTGATCCGCGACAGTTCCAGCTCCTTGCTCAAGGTGCGGGTCGATGGCAGGCGCACGCCTCCCTGAATCCGCCCCCCGAGAATCTGTTTGCGAATCTGCAAGTAGAGTTGGCGGTAAAGGGGGATGGCGCTGGCACGGTCCAGCGCGATGCCCGACAACAGCAAACCTGCGGAGGATTTCATTACATGCTCGTCTGGATGGAGTGTGTTTGACCTGGAACGCCGTCAGGCACCCCGTAAGGGTAGCGAGCGACACTGGAGAAGTCATCCACCGCCGTCATCGCCACAGCGAGCACTGTCATGAAATGAAAAGCCATTGTCGTCTGATGAGAAGCGGCTCACCAGGCAGCATCCTACAGTCCAATCAGCGCAAATCGACGCAGCAGCCAATATTGCAGACTGGAGAATAAGAAAAATGGCCAAGGCCGTACGCTTCTACGAAACCGGTGGTCCCGAAGTCCTTCGCTACGAGGATGTCGAAGTCGGCGATCCCGGTCCAGGCCAGGTTCGACTGCGTCATGTGGCGGTCGGCCTGAACTATGCCGACACCTACTTTCGCAATGGCACCTACCCAATCCCGATGCCCAACGGCATGGGGGTCGAGGCGTCCGGTGTGGTCCAGGCCATCGGCGAAGGCGTGACCAACGTCCAGGTGGGGGACCGCGTCACCTATACCGGTTTCCTCAACACCCTTGGCGCCTACAGCACCGAACGGCTGATTGCGGCCGCGCCGCTGATCAAGCTGCCGGAAACCATCAGCTTCGAAACGGCGGCGGCGATGACCATGCGCGGCCTGACGTCTTCGTACCTGATGCGCCGCATCTACGACTTCAAGGAAGGTGACAGCATTCTGCTGCACGCCGCCGCTGGCGGTGTCGGCCTGATCGTTTCGCAGTGGGCCAAGTTGCTCGGGCTGAACGTGATCGGCACGGTGTCGACCGAGCAAAAGGCCGAGATCGCCCGGGCTCACGGTTGCGACCATACGATCAATTACAGCCATGAAGACGTCGCTGCACGCGTTCGCGAATTAACCGACGGCGTGGGCGTCAATGTGGTGTTCGACAGTGTTGGCAAGAACACCTTCATGGGTTCGCTGGATTCGTTGAAACCCCGTGGCCTGATGGTCTGCGTGGGTACTGCATCCGGGCCGATCCCGGCGTTCGACCCGGTGATGCTGGCGATGAAAGGTTCGCTGTACCTGACCCGTCCGGCCCTGGCCAACTACATCAGCGACCCGGCCGAAAAAGCCGCCCTGGCCGGTGAGTTGTTCGATCACGTCGGCAGTGGCCGGATCAAGATCGAGATCAACCAGCACTACGCCTTGCAGGATGCGGTACAAGCGCATCGTGACCTTGAGTCGCGCAAGACAACCGGTTCGTCGATTTTCGTCATTTAAGGAGCGGCCAGCCATGAAAGTCGAACAATTGACCTATAGCATCGGCGCCGAACTGATCGGCGTGAACCTCGCCGACGCGGTGCATGACGACGGTCTGTTTGCCGAGATTCGTGCCCAGTTGCTCAAGCACCGCGTGGTGTTCCTGCGTGACCAGGACATCACTCGCGCCGAACACGTGGCCTTCGCCCGGCGCTTCGGCGAACTGGAGGACCATCCGGTGGCCGGCAGCGATCCGGAGCACCCGGGGCTGGTGCGCATCTACAAGAACCCGGACCAGCCGATGGACCGCTACGAAAACGCCTGGCACACCGATGCGACCTGGCGCGAGGCACCGCCGATGGGTTGCGTGCTGCGCTGCGTGGAATGCCCGCCGGTCGGTGGCGACACCATGTGGGTCAACATGGTCGAGGCCTACGCGCGCTTGCCTGAAGACGTAAAGCTGAAGATTGCCGACTTGCGCGCCCGCCACAGTATCGAAGCGAGCTTCGGTGCGGCGATGCCGATCGAGAAACGCCTGGCGCTCAAGGCCATGTACCCGGACGCCGAGCATCCGGTGGTGCGCACGCACCCGGAAACCGGCGAGAAAGTGCTGTTCGTCAACGCCTTCACCACCCACTTGAGCAACTACCACACCCCTGAACGGGTGCGCTTCGGCCAGGACGCCAACCCCGGCGCGAGCGATTTGCTGCGCTACCTGATTAGCCAGGCGTATATCCCCGAGTATCAAGTGCGCTGGCGCTGGAAACCCAACAGCATCGCCATCTGGGACAACCGCAGTACCCAGCACTACGCCGTCATGGATTACCCACCGTGCCATCGCAAGATGGAGCGCGCCGGGATCATCGGCGACAAGACGTACTGATCGACCCTTTCTGCATACGCACTCGTAAACACGCCTGCCCGGCACGCATCCGGGTGGGCGGGACAATCATAAGAACTGGAGTAACTCATGCAATTCTTCGACGATTCCCTGCACCCCGAAAACATGGAAAAAGTGGTCATCACCGTGGCCCCGTACGGCCCGGAATGGATGCCGGAAGACTTCCCGGAAGACATCCCGTTGACCATGGACGAGCAAGTCCAGAAAGCGGTCGATTGCTATGAAGCCGGCGCCACGGTCCTGCACCTGCATGTACGTGAACTGGACGGCAAGGGCTCCAAGCGCCTGTCGAAGTTCAACGAGCTGATCGCCGGTGTGCGCGAAGCCGTGCCGGACATGATCATCCAGGTGGGTGGCTCGATTTCCTTCGCCCCGGAAAGCGATGGCGAAGCCGCCAAGTGGCTGTCCGACGACACTCGCCACATGCTGGCCGAGCTGACGCCAAAACCTGACCAGGTCACGGTGGCGATCAACACCACCCAGATGAACATCATGGAACTGCTGTACCCGGAATACCTGGAAGGCACTTCCCTGGCCAACCCGCTGGTCCAGGCTGCCTACAGCGAAATGACCGTACCGGCCGGCCCAGCCTGGGTTGCCGAGCACCTCAAGCGCCTGATGGACAACGACATCCAGCCGCACTTCCAGCTGACCGGCATTCATGCCTACGAAACCCTGGAGCGCCTGGTGCGCAAGGGCATCTACAAAGGCCCGCTGAACCTGACCTGGATCGGCATCGGCGGTGGTTTTGATGGTCCGAACCCGTTCAACTTCTTCAATTTCATCCACCGTGTTCCGGATGGCTGCACCCTGACCTCCGAATCGCTGCTCAAGAACGTGCTGCCGTTCAACACCATGGCGATGTCCATGGGGCTGCACCCGCGCGTTGGCAACGAAGACACTATCATTGATCACAAGGGCGAGCGTTTCGGCTCGGTTGCGCAAATCCAGCAAACCGTGCGCATTGCCCACGAACTGGGTCGCGAAATCGCCACGGGCAAAGAAGCCCGCGAGATTTATCGCATCGGCGTGAAGTACGACAGCATCGAGCAGACCCTGCTGGCCAACGGTATGTCGCCCAACCGCAAGGCCGGGCAAAAAGGTGTGCCGCAACGCGGCTGACCCGTGGTGCGCACGAGAGGCCGTGACCCCTCGTGCGCACTGCAAAACGCTTGATAACAAAAATAAATAAAAGCTTTGAGGAGGCTGCATGGCCTTTCACCCAATCGCCGACGATGACGACGCTGGTTGCGTCAACGTTGCGCGTAAATATGCCTGGATTGTCTTCGCACTGACGTTCGGCCTGTTGATTTCCGACTACATGTCACGCCAGGTGCTGAACGCGGTGTTCCCGCTGCTCAAGGGCGAATGGGCCTTGAGCGACGGGCAGCTTGGCCTGCTCAGTGGCATTGTCGCGCTGATGGTTGGCCTGCTGACATTTCCGCTGTCGCTGATGGCTGACCGCTTTGGCCGGGTCAAGAGCCTGGCGCTGATGGCGATGCTGTGGAGCCTGGCCACGCTGGGTTGCGCGTTGGCGCAGGACTATCAGCAAATGTTCATCGCGCGGTTCATGGTCGGCGTCGGCGAAGCCGCCTACGGCAGTGTCGGCATCGCGGTGGTGATTTCGGTGTTTCCGAAACACATGCGGGCGACCCTGGCCAGCGCGTTCATGGCGGGCGGGATGTTTGGCTCGGTGTTGGGCATGGCGTTGGGCGGTGCTATCGCCGCCAAGCTTGGCTGGCGCTGGTCGTTCGCTGGCATGGCGCTGTTTGGTTTGCTGCTGGCAATCCTGTACCCGATCATCGTCAAGGAAGCACGCATTGCGCCCAAGCGTGCAGCCCAGTTGGCGAACAAGGTAGCCGCGGCCAAGCGTCCGCTGCGTACGCTGTGGTCCAGTCGTTCGGTGGTGGCTACCTACATCGGCAGCGGCTTGCAGCTGTTCGTCGGCGGCACGGTAATGGTGTGGATTCCCAGCTACCTCAATCGCTACTACGACATGCCCACGGACAAGGCTGGCGGCATGGCCGCAATCATCGTGCTGTGCAGTGGTACCGGGATGATCCTGTGCGGCATGCTCAGCGATCGCCTGTGTCGCAACTCGCCGGAACGCAAGGTCAGCCTGGCCATCGCGTTTTGCCTGGGCAGTTGCCTGTTGCTGTCGGCGGCGTTCGCGCTACAGGCAGGGCCGTTGCAGCTGGCACTGATCTGCCTGGGCATGCTGATTGCCACCGGTACCACCGGCCCGGCTGGCGCGATGGTTGCCAACCTGACCCATTACTCGGTCCATGGCACGGCCTTCGCCACGCTGACATTGGCCAACAACATGCTGGGACTGGCGCCAGGACCATTCATCACCGGAAGGGTGTCGGACCTCATCGGCCTGCATGCCGCTTTTCAACTGGTGCCACTGGTCAGCCTCGCGGCAGCGGCCGTGTTCTTCTACGCCAAGTGTCATTACCACAAAGATATTGCCCGTCTTCAGGGTCAGACCGTGCCTGACCGCGTCAGCCAAGCCGGGTTAGAGGTGAAGTTGTGAGTCGTCGTCTACAGATTGATGTGTTTTTCGATTTTATCTGCCCCTGGTGCCTGATCGGCAAGCGCCAGCTGGAGCATGCGCAGGTACAGTTTCGCAGTCGCCACCCGGATGTGCAGATCAGCACGCAGTGGCATGGCGTGCAGTTGCTGCCACAGTTGCCGGTAGAAGGTGAGCCCTTCGCCGATTTCTACCGCAAGCGCCTGGGCAATGCCGACGCCATGACCATGCGTCAGGCCCAGGTACAACGGGCTGCCGCGGCGGTTGGACTGAACATCGACCTGACCCAGATCGAGACGATGCCCAACACCGCCGATGCCCATCGCCTGTTCGAGCGGATCAGCGCATTGGGCAATGCTGCCCAGTGTGAAATGTTGCTCGAGCGGCTGTTCGCCGCTTACTTCCGCAAGCGCGAGAACCTGGGGTGCCACGAGACTTTGCTCGCCATCGCCCGCTCCTGCGGTTTCGATAGCGACGCTGTGCTCGATTGCCTGAAGGGCGATGCCACGCCGTTTGCAGGATCACCTGGTGCGACCAGTGGTGTGCCGAGCTTCCAGTTCGACCGGCGCATAACGGTGATCGGTGCACAACCTGCCCAGGCGCTGCTCAGCGCGATGAACGAAGCGCTCAAGGAACCTGAGCACGAGCGGCAGCCGGCATGACCCGGCGCATTCCCGTACCTGTCGGCAAACATCCGCAGGCCGGTGGCCGGGCGCTGTTCGAGTTCGAGGACAAAAGCCTGGCGTTGTTCAACGTCGACGGACAGCTGTTTGCCATCGACGACAGCTGTCCGCACCAGGGCGCCTCGCTGTGTGGCGGACGTCTCGAGGGGCGGGTGATCCAATGTTGCGCCCATGGTTTGCGCTTCGATTTGCACAGCGGCTACCTGCTCAATTCCAGGCAGGTCAAAGTCAACAACTACCCGGTCGAGATCATCGACGGCCAGGCGTTCATCGTCATAGTTCCTGAGGAGTCCGCGCCATGAGCGCCATCGCTCTTACCCGCATCCATAGTCGCACGCGCGAACTGGCCCCGGGCTTCATCGTCAGTCTGATCGTGGCTGCCGCCGCGTCGTTCTTGTCCGAGCACTACGGTGCGCCCGTCATGCTGTTTGCCCTGCTGCTGGGCATGGCCCTGAATTTCCTCGCCGGTGACGGCGTCTGCAAGGCCGGTATCGAGTTCACCGCACGCACCGTGTTGCGAATCGGGGTGGCGCTGCTGGGCATGCGCATCACCCTCGAACAGATGGCGGCGCTGGGCTGGAAGCCGGTGGCCCTGGTGGTGATCCTGGTGGTGGTGACCATCGGCGTGTCGGTAATCGCGGCCAAGGCGCTGGGCTTTCAGCGTTTGTTCGGCATGCTCACGGGTGGGGCTACCGCGATCTGTGGTGCATCGGCCGCATTGGCGCTGGCGGCAGCGCTGCCTAATCACCCGCAGAAAGAACGCGCGACCCTTTTCACGGTGATCGGAGTCTCGGCGCTGTCGACGTTGGCGATGATCGTCTACCCGATGATCGCCAATTGGCTGCAACTGTCGCCGCAAGTGGCCGGGGTGTTTCTTGGAGCGACCATCCACGATGTGGCGCAGGTGGTCGGTGCCGGCTACAGCATGTCAACCGAGACCGGTGACACGGCGACAGTGGTCAAGCTGATGCGCGTCGCCATGCTGCTGCCGGTGATCGTCACCGCCGCGATGATCACGCGCATGCAGGGCGCCGATCCGACCGGCAAGCGGCCACCGTTGCTGCCATGGTTCGCTGTCGGTTTCCTGATTCTGGCGTGCATCAACAGCACCGGGTGGATAGCCCCGGCGGTGCAGGGCTCGATCAATGAGCTGTCGCGCTGGTGCCTGGTGGTGTCCATCAGTGCCTTGGGCATGAAGACCCAGCTCAAGGAGCTGGCGGCGGTGGGCATCAAGCCGATCCTGCTGATGGTGGGGGAGACGGTGTTCCTCGTCGTGCTGGTGCTGTTGTTGCTGCACTGGGGCCTATGACTGCCGACGTAAATCGTTTTCTGGCAGAGGACCGCACCGCAGTTGGCTCCTAGCTGCGGTGGTGTTCTCGACCGGTGTCGATGACACTGGTTTTTCACGGCGACTGTACCAGCAGTCGCCGTTTTTTTTGCCCGGTGGGCCTGTGTGAAATTTTCTGTCGGAGTACATATCCATTGCTGCGGTAACGGCCACTTAGGGTTTCGCCCTTACGGCGACTCCCTTTTTCAAACGCCGGAGTGCCGGCCCAGCAAAAAGGAAGCAAAAGGCTTTGCC
>NZ_JBXAHO010000078.1:0-13163 GCF_058795195.1 Pseudomonas sp. GW823-FHT06B06 | reverse complement strand
TGCTGAAGGGGCAGAGTGAATACCAACCGAAAACCAGTTGAGGGCTTCCCCTCAACCATAGAATCTCCCACAGTTGATGGGGGGGGTTGGTTAGACGCGGAACTGGTCCATCAGGCTCTGCTGTTGATTGGCCAGGCGATTGAGCGACTGGCTTACCCGCGCCGACTCATTGGCTTGCCCCGACAGCGATTCGGTGACGTCGCGGATGGTCGCCACGTTGTGGTTGATTTCCTCGGCCACGGCGCTTTGCTCTTCGGCGGCGCTGGCGATTTGCAGGTTCATGTCGCTGATCACGGTGACCGCGTCACCGATCTGCTGCAGCGCCGTCACGGCCTGGCCAACCTGTTCGACACTGTCCTGGGCCTGGCGGTGGCTGTTGCCCATCGAGCCGACCACGTCCTGGGTGCCGCTTTGCAGTTGTTCGATCACCAGGCGGGTTTCTTCGACCGATTCCTGGGTGCGGCGCGCCAGGTTGCGCACTTCGTCGGCCACCACGGCAAAACCGCGCCCGGCTTCACCGGCACGGGCGGCTTCGATGGCGGCATTGAGGGCCAGCAGGTTGGTCTGTTCGGCAATGGCGCGAATTACTTCCAGGACCGAACCGATTTTCTCGCTGTTGGCCGCCAGGCCTTCGACCTGGACCATTGCCGCGCTCATGTCGGCGGCGAGGTTGTCGATGCTGGTGGTGGTGCGGTCGATCACGGTCAGGCCCTGGCGGGTGGCCTGATCGGCATCCCGTGCCGCCTGTGCCGCTTGTGCGGCGCTGCGGGCGACGTCCTGGGCGGTGGCACTCATTTCGTGGGAGGCGGTCGCCACCTGGTCCACCTGGCGGTATTGCTGCTCCATGCCGGCGCTGGTCTGGGTGGCAATGGCGGACGACTGGTCCGCCGTGCCGCGGGCGTCCTGTACCGAGCGCTTGACCTCGGCAATGATCGGTTGCAGCTTGTCGAGGAAACGGTTGAACCAGCCAGCCAATTGCCCCAGCTCATCCTGCTTGTCATAGGCCAGGCGGCGGGTCAGGTCACCTTCGCCACTGGCGATGTCCTGGAGCATGTGCGCCACGCCGAGAATTGGCCGGGTCACGCTACGTGCCATCAGCCAAACCAGCAGCAAGCCGATCAGCGCCGCGAGGATGCCCAGGCCGAGTTCGGTCAGCGTGCCGGCGGTGTTGCTGTCATCCAGTTGTTTTTTCAGGGCCTCAGCCGGGCCGACGAGGACTTTTTCCGGCACATCGAGCAGCACGCCCCAGGCTTTGCCGCCGGGAATCGGCTGGAACGGCGCCAGCACTTTCAATTGCTGATGGCTGTGCAGGCTGGCGGTCTTGCTGTTGGTGGTGAGCATGTGCATCAGTTCGGCGCCGGTGGTGGTGTCCACCGCTTCCAGGCGCTGACTGAGTTTGCTGGCATCCAGGCTGTAACCGGCGAGCAGACCGGCCGGGCTGACGATGCTGACGCTGGTCTGGCCGTCATAGAGCTTCTGGCTTGCGCTCTGGCTGATCGCCTGCAGGCTGTTGAGGTTGATGTCCACCGATAGCGAGGCGATGACCTTGCCATTGACCATCAGCGGGAAAACGATGCTGGTCATCAGCACGTTCTGTCCGTCGATCATATAAAAGTACGGCTCGATCACGCAGGGTGCGAGGCGGATGCGCGGGCAGGTGAACCAGGCGTTGGCCGGTTCGCCGCTGGGGCCGGTGCGCGTGTCGGCGATGTCGCTTTCGGGCAGCGCCATGGACGTCACCTTGCCCGGTGTCGGTTGCGACCAATAGAGGGCGAAACGGCCCTTGTCGTTGCTCCCCAGTTCGTCCTGGCCGCTGAACAGATCGTCCTTGCCGTCCAGTGCGTTGGGTTCGAAAACCAGCGATAGGCCCAGCAGCTCGGGGTTGGCTTGCAAGGCCGACTTGACCTGGCGGGTCAGGTCTTCGCGCAGGTCGAAGGCATCGAGGAAGCGCTTTTCCGCCTGCTCGCGCAGAAACAGCACCTGGCGCGAAAAACCGTGGCCATATTGATAAGCGTCCATGAACTGCTGGCGGATCATCAGCGCCTGGTTTTCACCCTGGGACTCGATCCGGGCCTGGGCGGCTTCGGTCAGCATCTCCATGCTCGAGGCTTTCACCAGTGCGGAGCTATGCTCCATGCGATACAGCGAAAGACCCACCAGCAGGGTCACGATGCCCGCCAGGCATAACCCGGCCAACAGGGTGATTTTCCATTGGATGGAAAGTTGTCTGAGCGACATGGACGCGTCCTTATTCGATAAATATCTGCGACTTTGCTCTGTAACGGCCGCGATCGGCCTTTCTTTACGCCGCACCACAAATATCGAATTATCCCCTGTAGGAGCTGCCGAAGGCTGCGATCTTTTGACTTTCAACCTCCTTGAAGGCGCTGAAGATCGAAAGATCGCAGCCTTCGGCAGCTCCTACAGGTGCAGTGTTGGCTTTGACAAGGCGGCAGCCGTCCGGCAAAGTGCGCGCCCTCTAATAAAACCCATTCCTTTATCCGTAGACGGCGCTCGCAGACTGCCGGCCGGACTCTTTTCGCTTGCCCAGAGGTAACGACAATGAATGCAGTAATTGCTGCGGTCGGCATCATGCTGATACTCAGCCTGTCCCGCGTGCATGTGGTAATCGCTCTGATCGTGGGGGCGCTGGTTGGGGGGCTGACCGGTGGCCTTGGCATCGACGCGACGCTCAAGGCGTTCAACAGCGGCCTGGGCGGTGGGGCAACGGTGGCATTGTCCTATGCGTTGCTCGGCGCGTTTGCGGTGGCGATTGCCAAATCCGGACTGGCCCATGCCTTGGCGGACAGGGCCTTGGCGATGGTCGACCGGCAGCATGCCAGTGGCGGTGGCCAGGTCAAATGGCTGCTGATCGGCCTGTTGTGGATCGTGGCCATCGCTTCCCAGAACATCCTGCCGATTCACATCGCGTTCATTCCGTTGCTGGTGCCGCCGCTGCTGTATGTGTTGACCCGGCTGCAACTGGATCGTCGATTGATCGCCTGCGTCATGACCTTCGGCCTGATCACCCCGTACATGTTCTTGCCGGTGGGCTTTGGCAACATTTTCCTCAATGAAATCCTGCTGGCCAACGTCGCCCGCAGTGGCGTCGATATCAGTGGCATCAACGTGACCCATGCCATGGGTATCCCGGCACTGGGCATGTTCGTGGGCCTGCTGATCGCGTTTGTCAGCTACCGCAAGAAGCGCGTCTACGACCTGGAAAAGATCGAGCAGGTCGAGCAGGTCGCGGTGCAGTACAACCCCCTGAGCCTGATTGTCGCTGGCGTGGCGATTGCCGCGGCATTCATCATTCAGTTGCTGCTTGATTCGATGATCATTGGCGCGTTGGTGGGCTTCCTGATTTTTTCGGTGTCGGGCATCGTCAAGTGGCGCGACACCGATGACCTGTTCACCGAAGGCATGAAGATGATGGCGATGATCGGTTTCATCATGATTGCCGCTTCCGGTTTTGGCGAAGTGATCAAGGCCACCGGGCAGGTGCAGACGCTGGTCGAGACCTCGGCCTCGTGGATCGGCCACAGCAAGGCCGTCGGCGCCTTGCTGATGTTGCTGGTCGGGTTGTTGGTGACCATGGGGATTGGTTCGTCATTTTCCACCGTGCCGATCCTGGCGGTGATTTTCGTGCCCTTGTGCGTGCAGCTGGGCTTCAGCCCGATCGCTATCGTTAGTATCGTCGGGACCGCAGGTGCATTGGGCGACGCCGGATCACCAGCGTCGGATTCGACCCTGGGCCCGACCTCTGGCCTGAACATCGACGGTCAGCATCACCACATCTGGGACACCGTGGTCCCGACTTTCCTGCACTACAACCTGCCATTGCTGGTGTTTGGCTGGATAGCGGCGATGGTGCTCTGATTTCACCCATCGCCTCGCCAGCAAGCCGGCTCCTACAGGTCCCAATAGGGGACTTCGCCAAAGCATTCGACAAAGAAGTCGATCACCGTCCTGACTTTCACCGACAGGCGGCGGCTGCCGGGCCAGAGCACGGCGATCTGCTGCGGCTCAAGGCTGTTGGAGACCTGGTAGTCCCCCAGCACCGGCACCAGCGTGCCGTTGCGCACCGCCTCGCCGATCAACCATGACGGAAACATCACCAGCCCCAGGCCCTGCACGGCGGCCTGGGTCAGGGTGTCGGCGTGGTTGCCGGTGATCGGCCCTTTCACCGCATAGGGGGTCCATGGCTGCTGGCCTTTGCGGAAAAACCAGCGTTGCAGGCCTGCCACCCCTTTGTAGGCCAGGCATTGATGGGCGGCGAGATCGTCAGGGTGTCGCGGCGTGCCGTAGCGTTGCAGGTACGCCGGGCTCGCCGCGACCTGAAAGCGCTGGGGCGCCAGTATTCGCCCCTGCATGCTGGAGTCGTGCAGGGGGCCGATGCGAAACAGCAGGTCGGCGCCTTCCTGCAAGGGGGCGACGTAGGTGTCGGTCTGCTGGATATCCAGTTGCAGTTTCGGATAACGCGCGCACAACTGCCCCAGCCACGGGGTCAGATGCCGCTGGCCGAACACCACCGGCGCGTTGATCCGCACCAGTCCGCTCGGCTCGCTTTGCTGTTCCTGCAGGGCCTGTTCGGCTTCTTCCAGTTGCACCAGTACCAATCGCGCGTGTTCTCCCAGCAGCCGTCCGGCCTCGGTCGGCGTGACGGCGCGCGTGTGGCGGTAAAGCAATTGCTGGTTCAGGGCCTGTTCCATCAACTGGATCTGGCGGGAAATCGAAGAGGGCGCCACGCCCTCGCGGCGGGCTACTTCGGAAAAGCTGCCGTGGTCGAGCACCGCGACAAATAGCCGGAGTGCCTTGAAACCCAGTTCGTTGAGGCCGTGCATCGTTAGTCCTGCTGTGCGCGTTGCGCAAAAGTGTTGTCCAGATGCTCCCATTTATCGCACAGAAGTGACAATCGATAATGCGCGCCATGTTTCCTTGAACGGAGTTTTACCGTGCAGTCTTCTTCTCTCGACAGCGTCGCTGCCGTTGCAACGCCGACCGCTCGGCCAGGGCTGCGCCTGTTGCTGCTGCCCCTGGTGATCCTGGCGGGCATGGGCCTGTCCGTGGAGGCCGGGTTGCTGGGGCCGTTGGGCATTCAGGTCGGTCATTTATGGGCGACCTTGAGTATTTTTGGCGTCGGCTCGGCGATTCTGTTTTTCCTGTTGCTGCTCAGCGGCCCGCAACAGGGCCCGGCGCTGAGCCAATTACCGCGCTGGCAATTGATCGGCGGTTTTCTCGGGCCGGTCTATGTCGTGGTGCTGACGCTGGCCACACCGCACATCGGCATTGCGATGACGATGATCGCGATCCTGTCCGGGCAGGTCGGCAAAAGTGTGCTGATCGACCATTTCGGCTGGTTCGGCACCACCCGCAAGAAAGTCAACGCTGAGCGCTGGGTGGCTTTGCTACTGATTGTCGCGGCACTTGTCCTGATTGCACGGGGTTGATGATGAGTCTGATTATTTTGTTGGCGCTGGTCGTGGCGGCCGGTGCGATCCTGAGCGTGCAGGCGGCGATCAACGGGCGCCTGGGTGAAACGGTTGGCGTGTTGCGCAGCAGTTTGCTCACTTTCGTGGTGGGGACGGTGCTGACCGGGCTACTGATCGTATTTTTCGAACCGGCCCACGCCGTGAGCCTGCTGGACGTGCCGAAGTGGCAGCTCGGCGGGGCGCTGTTCGGTGTGGTCTACATGATGGTGATGGTGGGGGCGGTGCCACGGGTGGGCACGGCGGTGGCGACGGTGGCGGTGATTGTCGGGCAGCTGGGAATGGGGATGCTGATCGATAATTTTGGCTGGCTGGGCAATCCGGCGATCGAGTTGTCGGGGAGTCGGGTGCTGGCGATGCTGTTGTTGGGGCTGGCCCTGGTATTGATGTATCGCAGCAGCAGTCGGGTAACGGGTTGAACGCTTAAGGCGGCCTGCCTCCTGATCAACTCCTACACTGGTACAACGGGCTGCTCATCCAGCTCGCCGACGACCACTGCCAAAGGAGTCTGCGCCATGACCGATGAAAAAAGCATCTGTGACTGTCCGAAGTGCAACTGCAAGCTCGGTGAACATCCTGTCGTGCGTCACGGCAAGCATTACTGCTGTGAAGCCTGTGCCAAGCACCACGAGCACGGCGAAGAGTGCGCCCATCAAGGCTGCAAGTGTGCGCACTGACCCTTGTGCACAGGAACGTGGGGCCTAGTCGGGCTCCACTTCCAGTTTCAGGCTGTCGTCATCCTGCCGTTCGCTGTGGCGCACGGTGCCCGCCAGGCGTCGACCATCGACCCTGACCACCACCGTCTTGGCCTGCTCCAGATCTTCCGGCAAGGGCGCCGGGACTCTCACTGCAAAGCGCGTCGGATCACCTTCGACCTGTTCCAGGCCGACCCGGCACTCGGTGCTGCGGGTGACGCGGCCGAACAACGTATCCAGACCGTAGTCCAGATGTGCAGGGCTGCTGACGAGTGTCGAAGTCATTTTCTTCCCCCCAATCCTGATCGCTGCCCGGCTAGCCGGCCGGGCGCCACTTGACGTTCTCCACGCCGAATTTTTCTGCCATCGGTTTGCTGGTCTTTTGCACTTTTTCACGGCCAAAGCGAGGGATGCGTCCAACCCCCGCGTCGCAGCTTGCCCAATGCCAGGCCTCCGCGTTGTCCATTTTGTCCAGACGGATGATGAACGACTTGGGGACGCCATGAAGAGTGTATTCAATGACGAACAGTTTTGCGTTGTTCATAGAGCCTTTGTTCCTCCCTGTTGTACATAGAGGGATCGTTGGGCGCTGGGAAAATTCATTCGGATTGTCCGACGGTGCATGTCATCCGCGCATTCCGGCAGGCGGCGCCCACTTGGGCAGTGGCGGCTCTGGTAGAATCGGCCCCATTGATCCCAAGAGGTGCCCCCATGAGCGAGCCGATCCGCCTGACCCAATACAGCCATGGTGCTGGTTGTGGCTGCAAGATTTCCCCCCAGGTGCTGGAAGTGATTCTGGCCGGCAGCGGGGCGCAGAATCTTGATCCGAAACTGTGGGTCGGCAATGCCTCGCGTGATGACGCGGCGGTTTACTCCATCGATGAGGAACGTGGCGTGGTGTCGACCACCGACTTTTTCATGCCGATTGTCGATGATCCTTTCGATTTTGGCCGCATTGCCGCCACCAATGCCATCAGCGATATCTACGCCATGGGTGGCGATCCATTGATGGCGATCGCGATCCTTGGCTGGCCGGTCAATGTGCTGGCGCCAGAGATTGCCCGGGAAGTGATTCGCGGCGGGCGCTCGGTGTGCGATGAGGCCGGGATTCCCTTGGCGGGCGGGCATTCGATCGACGCACCGGAGCCGATCTTCGGTCTGGCCGTCACCGGTTTGGTGCAAAAGCGCCACATGAAGCGCAATGACACGGCCACGGCCGGTTGCCTGTTGTACCTGACCAAGCCCCTGGGCATCGGCGTGCTCACCACGGCCGAAAAGCAGGGCAAATTGCGCAGCGCCGATGTGGGCCTGGCCCGCGACTGGATGTGCACCCTGAACAAACCCGGCAGCCGTTTTGGCAAGCTGGACGGCGTTACCGCAATGACCGATGTCACCGGTTTCGGCCTGCTTGGGCACCTGGTGGAAATGGCCGATGGCAGCGGCCTCACCGCCCGCATCGACTATGAACGGGTGCCACGCTTGCCGGGCGTCGAGTATTACATCGACCAGGGCTGTGTGCCGGGTGGCACATTGCGCAATTACGACAGCTACGCCGACAAGCTCGGGCGTCTCCAGGAACTGCACAAGCGGGTGCTGTGCGACCCGCAAACCAGCGGTGGCCTGCTGGTTGCCGTGACGCCCGAGGGCAACGCCGGCTTCCTCGCGGTCGCCGCCGAACTGGGGCTGAGCCTGACGCCAATCGGTGAACTGGTCGAGCGACAGAGCCGCGCGGTCGAGGTGTCGTGATGCCCGTCGACTGTACTGATTACCGCGACATTTTTCTCAACGACCGGCCAATGATGGACGCTCGTGCGCCGGTCGAGTTTCTCAAGGGCTCGTTTCCCGGCGTGGTCAACCTGCCGCTGATGAATGATCAAGAACGGCAGCGTATCGGTACCTGTTACAAGCAACACGGGCAGCAGGCGGCGGTTGAGCTGGGCCATCAGTTGGTGTCCGGCACCCTCAAGGCCGAGCGCATCCAGGCCTGGGCGGATTTTGCCCGGGCCCATCCTGATGGCCTGTTGTATTGTTTTCGTGGTGGCCTGCGCTCGCAGATCGTCCAGCAATGGCTCAAGGACGAGGCGGGCATTGACTATCCGCGGGTAGGCGGCGGCTACAAGGCCATGCGCACCTTCTTGCTGGAAACCCTGGACCAGGCCGTGGCCCAATGCGATTTCGTCTTGTTGGGCGGCATGACCGGCACCGGTAAAACCGAGCTGCTCACGCAACTGGACAACGGCCTGGACCTTGAGGGACATGCCAACCATCGCGGTTCCAGTTTCGGCAAGCGCGTTACTGGCCAGCCGTCGAACATCGACTTCGAAAACCGCCTGGCCGTGGACGTGCTGAAAAAGCGTGCCCGCGGTTTCGAACAGTTCGTGCTGGAAGACGAAAGCCGCGCGGTCGGCAGTTGTGCACTGCCACTGCCGCTGTACCAGGGCATGCAGCAGTTCCCGATGGTCTGGCTCGAAGACAGCCTGGAGGGGCGGATCGAGCGAATCCTGCGCGATTACGTGGTGGACCTGTGTGCAGAGTTCATCGCGGTGCATGGCGAGGAAGGTTTCGCGCTGTTTTCCGAGCGCTTGCTGGCGAGCCTGGACAATGTGCAAAAGCGACTGGGCGGCGAGCGGCACCGGCGCATGCTGATCCTGATGGAAGAGGCTTTGGCCGAGCAAGGGCGCAGTGGTGCGGTGGATTTGCACCGGGGCTGGATCGAGGGCTTGCTGGTTGAGTATTACGACCCGATGTATGCCTTTCAGCGGGAGAAGAAAGGGGCGCGGATCGAGTTTGCCGGGGAGCGGGGGGTGGTGTTGGAGTATTTGCGCGAGCGGGGCATTCAGCGCGGGTGAGGGTGGTCTTGCCGGCCCCTTCGCGAGCAGGCTCGCTCCCACGGTAAATCTTCGGCGTACACAAATTCGGCGTTTATTGAAGATCTACTGTGGGAGCGAGCCTGCTCGCGAAGGCGTCCTATCAGGCACCCCAAAATCAGGTCGGGCAACTCTCCTGCCCGTTATCCAGCCCCTGCTTGTAGCTATGGCTTTGCAAGCTGGCCTTGCCGTTGTGCCAGGTCAGGGTCAGCACGTACAGCGAGTCATAGTCGCTCGATTCCCAGTCCTCGGTGATCTTCTGTTTCTTGCCGACGGCTTCACCGGCGACCTTGTTGATCAGTTCTGGCAGATAGCCGTGGGACCAGGCCGTATAGATGACCGAGTTGTGGTACTTGTCGTGGAGCAGTTCATCGGCCAGGTCACTGGTGTCGTTGGCCGAGAAGTTGATGTTCACCGGCAAACCGAGCTTGATCGCGCTGGGGCTGATGGTCATCAAGGGGCGGATGTAGCTGTAGGAGTTGTCCAGTTCGCCTTCCTCGACATTGCGCGTCGGGTTGGCGGCGAACACGTAGTCGGCCTTGCCGAATTTTTCTGGCAGCAGGGTGGCCAGGTCGATGGCGCGGTTCAAGCCCTGGCAATTGAGCTGGCCCAGGCCGCCCTCGGGCTTTTCCGCATGGCGCAGGAACACCAGGGTCTGGGTGCCATCCACCGGCTGGGCGCGGCTTTCGCTGGACTCCAGCACCAAAAACAACGTGCTGGCTGCCAGCAAGGCGGGCAGGAGCAAATACGCACGATGTTTAAAGTGTCGGGTGAATTTCAAGGGATTGATCATTGAATAAAAGGTTCTTCAGCGCATTGGGTTAAGGCTGACAAACCTTTGCACCGCGACTTTCCTGCGTCGGGCGTTTTCCATGTCGTGGAGCCGTTCCGTATCAAAGGGACATTACTCAGAGTCCCCTGAAGCCCGTTTGGTTCGATCCGGCCGAGAGCGCAGCACTTTACCGGTAACCTTTGGCGGGTTGCAGCGAAGGTTATCGACAGGATGTTGCGAAATTATGGACACCCTACACGAGCGGGTAGACAAACACAGTTATCTCGCTTGATCTTGACCATCAGCGATAATCATGGCGCCAGACGCCGCAGTCCGGGTCATCTCCTTTATGATCGGCATTCTCAATTTCTCGTGGAGGCTCCCATGACCGATTTGTCTGCGTTCCCCATCACCCGCAAATGGCCGGCACGCTACCCTGAGTGGATTCAACTGTATTCCTTGCCGACCCCCAATGGCGTCAAGGTTTCGATCATGCTCGAAGAGATCGGCCTGCCCTATGAGCCCCATCGCGTCGGCTTCGACACCAACGACCAGCTGTCGCCCGAGTTCCTGTCGCTGAACCCGAACAACAAGATCCCGGCCATTCTCGATCCCCATGGTCCGGACGACCAGCCGTTGCCGCTGTTCGAGTCCGGGGCGATCCTGATCTACCTCGCCGACAAGAGCGGGCAATTGCTGGCCCAGGAAACGGCGGCGCGCTACGAGACCATTCAGTGGCTGATGTTTCAGATGGGCGGCATTGGCCCGATGTTCGGCCAGCTCGGTTTCTTCAATAAATTCGCCGGCAAGGACTACGAAGACAAGCGTCCGCGTGACCGCTATGTCGAGGAAAGCCGACGCCTGCTCAGTGTCCTCGATGCACGCTTGCAAGGGCGCGACTGGATCATGGGCGAACGCTATACCATCGCCGATATCGCGACCTTCCCGTGGGTGCGCAACCTGATCGGTTTCTATGAAGCCGGCGACCTGGTCGGCATCCAGAACTTCCCCAACGTCACGCGGGTGCTGGAGAAATTCCTGGCGCGGCCGGCGGTCAAGCGCGGGCTGGAAATCCCCAAGCCAAACGATTCGATCTGATCAGGACCAGGGACGGCCATGCATTCATTCAATTTCAAGCAAGTCGATGTCTTCAGTCGCGTACCACTCAAAGGCAATCCGCTGGCGGTGGTGTTTGCTGCCGACAAGCTGAGCGATGAACGCATGGCGGCGTTCGCGACCTGGACCAATCTCAGCGAAACCACGTTCATCCTGGAACCGCAGGATCCCCGTGCCGATTATCGGGTGCGGATATTCACCACCCTCAAGGAGTTGCCATTCGCCGGACATCCGACCCTGGGCACTTGCCATGCCTGGCTTGAAGCTGGCGGTGTGCCCAAGGGCGAAGAGATTATCCAGGAGTGCGGTGTCGGCCTGGTGCGGGTTCGTCGGCAGGGCGCGGAGCTGGCGTTTCTCGCTCCGCCACTGCTCAAGACCGGGCCGGTGGACGCCACTCTGATGGCGCGTGTGTGCTTGGGTTTGGGGCTGGAGCCGCAGGCGATTGTCCGCGCGCAATGGGTTGATAACGGTGCGGGCTGGCTGGCGGTGTTGCTCGCGGATCGCCAGCAAGTCCTGGACTTGCGACCGGACCATTCGCACATGCTCGGCCTCGCCGTGGGTGTCATCGCGCCGTGGCATGCGGAACGCGATGGCGATGAAGCGCAGTTCGAAGTCCGCGCATTCATTTCCGGTGACGGTATGCCCGAGGATCCGGCCACGGGCAGCCTCAACGCCGGGATTGCCCAATGGCTGCTCGGTGAAGGGCTGGCGCCGGCCCGCTACGTGGTCAGCCAGGGATTGACGATGGGCCGCGCGGGGCGCATCCAGGTGGAACAGGTGGGGGATGAAATCTGGATCGGCGGGGCGGTGGTGACCTGTATCGACGGCACGCTGGCCCTTTGATTGACCCGACCTGTGCAGGAGCGATTATTGCGGGTGCGGTAAGGGTAATTTCTCCCGGGTGATTTGTGCCCTGCACCTTGCAGGGCATAAGCTTTGCCCCCTCTACGACTTTCATCTTGTTTTTCGTTTTTTGAGGCATCTCCATGTCCAGTCAGTTCCCCGAAGCACGCCCACGCCGTCTGCGCCGCAATGCAAGCCTGCGCAGTCTGTTCCAGGAAACCGAGTTCAGCTTGAACGACTTGGTACTGCCGATTTTCGTCGAAGAAGAAATCGACGATTTCGTGCCGATCAAGAGCATGCCCGGTGTGATGCGCATTCCGGAATCGAAGCTGGCGGGGGAGATCGAGCGATATGCCCGTGCCGGGATCAAGTCGGTGATGACCTTTGGCGTGTCCCATCACCTGGACAGCAATGGCAGCGACACCTGGAACGACAATGGCCTGGTGTCGCGCATGTCGCGCATCGCCAAGGACGCCGTGCCGGAAATGATCGTGATGTCCGATACCTGTTTTTGTGAGTACACCGACCACGGGCATTGTGGCGTGATGCACAACCTTGAGGTCGATAACGACCAGACCCTGCTCAACCTCGGCAAACAGGCGGTGGCTGCTGCCCGTGCCGGTGCTGACGTGATTGCCCCATCGGCCGCCATGGACGGGCAGGTCCAGGCTATTCGCCGGGCGCTCGATGCCGCCGGGTTCACCCAGACGGCGATCATGGCCTATTCGACCAAGTTCGCCTCGGCGCTCTACGGACCGTTCCGCGAAGCTGGCGGCAGCGCGCTCAAGGGCGATCGCAAAAGCTACCAGATGAACCCGATGAATCGTCGTGAGGCGGTGAGGGAGTCGCTGCTGGACGAACAGGAAGGCGCCGATGCGCTGATGGTCAAGCCGGCCGGAGCGTACCTCGACATCATCCGCGACATTCGCGAAGCCTCGCGCCTGCCCTTGTCGGCGTATCAGGTGAGCGGGGAGTACGCGATGATCAAGTTCGCCGCACAGGCGGGGGCCATCGATGAAGATCGCGTGGTGCGCGAAAGCCTGGGCGCCATCAAGCGGGCGGGGGCTGATCTGATTTTCACGTATTTTGCGATGGACCTGGCACTGGCGGGGATCTGAAAACAACCACAACCCTTGTAGGAGCCAGGTTTGCCGGCGAAGAACGATGACGCGGTCTAGGGGTACATATCCATTGCTGCGGTAACGGCCTCCTATGGTTTCGCTCTTACAGCGACTCACTTTTTCAAACGCCAAAAAGTAAGCAAAAGGCTTTGCCCCACCACTCGGTGCCTCGCTTAGGCTCGCCATGCCCTCACTCCGGCATTGCTCCGTGGGTCGCCGCGATGGGCCGTCCCTGGCCCAGCGCGGCTAAACCGGCGTCC
>NZ_JBXAHO010000077.1:0-13230 GCF_058795195.1 Pseudomonas sp. GW823-FHT06B06 | reverse complement strand
CACCAAGTGGTGGGGCAAAGCCTTTTGCTTCCTTTTTGGTGTTTGAAAAAGGGAGTCGCTGTAAAAGCGAAACCATAGGAGGCCGTTATCGCAGCAATGGATATGTACTCCCTGACAGCCGACCGGATTGCTGGTCTGTCCGCAGTCAACCAAACACAGGTCGGCTGTCAGGCCGCCTTCACGGGTAAGCCTCGCTCCTACAGTTTTCATCACCATCCGACCAGAAACTCCTTTCAGGGTATTGCGCATCCAGTATTATGGTATACCATCATACGCACAGACACTTTTTCACCCTGATACGGAGCAGCTCATGAGTTTCGAAATCCGCAAGATCGTCAGCTATGTCGAAGAAACCTTCATTGAAGGCGGCAAGGCCACCGACAAGCCCGTGACCATGGTCGGGCTGGCCGTGGTGATGAAGAACCCTTGGGTGGGCAACGGCTTCGTTGAAGACCTCAAGCCGCAGATCCGCGCCAACTGCTCCGACCTCGGCGCGCTGATGGTCGAGCGCTTGGTGGGCATCATCGGCGGTGCCGAGAAAATCGAAGCGTACGGCAAGGCCGCCGTGGTCGGCGCCGACGGTGAAATCGAACACGCCTCCGCAGTGATCCACACCCTGCGTTTCGGCAACCACTACCGCGAAGCGGTGAAAGCCAAGAGCTACCTGAGCTTCACCAACAAGCGCGGCGGCCCGGGCACCTCCATCCAGATCCCGATGATGCACAAGGACGACGAAGGCCTGCGTTCGCACTACATCACCCTGGAAATGCAGATCGAAGACGCGCCGCGTGCCGACGAAATCGTCGTGGTCCTGGGTTGCGCCGATGGCGGCCGCCTGCACCCACGCATCGGCAATCGCTACATCGACCTGGAAGAACTGGCCGCCGAAAAAGCCCAGTAAGCCGGTCGGTCACTACAACAAAAAGGTATGCAGGAGCGCTCCATGATTCGGCTCACCGCTGAACGCACCCCGGCTGGCACCAGTTACCTGGCGACCGGCCAAGGCCAGCCCGTGGTCTTGATCCACGGCGTGGGCCTGAACAAAGAAATGTGGGGCGGCCAGATCGTTGGCCTGGCCACCCAATACCGCGTGATCGCCTACGACATGCTCGGTCATGGCGCCAGCCCGCGTCCGGAAAGCGGCACGCCGCTGCTCGGTTACGCCGACCAGTTGCTGGAGCTGCTCGATCATTTGCAATTGCCCAAGGCGGCAGTGATCGGTTTCTCCATGGGCGGCCTGGTGGCGCGGGCTTTTGCCCTGCATTACCCGCAGCGCCTGCAGAGCCTTGTGGTGCTCAACAGTGTGTTCAATCGCACCGCCGAGCAACGCGCCGGTGTCATCGCCCGCACAGCCCAGGCGGCCGAACACGGGCCGGATGCCAACGCCGAAGCCGCACTGTCGCGCTGGTTCAGCCGCGAATACCAGGCAGCCAATCCGGCGCAGATCGCCGCTTTGCGCCAGACGCTCGCGCAGAATGATCCGCAGGGCTACCTGACTACTTATGAATTGTTCGCCACCCAGGACATGTACCGCGCCGATGACCTGGCCAGCATCCAGGTGCCGACGCTGGTCGCTACCGGCGAACTCGATCCGGGGTCGACCCCGGAAATGGCCGAGCAACTGGCCGGGCGCATTCTCGGCGCCAAGGTTGCCGTACTCGGCGAGCAGCGGCATATGATGCCCGTAGAATCGCCGCGCCTGGTCAACCAGCTGTTGCTGGAGTTCCTCGACACGGCGCACGCCCGACCAAACCAGATTAAGGGGATCGTTGCATGACTCTCTCACGCTTCCAGATGTGCATCGGCGGTGAATGGGTCGATGCCCTGTCCGGCAAGACTTTTGAAAGCCTCAATCCAGCCCTGGCCGAACCTTGGGCCGAATTGCCCGATGCCGACGAAGCCGACGTCGAGCGCGCCGTACAGGCGGCGCAGAGCGCCTTCGACAGCCCGGCCTGGCGCGGTCTGACCGCCACCGCACGCGGCAAGTTGCTGCGGCGCCTGGGCGACCTGATCGCGGAAAACAAGGAACAACTGGCGCAGCTGGAAAGCCGCGACAACGGCAAGCTGATCCGCGAGACCCGCGGCCAGGTCGGCTATTTGCCGGAGTTCTTCCACTACACCGCAGGCCTGGCCGACAAACTCGAAGGCGGCACCCTGCCCCTCGACAAGCCGGACCTGTTTGCCTACACCGTGCACGAAGCCATGGGCGTGGTCGCCGCGATCATTCCGTGGAACAGTCCGCTGTACCTGACCGCGATCAAACTGGCGCCGGCCCTCGCGGCAGGCAATACCATCGTGATCAAGCCGTCCGAACACGCCTCGGCGACCATTCTGGAACTGGCGCGCCTGGCGCTGGAAGCCGGGATTCCACCGGGAGTGGTCAATGTCGTCACCGGTTACGGCCCGAGCACCGGCGCCGCCCTGACCCGCCATCCGCTGGTACGCAAGATCGCCTTCACCGGCGGCGCGGCCACGGCCCGGCATGTGGTGCGCAGCAGTGCCGAGAACTTCGCGAAATTGTCCCTGGAACTGGGCGGCAAATCGCCGAACATCATTTTCGCCGACGCCGACCTCGACAGCGCGATCAACGGCGCCATCGCCGGGATCTATGCCGCGTCCGGGCAAAGCTGTGTGTCGGGTTCGCGTCTGTTGGTGCAGGACGAAATCTACGACGAATTCGTCGCTCGCCTGGTGGAACGCGCCCAGCGCATCCGCATCGGCAACCCGCAGGAAGACAGCAGTGAAATGGGCCCGATGGCCACTGCCCAGCAACTGGCCGTGGTGGAAGGCCTGGTGGCGGATGCCATTGCCGAAGGTGCGCGTTTGCGCCTCGGTGGCAAGCGTGTGCAGAACCTGGGCGAAGGCTGGTTCTATGAGCCGACCCTGTTCGAATGCGACCGCAACTCGATGAGGATCATGCAGGAAGAAGTCTTTGGTCCGGTGGCCTCGGTCATCCGTTTCAAGGACGAAGCCGAAGCCCTGGCGATTGCCAACGACTCGCAGTTCGGACTCGCCGCCGGCATCTGGACCCGCGACCTGGGCCGTGCCCATCGCCTGGCCCGGGACGTGCGTTCGGGGATCATCTGGGTCAATACCTACCGCGCCGTGTCGGCCATGGCGCCGATCGGCGGCTTCAAGAACAGTGGCTATGGACGCGAAAGCGGCATCGATTCCGTGCTGGCCTACACCGAGCTGAAAACGGTGTGGATCAATCTTTCCCAGGCACCGATGCCTGATCCGTTTGTGATGCGCTAGGAGTCCTGAGAAATGATCGAACCCGGCATTTACAAAGACGTCATGAGCTCGTTCCCTTCCGGGGTCACGGTGGTCACCACCCTGGACCCGGACGGCGGCATCGTCGGCATCACCGCCAGCGCCTTCAGTGCGCTGTCGATCGATCCGGCACTGGTGCTGTTCTGCCCCAACTACGCCTCTGACACGTACCCGATCCTGCGCGACAGCAAGCAATTCGCAATTCATTTGCTGTCCGCCGACCAGACCACCGAAGCCTATGCGTTCGCCGGCAAGGGCAAGGATAAGGCCAATGGCATCGAGTGGCACCTGAGCGAACTGGGCAACCCGTTGCTGCGCAAAGCCACGGCGATCATCGAGTGCGAACTGTGGCGTGAATACGATGGCGGCGACCACGCCATCATCGTCGGCGCGGTAAAGAACCTGATCCTGCCCGAGCAACCGGTGACGCCGATGATCTACCACAAAGGCAAGCTGGGCCCCCTGCCCGCCCTGGCCTGATGGCTCTACACAATGCCCTGTGGGAGCGGGCTTGCTCGCGAAGGCCGAGTGTCAGTTGACATCAATATTGACTGACCCACCGCTTTCGCGAGCAAGCCCGCTCCCACAGGGGCCCGCGTAGGTCTTTTATGTTTCTCCAGGAGCCGGCATGAGCCCAGCAGCCTCGCAACTGTTCCGCCAGCAGGCCTACATCGATGGCCAGTGGCTGGATGCGCCCGATGGGGCGCGACAGGACATTTTCAATCCCGCCACCGGCGAACTCATCGGTAGCGTGCCGAACCTTGGCGCCGAGCACGCCCGCCAAGCCATCGTTGCCGCCAACAACGCCTGGCCGGCCTGGCGCGCCCTGACCGCCAAGGAGCGCAGCAACACCCTCAAGCGCTGGCACGCGCTGATGCTGGAAAACGCCGAAGCCCTTGCTGAAATCCTGACCCTAGAACAAGGCAAACCGTTGGCCGAAGCCAAGGGTGAAATCCTCTACGCCGCCAGTTTCATCGAATGGTTCGCCGAAGAAGCCAAACGCATCTACGGCGACACGATTCCCAGCCACAAGGGCGATGCGCGCATCGTCGTCAGCAAGGAACCGATCGGTGTCGTCGCGGCCATCACGCCGTGGAACTTCCCCGCAGCGATGATCACCCGCAAGGCCGGCCCGGCGCTGGCCGCCGGTTGTCCGTGCATCGTCAAGCCGGCACCGGAGACGCCATTCTCGGCGCTGGCCATGGCGGCGCTGGCCGAACAGGCCGGTATTCCTGCCGGTATTTTCAACGTGATCACCGGCAATGCCATCGCCATCGGCGCTGAGCTGACGGCAAGCCCGTTGGTGCGCAAACTATCGTTCACCGGCTCCACGGCGATTGGCAAGTTGCTGATGGCGCAGTGCGCGCCGACGCTGAAGAAAGTGTCGCTGGAACTGGGCGGCAACGCACCGTTCATTGTCTTCGACGATGCCGACCTTGAGCGTGCGGTAGAAGGCGCGCTGATTGCCAAGTTTCGCAACGCCGGCCAAACCTGTGTCTGCGTCAATCGCTTCCTGGTGCAAGACGGCATACACGACGCCTTTGTTGCGCGCCTGGCCGAGCGGGTGTCGCAGCTCAAGGTGGGCAGCGGTTTCGCTGACGGGGTCACACAGGGTCCGCTGATTAACGAGCGCGCCGTGGCCAAGGTTGAAGACCATGTGCAGGACGCACTGGCGCAAGGTGCCCGGTTGGTTTGCGGCGGCGAACGTCATGCGCTGGGCCACGGCTTTTTCCAGCCTACGGTATTGGCCGGCATCACCACTCAGATGAAAGTTGCCCGGGATGAGACCTTCGGCCCTCTCGCCGCGGTGTTTCGTTTCACCAGCGAGGCGCAGGCCGTGCAGATGGCCAACGACACCGAATTCGGCCTCGCTGCCTACTGCTACACCCGCGACCTGGGCCGCGCCTGGCGCATGAGTGAGGCGCTGGAATACGGCATGGTCGGGATCAACGAAGGACTGATTTCCACCGAAGTCGCGCCGTTTGGCGGGATCAAATCCTCGGGCCTGGGTCGTGAAGGCTCCAAGTACGGCATCGAGGATTATCTGGAACTCAAATACACACTAATGGGCGGGCTCTGAAGTGAGTAACGAAAAGTACGAAAAAGGCTTGAAGATCCGCACCCAGGTGCTGGGCGAAGCCTATGTGAACCGCTCCATCGAAAACGCCGATGACTTCACCCGCCCCCTGCAGGAAATGGTCACCGAGTACTGCTGGGGCCACGTGTGGGGGCGTGAGGGTTTGTCGCTTAAAGAGCGCAGCATGATAAACTTGGCGATGATTTCGGCCCTCAATCGGCCTCACGAACTCAAGCTGCACGTGCGTGGTGCCTTGCGTAACGGGCTGAGTCGTGAACAAATACGCGAAATTCTGCTTCAGGTCGGTATTTATTGCGGTGTCCCCGCGGCCGTGGACAGTTTCCGGCTCGCCCGTGAAGCGTTCGCCGAAGCCGATGCCGAGGCCTCCAGTTAACCCTTGGCTATCTGACTGAACGAGCACTAGGATTATTACGATCAAAGTGCTCTTTTTGCATGGACAGCCACATTCAGAGCGGACCCCATGAAACGCCTGCCACTCGACGACAGCTTCAAGGTCAATCGCAACCCCGTTACCCTGCGCGAAATCGTGCTGGATAAACTGCGAAGCGCCATCATGAACTTCCAGCTTCTGCCGGGAGATCGACTGGTCGAACGCGATCTGTGCGATCGCCTGGGCGTGAGCCGCACTTCGGTGCGCGAAGCGCTGCGTCACCTTGAATCCGAAGGCCTGGTGGAGTTCGCCGATGCCAAGGGCCCTCGGGTAGCGATCATCACGCTGGCCGATGCCGTCGATATCTATGAGCTGCGTTGCGTACTGGAAGGCCTGATCGTTCAACTGTTCACCCTGCGTGCCAAGGCCAAGGACATCAAGGCCCTGGAAAAGGCCCTGGAAGAAAACCGCCAGGCCTTGAAGGAAGGCGAACTGCAACAGGTCATCGACTCCGTGCAAGGTTTCTACGACGTCCTGCTCGAAGGCTCTGGCAACCATGTCGCCGCGACCCAGTTGCGTCAGCTGCAGGCGCGCATCAGCTACCTGCGCGCGACTTCGGTGTCCCAGCAGAACCGTCGCGGCGCCAGCAACCAGGAAATGGAACGCATGGTCGAAGCGATCAAGAGCGGCGATCCCCTGGCCGCCCACCAGGCTTGCGTCGACCACGTTCGGGCCGCCGCCACCGTCGCCCTCGATTACCTCAAGCGCAAGCAGGAAGAAACCGGGGCGATCCCCGAGATCACCCAGCCCATCGCCCTCAAAGAACCCCGCATAGGTCGTTGATCATGTTCAGCCCGAGCTATTGTCCAAGGTGCGGCAGCAATGACCTCAAGTCACAGTTGCCACCGGGCGATACGCACGAGCGCCTGATGTGCCGCGGCTGCGGCTACATCCACTACGTCAATCCGAAAATCATTGCCGGCTGCATCATCGAGCAGGACGGCAAGTACTTGCTTTGCCAACGCGCAATCCCTCCGCGCCCCGGCACCTGGACCTTGCCGGCGGGCTTCATGGAAGGTGGTGAGACCACCGAGCAGGCGGCGTTGCGCGAGGTCTGGGAAGAGAGCGGCGTGCGCGCGGAAATCCTCTCGCCCTACTCGATCTTCAGCGTGCCTACAATCTGCGAGGTGTACATCATCTTCCGCGCCATCGCGCTGGAGATCACCGGGCAGTACGGACCGGAAACCCTCGACTACAAATTCTTCGCGCCCGAGGACATTCCCTGGGACAGCATCTACTACCCGGCAATCCGGCAGATTCTCGAACGCTACATCGAGGAGCGGCAGGCCGGGGTCTACGGGATCTACATCGGCAACGACGATAGCGGCAAGATTCACTTCATTCGCTGACAGAACGCGACACAATCACTGTAGGAGCTGCCGCAGGCTGCGATCTTTTGATCTTTGGCGCCCTGAAGGCTGCCCGAAGATCAAGATCAAGATCAAGATCAAAAGATCGCAGCCTGCGGCAGCTCCTACAGGGTTATGCCGGGGCGATTCCTTCGACAATGATCACCTCTGCCTTCGCCACGCCTTCGCGGTGCCCTTTCGCCTCCTGATACAGATCGGATCGATAGCAGGCCAGCGCCTGTTCGTAGGAATCAAATTCAATCACCACGCTGCGTTGCGGCGTCGACCGACCTTCCATCGCTTCGCTGCGCCCCCCACGCGCCATTATCCGACCACCGTATTGGGCAAACGCCTGCGGTGCCCGCTGGGTGTATTGGCTGTATTGATCGGGGTCGGTGATATCCACGTGAGCAATCCAGTACGCCTTCATAGTGACCTCTCTGCTTGTGTTGTATTATGGTATACCACAATATATCTCCATCAAACATCGAGAATCCCCAAATGGCCTTCAACAGCATCGAAGAAATCATCGAAGACTACCGCCAAGGCAAGATGGTGCTCCTGGTGGACGACGAGGACCGGGAAAATGAAGGCGACCTGCTGCTGGCCGCCGACCGCTGCAGCGCCGAAGCCATCAGCTTCATGGCCCGTGAAGCGCGCGGCCTGATCTGCCTGACCTTGACCGACGAGCATTGCCAGCGCTTGGGCCTCGAGCAGATGGTGCCCAGCAATGGCAGCGTGTTCAGTACCGCGTTCACCGTATCGATCGAAGCGGCTGTTGGCGTGACCACCGGCATCTCCGCCGCCGACCGCGCGCGTACCGTGGCCGCTGCCGTTGCCCATGGCGCGAGTGCCGCCGATATCGTGCAGCCCGGCCACATCTTCCCCCTGCGTGCCCGGGAGGGTGGCGTATTGACCCGCGCCGGCCATACCGAAGCCGGTTGCGACCTGGCGCGCCTGGCCGGTTTTACCCCCGCCTCGGTGATCGTCGAAGTGATGAACGATGACGGCACCATGGCCCGCCGCCCGGACCTGGAAGTGTTCGCGCGAAAACACGGAATCAAGATCGGCACCATCGCCGACCTGATCCACTATCGTTTAAGTACCGAGCACACGGTGGTGCGCATCGGCGAGCGCGAGCTGCCGACGGTGCATGGCACCTTTCGTCTGATCACCTTTGAGGATCGCATCGAAGGCGGTGTCCACATGGCAATGGTCATGGGTGATCTGCGCCGCGAGGAAGCGACGCTGGTGCGCGTGCACGTCATCGACCCGTTGCGTGACCTGGTCGGCGCCGAATACAGCGGCCCTTCGAACTGGACGTTGTGGGCGGCTTTGCAGCGAGTGGCTGAGGAAGGTCGCGGCGTCGTGGTGGTCCTGGCCAACCACGAATCGTCGCAAGCGTTGCTGGAGCGGGTGCCGCAATTGACCCAGGCGCCGCGGCAGTTCAGCCGTTCGCAGTCGCGGATCTATTCGGAAGTCGGCACCGGTGCGCAGATCCTGCAGAACCTCGGCGTGGGCAAGCTGAGGCATCTGGGGCCGCCGCTGAAATATGCAGGTTTGACCGGGTATGACCTGGAAGTGGTGGAAAGCATCCCGTTCACCCAGTGATCCTCGGATTTGTGTAGTCCCCTGTGGGAGCGAGCCTGCTCGCGAAGGCGATGTACCCGGCAACATGTGTGTCAACTGACACGCCCTCTTCGCGAGCAGGCTCGCTCCCACAAGGATTGCGATGTTTGCGCGGTACCGGGTACGCCCCGCAGCTCGAAAAAAATGCATTTTTGGCTGATAGCCGGTAAGGCAAAGTGCTTGCACAAAGTTTGGAATACCATAATATGATATTCCATAGACCGGACGTTTTAGCCAAGCGCACCCGCGAGGGAAAGCACTCACAACAGCCCTTGGCACGGTCGCCTTTCAAGGCCAGATGGACCTACTGCTCCCGATAGGCGGGCATTACCAAGCCCGCTCAAAAACACAACAAATGAGGGCGTGAAAATGGTGTTGAACAAACGTGCATCCGCAGTACTGTTCGCAGGCTTGTTGGCCACGGTCAGTCATGTGGCAACGGCTGCTGAAAGCGTCAACTTCGTCAGCTGGGGCGGTAGCACCCAGGATGCACAGAAGCAGGCTTGGGCCGATCCGTTCAGCAAGGCCAGCGGCATCACCGTGGTCCAGGATGGCCCCACCGACTACGGCAAGCTCAAGGCCATGGTCGAAAGCGGCAACGTGCAGTGGGACGTGGTCGACGTCGAAGCTGACTTCGCCTTGCGCGCGGCCTCCGAAGGCCTGCTCGAACCCCTCGATTTCAAAGTCATCGATCGCGACAAGATCGACCCGCGATTCGTCTCCGATCACGGCGTCGGCTCGTTCTTCTTCTCCTTCGTCCTCGGCTACAACGAAGGCAAGTTGGGTGCCAACAAACCCCAGGACTGGTCCGCGCTGTTCGACACCAAGACCTACCCCGGCAAACGCGCCCTGTATAAATGGCCAAGTCCTGGCGTGCTGGAGCTGGCGCTGCTGGCCGATGGCGTCGCCGCCGACAAGCTCTATCCGCTGGACCTGGACCGCGCCTTCAAGAAGCTCGACACCATCAAGAAAGACATCGTCTGGTGGGGCGGCGGCGCTCAGTCGCAACAGCTGCTGGCCTCCGGTGAAGCGAGCATGGGCCAGTTCTGGAACGGCCGCATTCATGCCCTCCAAGAAGACGGTGCGCCGGTTGGCGTGAGCTGGAAACAGAACCTGGTCATGGCCGACATCCTGGTCATTCCAAAGGGTTCGAAGAACAAGGACGCGGCGATGAAGTTCCTGGCCAATGCCAGCAGCGCCAAAGGCCAGGCCGACTTCTCCAACCTGACCGCCTACGCCCCGGTCAACGTCGACAGCGTGGCGCGCCTGGACTCGACCCTGGCGCCCAACCTGCCGACTGCCTACGCCAAGGATCAAATCACTCTTGATTTCGCGTACTGGGCCAAGAACGGTCCTGCTATCGCGACACGGTGGAACGAATGGCTGGTCAAATGAAAATGACGGTAACCGCGTCCCGTCCATCCACGCCGGTCGGGAGCGCCTCCGGCGCTGCCGGCAAGACGGCTGCGATGACGCAAACCCCGACCCTGGCGCAACGCTGGCGCGGATCGAGCAACCTGATCCCCGCCCTGCTGTTCCTCGGCCTGTTCTTCCTCGCACCACTGATCGGCTTGCTGCTACGCGGCGTGCTGGAACCGACTCCGGGGCTGGGCAACTACGAGCAGTTGTTCGCCAACTCGGCGTATGCCCGTGTCTTGCTCAACACCTTCTCGGTGGCCGGACTGGTGACGTTGTTCAGCCTGCTATTGGGTTTCCCGCTGGCTTGGGCGATCACGTTGGTGCCCCGTGGCTGGGGTCGCTGGATCCTGAACATCGTGCTGTTGTCGATGTGGACCAGCCTGCTCGCCCGCACCTATTCCTGGCTGGTGTTGCTGCAAGCCTCCGGGGTGATCAACAAGGCGTTGATGGCCATGGGCATCATCGATCAGCCGCTGGAGATGGTGCATAACCTCACCGGCGTGGTGATCGGCATGAGCTACATCATGATCCCGTTCATCGTGCTGCCGCTGCAGGCGACCATGCAGGCCATCGACCCGATGATCCTGCAGGCCGGTTCGATCTGCGGGGCCAGTCCGTGGACCAACTTCTTCCGGGTATTCCTGCCGCTGTGCCGGCCGGGGCTGTTCTCCGGTGGCTTGATGGTGTTCGTGATGTCGCTCGGTTACTACGTCACCCCGGCCCTGCTGGGCGGTGCGCAGAACATGATGCTGCCCGAGTTCATCATCCAGCAGGTGCAGTCGTTCCTCAACTGGGGCCTGGCCAGCGCCGGTGCCGCGTTGCTGATCGTCATCACGCTGGTGCTGTTCTACTTCTACCTGAAGCTTCAGCCGGAATCCCCGGTTGGCGCCAGCAACGCGAGGTAAGCCGTCATGCTCCTGACCCCCAATGCCATGAGCCGCCGGATGCGCCTTGGCCTGTACGCCACCACCGGGCTGATCGGGCTGTTCCTGTTGCTACCGATCGTGTTCATCGTCCTGCTGTCATTCGGCTCATCCCAGTGGCTGGTGTTCCCACCACCGGGCTGGACGCTCAAATGGTACGGCCAGTTCTTCTCCAATGCCGACTGGATGAACGCGGCCATGGCCAGCCTCAAGGTCGCGGTACTGACCACGTTCTTTGCCGTGGCCCTGGGCCTGCCGACCGCTTTCGCCCTGGTACGCGGGCGCTTTCCGGGCCGGGAAATGCTCTACGGCCTGTTTACCCTGCCGATGATCGTGCCGCTGGTGATCATTGCGGTCGCGGTGTACGCGTTGTTCCTGAAACTGGGCTACACCGGAACCATGTTCGCGTTCGTGGTCAGCCACGTCATCGTCGCGTTGCCGTTCACCATCATCTCGATCATCAACTCGCTGAAGCTGTTCGACCAGTCGATCGAGGATGCCGCAGTGATTTGCGGCGCCTCGCGCCTGCAAGCGGTATTCAAGGTGACCTTCCCGGCGATTCGCCCGGGCATGGTGGCCGGCGCCCTCTTCGCCTTCCTTGTCTCGTGGGATGAAGTGGTGCTGAGCGTGATGATGGCAAGCCCGACCCTGCAAACCCTCCCCGTGAAAATGTGGACCACCCTGCGCCAGGACCTGACGCCCGTGATCGCCGTCGCCTCGACGCTGCTGATCGGCCTCTCGGTATTGGTCATGGTGATCGCCGCCGCACTGCGCCGGCGCAATGAAATCAGCGCCTGAGCGCGCAGGAGTACGACATGAGTGCAGTGATCAAAGATACCGCGCAGCAAAATGACAAGCCCCTGGTGAGCCTGCGCAACTTGAATAAATACTACGGCGACTTTGCTGCCGTGGACGACATCTCGCTGGACATCAAGGACGGTGAATTCCTGACCTTCCTCGGCTCCAGCGGCTCGGGAAAAAGTACTACGCTGTCGATGCTCGCCGGTTTCGAAACCCCGAGCAGCGGCGAGATCCTGGTCAACGGCCAGTCACTGGTCAATGTGCCGCCGCACAAGCGTGACATCGGTATGGTGTTCCAGCGCTACTCGCTGTTCCCGCACCTGTCGGTGCGCGACAACATTGCCTTCCCGCTGGCCATCCGCAAACTGGCCCCGGCCGAGCGTGATCGCCGGGTCGATGCGATGCTCAAGCTGGTGCAGCTTGAGCAATTCGCCCATCGCCGCCCTTCGCAACTCTCCGGCGGCCAGCAGCAACGGGTCGCCATCGCCCGGGCGCTGGTCTACGAGCCACGCATCCTGCTGATGGATGAACCGCTGGGCGCACTGGACAAGAAACTGCGTGAAGATTTGCAGGACGAACTGCGCCAGCTGCATCGGCGCCTGGGCATCACCATCGTCTACGTGACCCACGACCAGGAAGAAGCCATGCGCCTGTCCCAGCGCATCGCCATCTTCAGCCATGGCAAGATCGTCGGCCTGGGCAGCGGTTACGACCTGTACCAGAATCCGCCGAATGCCTTTGTCGCCTCGTTCCTTGGTAACTCGAACTTCCTCAAGCTCAAGGCCCAGGGCAACGCCGTGGCAACGTTTGAGGGGCAGTCGCTGTCGATCCGCCTGACAGCCGGCCTGCAAACCAACCAGGACGTACTGTTGATGGTGCGACCGGAAAAGGCGCTGGCCTTGAGTCTCGAGCAAGCCGCTCAGGAGCCGTTGGCCGCCGGTTGGAATGAAGTGACGGCCAAGGTGGTGGAAGTGCTTTTCCTGGGGGAAAGCCAGACGTGCAGCGTGGTGACTTCGGGCGGTACGTCGATGACCGTCAAGGCGCTTTCCGCGGCGGGCATGCCCATGAAGGCGGAGGATCCGGTGCGTGTGCGCTGGGCGACTGCCGATGCCTGTGTTTATACCGAATGGGCTGAGAGTGATTTGAACAAGGCTGCTGGGGCGCACTGATTATTTAAGGCCTATTGCGGTGGGCAGCTAATCAAGAGTCCCCTCGGGCCCTGAGCCTGTTGATTGATCGTTCCCACGCTCTGCGTGGGAATGCCGCCAGGGACGCTCCGCGTTCCGCTGACGACGCATTAGTTGAGCC
>NZ_JBXAHO010000076.1:0-13917 GCF_058795195.1 Pseudomonas sp. GW823-FHT06B06 | reverse complement strand
GCTCGCTCCTACAGGCTCTTCCAAGTGACTCGCCGTAAGGGCGAAACCCTAGGTGGCCGTTACCGCAGGAATGGATAGGTGCACAGTCAACAAAATCCAGGTCAGCTGCCAGGACGCCTTCGCCAACAAGTCTGCACGCCGCACCGCTGGCTAGCTCCTACAATGCTTGTGCGCCGCCCCTTTCCCTGGATCTGGAGGTACACCATGAGCGACAACACCGAACTCACCACCTTTACCGGCTGGGCCGCCACCGCGGCGGGCGCGCCGCTGGAGCGCTACAGCTATGATCCCGGCCCGCTGGGGCAAGAAGAGGTGGAAGTCGCCGTGGAGTACTGCGGCGTTTGCCACTCCGACCAGTCATTGATCGATAACGATTGGGGCATCAGCCACTACCCTTTCATCCCCGGCCACGAAGTGGTGGGCCGAATCGTGCGCGCGGGTGCACAGGTGCACGGTCTCGAAGTGGGACAACGGGTGGGTATTGGCTGGTACAAGGGCAGTTGCATGCATTGCTCCTCATGCATCGAAGGCTCACATAATCTGTGCCGCACCGCACAGCCGACCATCATCGGCAGCAACGGCGGCTTTGCCGATCGACTGCGTTCCCACTGGGCCTGGGCCCTGGCAATACCCGATGGTCTCGATCCGGCGATGGCCGGACCGCTGTTCTGCGCAGGCTCCACAGTGTTCAACCCGCTGCTGGAGTTCGCCATCAAGCCCACCGACCGGGTCGGTGTGGTGGGCATCGGTGGCCTCGGTCATCTGGCGCTGCGCTTCCTCAACGCCTGGGGCTGTGAAGTGACTGCCTTCACGTCATCAAAGGGTAAGGAGGACGAAGCCAGACGCCTGGGCGCGCACAAGGTCGTCGCCTCCACCGACAGCGACGCCTTGAAAGCCATTGCCGGCAGCCTGGATTTTCTCCTGGTCACCGCCAATGCCGACCTCGACTGGCCGGCCATGCTGGCGACCCTGCGCGGTAAAGGACGCCTGCATTTCGTCGGTATCGTGCCCAACGCCATCCCGGTGCATGTATTTGACCTGATTCCCCAACAAAAGAACCTGTCCGCCTCACCGGTCGGCTCGCCGAGCAACACCGCGACCATGCTCGAGTTCTGCGCCCGTCATCAGATCCTGCCGCAGGTCGAGATGTTTCCCATGAGCCAGGTCAATGCGGCCATCGATCACATGCGCAGTGGCAAGGCGCGTTACCGCGTCGTGCTCGATGCCAGCAAATGACACAAGGCGCATCGGGTTATCCCGATGCGCCTTGCGCTACAGCGTTGTACCCGTGCGGGCAGTGGTCGATGACGTCAGGGCGCGGTGGCCGTCTTGAGTTTGGTCCAGGTACGCATGCGCGCCCGCATGTCCGCCTGGGGGATATCCTTGCCGGGAATCAGCCGCGCATACGTGGCTTCGTCGATGTAGATGTCAGGGTTGTGTTGCTGATGGCGGCCATGTTCTTGGGCGCATGACGAAGTTGATGAATGTATAGGCATGCTCCGGATGCCTGGGCGGTGGAGGCCGGCATGGATGTCGGCCAGCAGGATCAGGGGATGAACTTCTCCGATCCCGGTCTGTTGCTGGATGCGGCTTGCGCGGGGCTCGGCATTGCGCTGGTCAGCCAATTGCTAAGCCGGCAAGCCTATGCCAATGGCTTGCTGCAGCCGCTGGTGGAACCGACCATCCGCGGACCTAATTGGGCCCTGCTGACCCATCGTGATAGCGAGAACAGTGCGCGAAGCTTCAGCGATTGGTTGCTGCGCCAGCTGCAAGCCCAAAACCCGGAAACGGGTAGTGGGAACAATGGCCCGTAACCCTTACAATCGCCGCACTTCGTCTACCCTCAACAAGCATCTGGCGGCTATCCATGCGTGTCAGGCGCTTGCACATATTTGCGCTAATGAACCGGAGAACTTCCATGCTCAAACGCACCCTGGCCTTGGCTGTCGGCTTGACCCTGTCGCTTTCCACCCTGCTGGCGCAGGCGGCCGACACCCTGAAGGTCAGCGCCATTCCGGATGAAGCCCCCACCGAACTGCTACGCAAGTTCCAGCCCCTGGGCAGTTACCTGGAACAGCAATTAGGCATGAAGGTCGAGTTCGTGCCGGTCAGTGACTACCCGGCCGTGGTCGAGGCGCTGGCCACTGACCGGATCGACATGGCCTGGCTGGGTGGTTTCACCTTTGTCCAGGCGCGGCTGAAGACTGGCAATGCCATTCCCTTGGTGCAGCGCGAACAGGATGCCCAGTTCACCAGCAAGTTCATCACCGCCGACCCGAACGTCAAGTCCCTCTCCGACCTCAAGGGCAAGACCTTCGCCTTCGGTTCGGTGTCCTCGACGTCTGGCAGCTTGATGCCGCGCTATTTCATGCTGCAGGACGGCATCAAGCCGGAAACATTCTTCAGTCGCGTGGGCTACTCCGGTGCCCATGACGCCACCGTTGCCTGGGTCCAGGCGGGCAAAGTCGACGCCGGTGTGCTGAACGCCAGCGTCTGGGAAAAGCTGGTCAAGGCCGGCAAGGTCGACACCAATAAGGTCAAGGTCTTTGCCACCACCCCGGCCTACTACGACTACAACTGGACCGTGCGCGGCACCCTCGACCCGGCGCTGGCGGCAAAGATCAAGGCCGCCTTCCTCGCCCTCGATCCTGCGAACCCTGAGCAAAAAGCGATCCTGGACTTGCAGGCTGCCAGCCGTTTCATCGAGACCAAGCCTGAGAACTACAAGGGCATCGAGGAAGCCGCACGCGCCGCCGACCTGCTCAAATGACCTTGCACCTGACCCGGGTCAGCCTCACCCACGCCAACGGCGTACAGGCGCTGCACAGCCTGGACTTGCACATCGAAGCCGGTGAACACGTTGCCATCATCGGCCCGTCCGGCGCTGGCAAGTCGAGCCTGCTCAACGTCCTTGCCACCGGCCTGCGCCCTGGCAACGGCGAATTGCAGGTGCTGGGTGAACAGCCCTGGCATCTGTCGGCGCGCCAGCGCCAACGCCTGCGCGCGCGTATCGGCCTGGTGCATCAAGCACCGCCGCTGCCACCGCGCCAGCGGGTGATCACTGCAGTGCTGGCGGGAAAAATCGGCCAATGGGGATTGGGCAAGAGCCTGTTGAACCTGGTGCATCCGCTGGATGTCCCGGGGGCTCGCGCGGCATTGGCCAGGCTGGACCTGCACGACAAGCTCTTCACCCAGTGCCAGCAATTGTCCGGCGGTCAACTGCAACGCGTGGGCATTGCCCGGGTGCTGTACCAGGCCCCCGAGGTATTGCTGGCCGATGAACCGGTGTCGGCCATGGACCCGGTGCTGGCCGGCCATACGCTCAAGGTCCTCTGCGAGCATGCGCGCGAGCACGCCGTGACCCTGGTCGCCAGCCTGCACGCGGTGGACCTGGCGCTGGCGCACTTCTCGCGGATCATCGGCTTGCGTGACGGGCAGATCCTCTTCGACCTGCCGGCCAGCGCCGTCGACCGCGAGCAGCTCGATGCACTCTACGCCAACGAACAGTTGCAGCCCTCACCGCCCCCGGTCCTCCCCTTGAGTGTGCAGATTCCCCGATGCTGAGCCGTGACACCCGTGACCCCGCCGCCCGACCACGCCTGCTCCTAAGCCTGTTGGCGATTGCCCTGTTGTGGCCGGGCATGCGCTTGAGCGAACTGGACCTGAGTGTGTTGCTGGCCAGTGACAACCGGGGCGAGATGGGTCGCTTTGTCGCGACCTTCTGGCCGCCCGCCCATGGCGCAGAATTCCTCGAGCTGTTGTGGCAAGCCACTTTGCAGACCCTGACCATCGCCACGGCCGGCATGGCCCTGGCGCTGCTCCTGGCGATCCCCGCCAGCCTGCTGGCCAGCCGCGCGCTGTCGTTGTCGGCTGCGTCCCGCGCCGGTCGCCCGAGCCAGTGGGGGCAACTGCTGCGCTGGCCGGTGCGCGGCGTGCTGATTTTCCTGCGCAGCGTGCCGGAAATCGTCTGGGCGCTGCTGTTCGTGCGCGCCGTTGGCCTGGGCCCGACGGCCGGGGTCCTGGCCATTGCGATTACCTACAGTGGCATGCTGGGCAAGGTCTACGCGGAAATCTTCGAGTCGGTCGACCAACGCCCCGCCCACGCGTTGCTGCAAGCCGGCAGTGGTCGGCTGGCGGCATTCAGCTACGGGATCCTGCCCAATGTCGCGGCGGAATTGTTGTCGTACACGGTGTACCGGTGGGAATGCGCTATTCGCGCTTCGGTGGTGATGGGCTTCGTCGGGGCCGGTGGCCTGGGCCAGCAAATCGACCTGTCGATGCGCATGTTCGCCGGCGGTGAGGTGGCCAGCCTGTTGCTGACCTTCCTCGTCCTGGTGCTGTTCGCCGATCAGTTGAGCAGGCTGCTGCGCTGGAGGCTGGCATGAAGCGCCTGCTCAACCTGCTGCTGGTGCTGTGCATCGGCACCGCGGTGCTCACTTCGTTCCGCTACCTGGGCATCGACCTCGGTGAACTGGGCGCCAGTGGCAACCTGAAACAGATGGCCGCCTATGTGCAGCGCTTTCTCAGCCCGGACCTGAGCACGGGGCATTTGCAGGCCATTGCCCGCGGCGCGCTGGAAACCCTTGCGATGTCAGCCCTGGGCACGCTGTTGGCAACAGTGTTCGGCTTGCTGCTGGCGTTGCCCGCGGCGGGTCGATTCGGCTGGCCGTTGCAGGGACTGTCGCGCCTGATACTCAATGCCTTGCGCGCAATTCCGGAGCTGGTGTGGGCGGTGCTGATGGTCCTGGCCGCCGGGCTCGGCCCCAATGCCGGCACCCTGGCCTTGGCGCTGCACACGACCGGTGTGCTGGGCCGGCTATTTGCCGAAGCACTGGAAAATACCCCGCCAGAACCTGCCGATGCGATCCGCCTGCAGGGGGGCAACGCCATAGGGGCGTTCTGCTACGGCACCCTGCCCAATCTGTTCCCGCAGTTGCTGGCCTATATCCTGTACCGCTGGGAAAACAACATCCGCATGGCCAGCGTGCTCGGTTTCGTCGGTGCCGGTGGCTTGGGACAAATGCTCTACCTCAACCTCAGCCTGTTCCAGGAGGCCCAGGCCAGTACGGTCATACTCGCGATGCTGGTATTGGTGTTTGCCGTCGACACCCTGAGCAGCTGGAGTCGCCAGCGCTGGGTGAAAGCCTGAGCTTTTGTATCAATGTGTATTGATCGCCAGCGAACGTACACAGCGATACACATCCGTCGGTTCAGGACACATTTCCATGACATGAAGATGAAACAGTGGGTGGGTCGCACTTCAGCCAGGACTGAAGCCCCCAACCTCAGCAGGAGTCTTGCATGATCAATCAAATCGAAACTGTCCTTTACACCGGCAGGACCGTGACCACTGGCGGCCGTCAAGGCGAATCGCGAAGCGACGACGGCCGCCTGGACATCAAGCTATCCCCGCCCGGTTCTTCCGGTAGCGGCACCAATCCGGAACAGCTGTTGGGTGCGGGCTGGTCGGCTTGCTTCATTGGCGCCATGGGCAAGGCAGCCACTGCGTTGAAGGTGAGCTTGCCGGCTGACGTGAGCGTTGCTACTGAAGTGGACCTGGGCAATACCGGCAATGCCTATTTCCTTCAGGCGCGCCTGAATGTCAGCCTGCCGGGCCTGGACCCTGTGTTGGCCAGGACGCTGGTGGACGCGGCGCATCAGACTTGCCCGTACTCCAAGGCAACCCGTGGCAATATCGATGTCACGATCAACCTGGTATGACAGACAAACAAATGCCCCGGAGTTCGGGGCATTTGATCTTGGCTAGCTGTATATATCCAGCTGCACAAGTCGGCTTCAAGAGCCAAGTAGGTGGCCAGCGCTGGTCTCTGGCTTACGAGGTTTATCAGGACTCCCACAGCAACAGCAATAAGCGCTGTCCTGCTTCACACGGCATAAGGGCTGGATCTCAGCGCGGAGATCTTTCTAACCGTGTACCCTTCGGAGCGCGCCCCACGCGTCCTCGCTATCCGCTTGCGCATCAGTCTGCGTTCTCACCTACAACCTCAGATTAGCAAAACAACCGGCGTGTGGGCCGGTATTTTTAGATCGATTTTTTCCTGTAGGCGCCGGCTTGATGGCGAACGTGAATTTACCCACGCCTTCACTGACAGCCCAGCGCCTGCGCATCACCATTGATTTTTCAACACGCTGCGGGTTTGCCGATTATGCTGCAATAACGCAGCACTCGATCATCACGGTTGCGCGTATGCCCTCCTGTTCAATGGTTTTTGAGTTGGCATGCGAAATGCCCTGTCAAATTGCCCTGGCACTGTGTGCCCAGGTCCCATTAGCCGAATCGAGCCGATCCACCGATGGATATCCTGAATTTGCTGGCAAACAAAACCCAGCCCCTGACCAGTACCTTTGCCGCCGACGGACAACTGCTCAGCCTGTCCTCCAGCCTGAGCGATCAATTGGGCTATGCACCTGAAGAACTGCTCAATCAGCCGATCGAACGTGTACTGAGTCTCGAATCGTTGCGCACGGTACAGGCGCTGCTTGCCAACCCGCCCGCGGACGAGCTGGTCCACAGCCTGGAACTGACGCTAATACGGCGCAACGGCGGCCTGCTGCCTGTGATTGCCAGCGGATTGCTGCAATGGCGTGACGTGCAACCAGCCTGCCTGCACCTGTTGATGATTGCGCTGGGCACGCTGGGGCACCGGTTGCGGGAGATGCATAACGCCAATGAGGTGATGAACCAGATGCTGCAAAGCGCCAAGGTCGCCTATTGGTGCATCGAATTCGCCGAGGCGGTGGACATCAACCATGCCCCGGATGAGATTGTGCGCCAGGTGTTCGAAAACGACTCTCATTGGCGCCTGTGCAACCGGGCCATGGCCGAGGTGTACGAGATGCCGTCGGATGTCGACTTCAACCAGCAACCGGTGCGCCTGTACTGGCCGCGCAGCCCGGCCAACGAAGAATTCGTGCGACGCCTGATCGAGGCCGGGTTCCATGTCGACGGAGCACTGTCGGTGGATCGCCGCCACGACGGTTCGCCTGCCTACGTGGAGAATGACGTCCGGGCCACCATCGTCAATGGCCAGCTGTTGCGCATGTGGGGCAGTATTCGTGACGTCAGCCAGGAGTTGCGCATGCAGCACGATGCCGAGCAGCGCATCGACGCCTTGCGCCGGGTCTTCGATGCCGTGCCTGACGCAGTGCTGGTCATCGATGAACACCTGCAACCGCAATGGCGCAACGCAGCCTTCGAGGACACCTTCGGCATCACCCATGGCGCCGGTATCGCCCGCTTGCTGCTGGACAATGCCTTGCCCGAACGCACCTGGCACAGCCTGCCCCTGCCGGATTTGAGCGGGCGCAGCCTGAACTTCAATGTGCATTGCTCGCGCATCCTGATTCGCGAAGGCGTGGCCTGGCGCGTGGCGGTGTTTCGCGCATGCCAGGGCGTTCGCACCCCCCAAGAGTTGCACCCATGAAAGACTCCAACCTGCCACCCACGCTGCAGATGGGCATGCGTTCTTCGGTCAATGTCAGCAGCGAAGTGCTGGGCGCGCTGCTGGAAACGCCGGCCTTGCATGCCTTGCTCGACAGCTTCAGCGAAGCGCTGATCGTCACTGACGGCGAGGGCCGATTGCGCTTTATCAACCTGGCCGCCGAACGCGTCAACCGCCTGTCCAAGCAGCAGGCCGTGGGGCTGTCCGAAAGTGATTTTTTCCAGCGCTCGGCGTTGAACTACGACGATTTGCTGGCAGCGTTGAACCGCGGTGGCAACAGTGCGTTGACCCGCTCTCGGGAAGGCCGGGTGCTGCTCAGCAGTACCCACGCGATCCCCACGGGGGCCTACGAAAAACCGTTCAGGATGCTCACCCAGAAAGACTTCGACGCCAGCCAGCCGCAGCGCCGGGCTTCGCTCAATACCCGGCCACCGGAGCCTCAAGGCCTGCGTGATCCCCAGGACAACGCCCTGCACCTGTCACCGCAGCTGTCGAGCATCGCCGACACTGGCGTTCGGGCTTTTCGCCGGCGCGCGCGTCTGTTGCTGCTGGGTGAACCCGGCGTCGGCAAGACCGCCATCGCCCGGCACATTCATCGTGCGGCTGGCTGGGGGGATCGTCCGTTCATCCACGTCAATTGCGGGAGCATCCCGGAGAGCCTGTTCGAGTCCGAGATGTTCGGCTACGAGCGCGGCGCCTTCACCGGCGCCCTGGCGGGCGGCAAGCAAGGCTATATCGAAGCAGCGTCCGGCGGCACCTTGTTCCTCGACGAGATCGGTGAGATCCCGCTGCACGTACAGGCCAAGCTGCTGAAATTTCTCGAAGACAGCACCATCCAGTCGGTCGGCTCGCCCCTGAGCAAATCCGTGCAGGTACAGGTGATTGCCGCCACCAACAAGGACTTGCGTCATCTGGTGGACATGGGTGAGTTTCGCGCCGATCTTTATTATCGTCTCGCCGTGCTGCCGGTAGAGATTCCGCCGTTGCGCCAGCACCGCGATGACTTGCCGTTTCTCATCGACATCCTGCTGAGCCGAATCAATGGCGATCGCGTACCGTCCCTGAGCCTGTCCGCCGGGTGTCGCAAGCGTCTGCTGAGCTACGACTTCCCGGGCAACATTCGCGAGTTGGTGAACATCTTCGAACGCCTGGCGGTGCTGGCTGACGATGAGGCGCAGGAGCATCACCTGCCGGCTGAACTCCTCCAACCGGTGCGTTCACGGGAACAGTCAGCCCCCTCAGTCGTGCAGGATGAAGCCTCGGACGACCCTCAGCAAAACCTCAAGCTTCAGGTTCAGCATTTTGAACGGCAGGTGATTTTGCGCGCGGTGCATTTGTGTGGGAGCAAGCGTAAGGCTGCGCAGCATTTGGGGATTGATATAGGGACGCTGATTCGTAAGCTGCAGCGCGACTGACTGTAGGTTGTGGTCGGCGTACATATCCATTCCTGCGGTAACGGCCACTTATGGTTTCGCTCTTACAGCGAGTCCCTTTTTCAAACGCCAAAAAGGAACCAAAAGGCTTTGCCCCACCACTCGGTGCCTCGCTAGGGGCAAGAGCCCTTGGTTACTTGGGGCTCTTCCAAGTGACTCACTGTAAGAGCGAAACCATAAGTGGCCGTTACCGCAGGGATGGATATGTACACCTGAAAAAACCGCTGCAAAAACGCCTACAACCATAGTTATTTCTGCTTACACTTTTCCTCTCGAAAAACTCTTAACCTTTTAAAATCAACACCTTAAAGACTTGGCACGCCCTGTGCTCCTGCTATGCAACCCACCATCGTTGGGCTTTGCATCTGTGCCGACGTTTCACCCGTCGAGCCGATAGCCAGGAGGAATAACAAGAAATGTTGATCACCGGGATCAAAAGTCGACCGGTCTACGACCGGTTGCAACCTCTGCCAGGAGGTCTGCGGCACATCGTTGCCGGGCAAGGCAGTGGCGGGCGCGCCATGTTGCGTTTGCTCGACGAGTTGGCCGGGCTGAAGCGGCCCGTGACCTTGCTGTACTCCCAGGAGTCGTTTTCCGGGCAGGACTTCCTTGCCCAATTACAGCAGCGTCCAGGTCACGATCTACGTGTGTATGCCAGCAACCAGGCCTTGATCGACGCCCTTGATGACCTGCTCGGCAACGCGCGGATGGGCACCCGCCTCTACCTCGCCGGCTCTGAAAGCTTCCTCGGCAGCGCCATGCAGGTGGCCACCCGTTACGACCTCAATCGCGACGAAGTGCTTCGCGAACACTCCGGCACGCTGGTGCGTCGGGTCTGGTGCGTGCACTGCGACACCTACACCGAGAACGTCACCCAACGCGTCTACGAATGTCCCGGATGCAGCCTCACGCTGGTGGTGCGCGACCACTACTCCCGACGCCTGGCGGCTTTCCAGGCGGTCAAGGCCGATGCCGAAGTACCGGGCGAACTGCCCCCAGCCGAGGAGCTCGATACATGAGCCAGAACAATGGGACTTTGAACCTGCGCGTCGCTCGCATTGAAGAGGTGACGCCGGAAATCAGGCGCTTCACCCTGGTTTCGCCGACCGGCGAGCACCTGCCGGCGTTCTCCGGTGGCAGCCACGTGGTGGTACTCATCGCCAACCCGAACAATACGCTGCGCAACCCCTACTCGCTGCTGAGTTCGCCCTATGACACCAGCAGCTACCAGATCGCCGTGCGCCGGGTAGAAAGCGGCCGCGGTGGTTCGATCGCGCTGCACGACAATGTCCGTGAAGGCGACCTGATCGAGGTCACGCCACCGGTCAATCTGTTTCCGCTGATCAAGCAGGCGCGCCTGCACCTGTTCATTGCCGGCGGTGTCGGCATCACCCCGGTAATCTCCCAACTCGAAGAGTTGCGCCTGAGCAAGGTGCCCTTCGAACTGCATTACGCGGTTCGCGGCGATGAACACGCACAGCTGGGCAAAGAGTTGCAGGACACCTACGGCAAGCAGGTCCACCTGTATCGCAAAGGCATCGAAGCGCGCATGGACATCGGGCAGATTCTCGCCAGTCGCCCGCTCGGCAGTCACGTTTACGCCTGCGGTCCGGACAGCATGATCGACGCCACCCTGGCCTGTGCCCGCGAGCTGGGCTGGACCGACAGTCACGTGCACTTCGAGCGCTTCCTCGAGCAAAGCAGCGGCGGCGAAGCCTTCAGCTTCACCCTGGGTCGCAGTGGCGCAACCATCGAGGTCTCGCCGGACCAGACCATGCTCGAAGCGGTCGAGGCCGCGGGCTACAGCATGCCTTACCTGTGTCGTGGCGGCGCCTGTGGCCATTGCGAAACCGAGGTCCTGGAGCTCGACGGCGAACTGCTGCACAGCGATGACTGGCTGTCGGACGACGACAAAGCCGCCCGCAAGAAAATCATGCCCTGCGTATCCCGCGCCAAATGCAATCGCCTGGTCATCGACCTCTGATCGACGGAAGACATAACAATGACTATCGAATTCAACCGCGACGAAACCTACCGCGACGACTACACCTTCGCCAACAGCCCGGAAACCATCGCCCGCGCGCCCTTCCCGTTCCCCGATGACGACTACATGTACTCGATGAACCTCGAGCCCCATGTCTCGGTCGGCGACGGCGCCTTCCGCGCAGCGTTCGATATCGACGAGCACTACATCAGCGAATGCCGGGACCGCGCCATCACCCTGGAGAAGGACCCGGGCATGCACTACGTCTCGGCGCCGCACATGATGGAGGCGCAGTGGGACTTGCTGGAACTGATCATGGAGTCCTACGCCCGCGACTACCCACAGTACTTCACCCTGTCCCGTGAAGGCCGCCAATGGCACTGGACCAACCGCCTGCTGGACATCGACGATCACTTCACCTTCGGCGACCCGGCGACCCTGCCGTATGAGCCGATGGAATACGTGACCCGCCAGGCCCAGGGCGACTGGGTACTGCAGGAAGAACGCGACGGTACGCTGTATTGGGGCGCCGGTATCGCCACCCAGCGCGCCGACTATTCGCTGCGCTTCAACCTGGGCATGAGCTGGGAGGAATTCCACGGCCCGGTGCCGCTGGTGAAGGAAATCGGCATGCTCGACCGCGCCCTGAAATTCCTCCTGCGCCTGCGCACCGGCCACCCGGTGCGCCGCCTTAACTGGTCGCTGACGGTCAACCCGCGCCTTGAAGTATCGGCCGAAAGCCTGCCCGAATGGGCGCCAGACCGAACCATCGTGACGGCCGAAAACGCCGGCAAGCTGGTGTACCTGCGCATCGAGTTGCAACCGCTGCACCGCTTGCCGCGCAGTAACGCGATTGTCTTTCCGATCCGCACCTACCTGCTCAGCCTCGAAGACATCGCCACCAACCCGGCGTGGGCGCGACGCATGCATCGGGTGCTGCGTGATTTGAATCAGCAATTGGTCGATTACAAGGGGTTCAGCCGGTATCGCGATGCTGCCGTGGAGTGGCTGTCGCAGTACGACGATGGGCGTGAGAGCGAGACAAAAAAACAAGCCTGAACCTTCAGTCCCTGTGGGAGCGAGCCTGCTCGCGAAGGGGCCATCACCTTCAACATTGATGTTGGCTGATAAGCCGCTTTCGCGAGCAGGCTCGCTCCCACATAGGGTCGGCGACAACCTGATAACAACAAGCTCCACAGGAGCAACGGCGGGGTCAACCCGCCAGCACTAATCCACTGCCATTGATAATGAGGAAATAACATGAGTGGCTCATCCAACACGCGTGCAAGCAGCGCCGATCAGGACGCGGAACAACTGCGCGCCCTCGGCTACAGCTCGGATTTCAATCGCAGCATGAGCCTGTGGGAGAACTTTTCCCTGGGCTTTACCTACCTGTCACCCGTCGTCGGGGTCTACACCCTGTTCGGCTTGTGCCTGGCCGCCGGCGGCCCGCCGATGTTCTGGTCTTACTTGCTGATCGGTGCAGGGCAAATGCTGGTCTGCCTGATTTTTGGCGAGGTGGTATCGCAGTTCCCGATTTCCGGCGGTGTCTACCCTTGGGCCCGTCGCCTGGTGGGCAAGCGCTGGGCGTGGATGGTTGGCTGGGTCTATGCCTGGGCGTTATGCGCAACCATCGCCGGGGTTGCGGTGGGTGCCGGTCCGTACCTGGCGATCATGCTCGGCTTCAATCCCGGCCCGGATGCCAACATCATTATCGCCCTGGCAATCATCCTGCTGTCCACCGCGCTGAACCTGGTGGGCACCAAATTGCTGGCGCGGGTAGCGATGTTCGGCTTTCTCTGCGAACTGGTCGGCGCGATCCTGGTCGGCGGCTACCTGCTGATCTTCGAGCGTCATCAACCGATCAGCGTGCTGTTCGACACCTTCAATCTTGAGGTAAACGGCTCGTACCTGCCGGCCTTCCTTGCGGCCTCCCTGGCTGGCCTGTTCCAGTACTACGGCTTCGAAGCCTGCGGCGATGTCGCGGAAGAAACCCCGAACCCGGGCAAGCGCATTCCCAAGGCCATGCGCATGACCATCTACATCGGCGGTGCAGCAGCGATGTTCGCGTGCCTGGCGTTGATCCTGTCGGTGCCGGACATGGCCAAAGTGCTGGCCGGTGAAGACACCGACCCGGTCGCCACGATCCTGGCCAATGCCTTCGGCCCGATCGGTTCGCGCCTGGTGATGGCAGTGGTGATGGTGTCGTTCATCTCCTGCGTGCTGAGCTTGCAAGCCGCCGCCAGCCGCCTGTTGTTCGCCTATGCCCGGGACGAGATGATCGTCGGCAGTTCGCTGTTCAAGCGCCTGTCGGCCAACCATGTGCCGTCGTTCGCGCTGCTGGTCAGCGGCCTGGTGCCGGCAGCGATCGTCTGCCTGGGGATGTTCATGGCCGATGCGGTGGCCACGATCGTCGGTTTCGCTGCGATCGGCATTTACGTCGCCTTCCAGTTGATCGTGGTTGCCGCGTTGATCGCCCGCGCCAAGGGCTGGCGCCCGAACGGCCAGTTCACCCTCGGGGCCTGGGGCCTCTGGGTGAACCTCGGCGCACTGGTCTATGGCGTGTGCGCCATCGTCAACATGGTCTGGCCGCGCTCGCCGGATGCAGCCTGGTACATCAACTATTCGATGATCCTGACCACGCTGGTGGTGATGGGTGCGGGCCTGGTCTACATGCTGCTGGGCAAGCCCTACGACAAGGGCACGGCGCCGGCGGGGGATGCGTGGAAGTTTTCCAAGCCGCTGGCCAAGGGTGGTGAGCTTTCCGGTGCTGCGGTAAACAAACCAGCGATCTGACAACCCAATACCCACTGTGGAAACCGAATCAATGTGGGAGCGGGCTTGCTCGCGAAAGCGGTGCATCAGCCAGCATCAATATTGAATGTGATGGCCTCTTCGCGAGCAAGCCCGCTCCCACAGTTTGAATCGGTTTCTTCAGGGGAAATAACAACAGTTCTGACGAGGACGATGTCATGCAAACCCAACTCTTGATCAACGGCCAACTGCTCACCGGCGAAGGCCCCGCCCAACCGGTGTT
>NZ_JBXAHO010000075.1:0-14002 GCF_058795195.1 Pseudomonas sp. GW823-FHT06B06 | reverse complement strand
CTTTTTGGTGTTTGAAAAAGGGAGTCGCTGTAAAAGCGAAACCATAAGCCGCCGTTACCGCAGCAATGGATATGTACTCCCCAAACAACTTCGACGTGGCATCGATCAACGTTGGCAGAGGCACCGATGAAGGTCGGCTCTATCACCGATACCACCGACCACTCAATAAACATCCCGCAAATAACGCTTCTGCTCACTCATCTGCCGCCAGTAGTCAGCGGCGCCTTGCGAGTCCAGTCCACCGTGTTGCTGGGCGACCTGGCGCAAGGCCTGGTCGACGTCCTTGGCCATGCAGCTGGCGTCTCCACAGATGTACAACCGGGCGCCGTCCTGCAGCCAGCGCCAGAGTTCGGCGCCTTGTTCGCGGATGCGGTCCTGCACGTAGATTTTCTCGGCCTGGTCACGGGAAAACGCCAGGCTCAGGTGCGTCAGCAGGCCATCGTGCTGCATGCCTTGCAGTTCGTCGCGGTAGTAGAAGTCGCTGGCGGCGTGCTGTTCACCGAAGAACAGCCAGTTCTTGCCCTGGTCGCCCCGCGCCCGGCGCTCCTGCAGGAAGGCGCGGAAGGGCGCGACCCCGGTGCCGGGGCCGATCATGATCATCGGCACATCACCTTCGTTCGGCACGCGAAAGTGTCTGGCTGGCTGGACGAAAACCGGTACCTCGGCGTCCTGCGCGCGGTCGGCGAGGAAGGTCGAGGATACGCCCTTGCGCTTGCCGTAGCGCACCGCCGCCACGGTGAGATGGACTTCCCGTGGATGCGCCTTGGCGCTCGAAGCGATGGAATACAGGCGCGGCTGCAAGCGCTTGAAGGTGCCCAGGAGCTCGCTCGCCGAGCAGTCCAGTGGATATTCCTGCAGCACGTCCGCCAGTTGCCGGCCCCACAACCATTCTTTCAACTGAGCCTTATGCTCAGTGCCCAGCAACTGTTTCAAACCGGGATTGGCGCTGCGTTCGGCGATGAAAGCCAGGGTGTCGCTGTTGGGCCGAGCGATTTCGAAGTGTTCGGTCAGTGCCTGACGTAACGACACCTCGGCGCATTGATCGACGCTCACCGCCGTCTCGCCATTTAACCGGGTCAAGTCGAGCAACTCGTCGACCAGTTCCGGACAATTGCGCGGATGGACGCCCAGCGCGTCACCCGCCTCATAACCCAGTCCAGAATCCGCCAGGTCCAGGGAAAACATGCGGGTTTCCTTGTGCGGGCTCTGGCGGTTCAGGTGAAGATTGGCCAGCAGCCGCGAAGCATGGGGCTTGGCCTTGCCGGGTGTCTGGGCAGCGCTGGCGGCAGTGTGGCTATGCGCGACGACCACAGCTTCGGGCCTGAGGGTCTTCTGCAATTGCGCCAGCCAGGTATCGGCGCGCTCCTCGAATTCGGTGTCGCAATCGACCCGTTCCAGCAGGCGGGTGGCGCCCAGTTCCTGCAGGCGCTGATCGAGCTGTTTGCCGTGCTGGCAGAATCGGTCGTAGGCCGGGTCACCCAGGGCCAGCACGGCAAAGCGCAATGACTCCAGACGCGTCTGGGCGGTGCTGAGGGTGTGCCAGAAACCTTCGCCATTGTCCGGCGGATCGCCATCGCCGAAGGTGCTGCTGATCAAGGCCAGATTCTGCGTGCTGGCCAACTTGCTGGCGGGGAAGTCGGCCATCGCGCTCAGCTCCACGGCGAAGCCGTCATCGCGCAGGCGCGCGGCCAGGCGCTCGGCCAGGGTTTCGGCATTGCCGGTTTGCGACGCCCAGAGCAAGGTCACCGCGAGGGCATTTTCTGCAACGGCGGGCGCCAAAGTTGCAGCCTGATCAGCTACACCCGCATCAACCCGACTGAACAATCCGCCCAGGAGTCCGTCCAGCCACAGACGAGTCTCGGTGGCCAACGGCGCGCTGGGCGGCAGCACCGGCACCCCAGCCGCCTGGCGCCCTGCTGGCGATTGCAGGCCACTGAGAAAACCGGCGAGGTAGGTGCGTTCACTGTCGTTCAATGGCGGGGAGGGCAGGCAACGGATGCCCGCGAGATCGGCAAAGGTCTCGATGCTCGACATGGCGAGTTCCTCTGGTAAGGGGGATGAGTCGACGGTGGCAGGCGCTGGCGTTTGCAGGAACTGATGGTCGATCAGTTCGACACGTTGCAGGGCGACCGCACAGAATTTGAATTCGGGCTGCTGCGAGATCGGGTCGACGGCATCGTTGGTCACGGCATTGATCGCCAGGTTCTCGCCAAACACATCGCTCCAGTGAAAAGGCGCAAAACAGTTGCCCTGGCGCACGCGGTCGCTCACCACCGCCGGAAGCACGGCCCGACCTCGCACCGAACGTACCTCGACCGGGTCCTTGTCCTTGATGCCCAGGGCGCTGGCATCCTCGGGATGGATCTCGACGAAGGGGCCCGGATTGAGCTTGTTCAGGGTCGCCACCTTGCCGGTCTTGGTCAGGGTGTGCCACTGATGCTGCAAGCGCCCGGTGTTGAGCACGAAGGGAAAGGTTTCATCGGGCATTTCCGCTGGCGCCATGTGCGGACGGGCGAGAAAGATGCCTTTGCCGCGCTCGGTGGGGAAGACGATCGTCGGCTGGCTGCCGTCGGCTTCGACCCTGAGTGCCTGACTCTCGCCATTGTTGAGGTAGCGAATCGGATTGCGATCCGCCGCGCTAGCGCTGGCGCAGGGCCATTGCAAAGGTTTGTTGCGCAGGCGCGGGTAGCTGGCGCCGCGAATGTCATAGCCGGTCTTGGGGTTCCAGGCGCGCTTGATCTCTTCGAACACCGCGTCGGCAGTGCTGTAGGTGAACGCCGCGGCGAAGCCCATCTCGCAGGCCACCCGCGCGATGATCTGCCAGTCGGGCAGCGTCTCGCCCGGGGGCTCCACGGCTTTTTGCATCAGCGTCAGGTTGCGCTCGGAGTTGATCATAACGCCCTCGGCCTCGGCCCAGAGCGCGCCGGGCAGCAGGATGTCGGCGTAACGGTTGGTCTCGGTGTCGAGGTAGGCGTCCTGGGTGATGACCAGCTCTGCCGCCTGCAGGCCGTCGATCACTTTCTGGCGGTTGGGGCCTGACGCCACCGGGTTGGTGCAGATGATCCAGCAGGCCTTGATTCGTCCTGCGCTCATGTCTTCGAACATCGACACGGTGCCGCCACCGGCGCTGCGCGGCAAGCGGTCGCGGGGGATGCTCCACAAATCTTCGATGAACGCGCGGTCCGCCTCCACCAGCATGGAACGCTGGCCGGGTAGGCCTGGCCCCATATAGCCCATCTCACGGCCACCCATGGCGTTCGGTTGCCCGGTCAGGGAAAACGGCCCGCTGCCCGGCCGGCAAATTGCGCCGGTGGCCAGGTGCAGATTGCACAGGGCGTTGGTGTTCCAGGTGCCGTGGGTGCTCTGGTTCAACCCCATGGTCCAGCAGCTCATCCACTGCGCGGCCTCGCCGATCCATTGCGCGGCCTGGCGAATGTCCGCCTCGGGCAGACCGGTGAGGTGTGCGACCTTGGCCGGCGGATAGTCCTCGAGAAATTCCGGCATGGCCTCCCAGCCTTCGGTGAACGCCGCGATGAACGCCGGGTCGGTGTGACCGTTTTTCACCAGCAGATGCAGCAAGCCATTGAGCAATGCCAGGTCGGTGCCCGGCTTGATCGGCAGGAACAGGTCGGCTTTGTCCGCGGTGGCGCTGCGCCGTGGGTCGACCACGATCAACTTCGCTCCGGCCTTGACCCGGTCCATCATGCGCAGGAACAAAATCGGGTGACAGTCGGCCATGTTGGCGCCGATGACGAAAAACAGGTCCGCCTGGTCGAAGTCCTGATACGAGCCCGGAGGGCCATCAGAACCGAGGGAGAGCTTGTAGCCGCTGCCGGCGCTGGCCATGCACAGGCGGGAATTGGACTCTATGTTTGCGGTTCCAACAAAACCCTTGGCCAGTTTGTTGATCAGGTATTGGGCTTCCAGCGACATTTGCCCGGACACGTAGAACGACAATGCATCGGGGCCGTGGCGATCGAGGGTGTCGCGCAGTCGGTTGGCCGTCTCGCTGATGGCTTTATCCATGGCAATGCGCACCGGATCGCGGCGGCGTTCCTGGCGCAGGTAGGCGTGTTCCATCCGGCCCGACTCGGCGATGGCCTGGCCGCAGGTGGTGCCCTTGGTGCAGAGCCTGCCGGCGTTGCTCGGGTGCTCCTTGTCGCCGCTGACCTTGACCACGCGGTTGTTTTCGACCTGCATGACGATGCCGCAGCCCACACCACAATAGGGACATACACTGCGTACGGTTTTGCTTGTCATCCTCGTCCCTCGAATCTTTTGCCGGCCGTTGCCGATGCCGGAAACAAAAAAGGCGCCATGCGGCCCACCGTCAGAAAAAACGGGGGACACACGGCGCCTTTGTCGTATGCATGCAATCAGCGTTGACTGCAGGGTTGAGGTGTTCCTAGCAAGTCACGCGCCAGAAATGCCCTTGAGGTCGCGATCGTTGTCGATACGCAGGCGGGCGGGGCTGCGAGCGCACGGCTTTGCCGGATGAAAAGCGCGGTCTTGTGCGGATCGTCGGCGAGGGGAGTGCAGGAGGGAATCGTTGAACAGCGGTTCAAATGAACGGTGCGCACCGGTTGCCTGCACTTTTATAAAGCGCCATGTGCACCCAAGTGCACCAGTCGGTGGCGGTGGCGGGACTGGCGCCTGTTCCGCTCCAGTCCCAACCGCATTATCACTTGCCCAGCGGTGGCGTGCGCGGTGGAATCAAGCGCTTCGAACCACAGGCCTCGAACGCCGACGCCAGGCGCAGCAGGCTCGAGTCGTCATAGGCGCGACCGGCAAAGGTCAGCCCCACGGGCATGCCGATATCCGGCATGACCCCCATCGGCACGGTGACCGTCGGCACACCCAGGTGACGTATCGCGAGGTTGCCGTTGGCCACCCAGACACCGTTGCTCCAGGCGATGTCCGCCGCTGCCGGATCAACGTCGGCATTGGCCGGGCCGACGTCGGCGACCGTCGGGAAAATCACTGCATCGAGCCCCAGCCCATCCATCCACTGCTCAAGATCGATCTGGCGGGTCTGTTCCAGGCCGCGCAGGCCATCAGGCACCGTCGGGATCTGGTCCCACGGGGTAATGCCGCGCTCGGCCATGCGCACGTACTCGTCCATGCCGGCGGCCAGGTCGCCTTCGCGGTTGGGCAAGGTGCCCGGGTCGTGCGGGAAAATCAGTGGCCCGTCGACATCCACCAGACGGTTCAATTTCGGATCGCCGTTGGCCTGCAGGAAATCGTCGAACGCCCAGGCCGTCAGGTCCCACAGCTCGTGATGCAGGAATTCCTTGGACACGATCCCGCGATTGAACACGGTTGGTGCACCGGGGCGATCGCCTTCACAGTTGGAGACGAGGGGAAAATCGACCTCGACGACTTCGGCGCCGGCGGCCTGCAAGGCCTGGCGTGCCTGTTCCCAGAGCCCGATCACCGAAGGCCGGGTGTGGATGCGCTGCCCGGTCGGGCCGCCGATGCCAGGGGCTTCACTGGTGCCGGCTTCAGGGTCGGCGTTGATGTACATGCGTGGTACGCCCAGACGCTTGCCGGCCAGTGCCGCGGCATTGGCGGCCAGGTCCTGGTAAGACGCGGGGCGGACCGAGGCGACGGGCGGAATCGGCACCCAGGGTTGCATGCGCCACAGGTCGCCGCGGGTGTCGGGGTCCTCGGCCACCACCACGTCAAGCACCTCGAGCAGGTCGGCCATGGTCCTGGCAAACGGCACGACGACGTCCATGGTCGGCGTCAACGGCCAGTTGCCGCGCACCGAGATCACGCCGCGTGACGGCGTGTAGGCACACAAGCCATTGTTGGACGCAGGGCCGCGACCGCTCGACCAGGTTTCTTCAGCCAGGCCGAAGGCGGCAAAACTCGCGGCGGTGGCCGTCCCTGCGCCGTTCGAAGAGCCCGAGGCGAAGGGGGCGGTGAGGTAGTCGGCGTTGTACGGGCTTTCTGCGCGGCCGTACACGCCACGCTGCATGCCGCCGTTGGCCATTGGCGGCATATTGGTCTTGCCCAGGCAGATGGCACCGCCAGCACGCAAGCGCTCAACGGTGAATGCATCGCGATAGGCGATCAGGTCTTTGAAAGCCGGACTGCCGGAGGCGGCGGTGAGCCCCTTGACCAGATAACTGTCCTTGGCCGTATAGGGGATGCCATCGAGCGGGCCCAGCGTTTGGCCCTTGGCTCGACGGGCATCGCTGGCCTGTGCCTCTTTCAAGGCGTCGGGGTTGCGCACCACCACCGCGTTGAGCGCGGTGGGCGTCTGGGGCGTGTCGTAGGCATCGATCCTGGCCAGATAAGCCTGGACCAGCTCAACGGCAGTGGTCTGGCCGGATTCGAGCGCAGCGCGCAGTTGGGCAATGGAAACTTCGGTGACTTCGATCATGCGGTGACTGCCGAGTGTTGATGGGGGATGCGCTGAGTGAGGCATCCGGGTACGCCCGTCATGTTAGCACCGCGCTCGTCGAAGTCAGCGATCGACTTGAAGACGCAGGCGCTGGTTCACCGGATTGAAACAGGTGCGCAAATGGTCGATGACTTGGTCGATCGAAGGCCCTTCAATGGCCGGTAGTTGCGAGTTCTCGCCAAATTCACGCCAGATGAACAGGGTCATTTCAGCGCCATCGGTCAGTGTACGCGCGGCGGCGCTGGTGCCGAAGTTTTCCAGCAGCCGGTAGCGCTCATCCTCCCAGAACTGGTCCTCGACCCACTGGTAGACCGGTATGTAATGAAAATGGATGGGGAAGCGTGGGTCATGGCCGAAGCGGCTGATATAGAGCCACTTGGGCTTCAACTCCGCTTGCAGGGTTTTCTGGATGCTGGCGAGCAGCACGCCCATCTCCACCAGGGCCTGCTCGGGCAGGTCGGACAGCGAATTGGCGTTGTGCCGGGTGCCCAGCACCAGATAGCCGGGGAGCGCCGAAGACATATGGTGGTTGAGGATCCAGTGGGCGGTTTCATGAATGATGAAACGGGGTGCGATGTCCATGGGTCTATGTCCGTTGGCGAAACTGCCGAAGGGGGCGAGTGGGGTGGCCACGATCGATTCTAAATCCAGCATTGCGCGGTGCGATACGCTTTTTGCGCCGAGTCCATGAGCAGGGCCCAAAGGGTTTATGGCACTGTGCCCTTCAGGTATTGGCAATGTAGGGGTAAACATTGCTCGCGACCACTGGACAAGGGTGTAGCAGGGTAATGCTTTGGTATGAGGCGGGCAGGGGCCGCCAGCCGAGCATGGCAACGGGTTTCACAGGTTCAGCTCGATCACATGGGCGGCATTGAATCGAGCATTTTCATTGACGCCCTCTTTGGCATAGCCACGGGCATTGCAGATGACCCGGGTGTCGCCGATCCGGTAATCGAAGCTGCCATGGGTATGGCCATGCAGCCAAAGCGCGGGCTGCCACGCCTCGATCCGCTCCTGCAGGTCTGAGACGAAACTTGCGTTGATCGGCGAATCGGCGAAAGCCGGGCTGATGCTCAACCGGGTCGGCGCGAAATGCGAGATCACTACCGTGGGGATGCCGGGGTCGGCGGCAAAACATTCTTCCAGCCAGGCGACCGTCTGCATGAACAGCATCTGGGAAAGGGCCGGCGTGAACAGGTCTGGGAAGTCAGGCGCAACCTTGATGCGGCTGAAGTCGCGGATCAGCCGGGTGGCCATGTCGATACCCTGCGCCCGATCTTCCGCTCGATCGAAGAGACGGTAGTCTGACCACAGGGTACAGCCCAGGAAGCGTACGCCGTGATGAACGTATGCGGTGCGTTCCAGGACGTGGATCGGAGTGCCTTGCGACAACCTGTGCAACTGCTCGTAGGTAGAGCTCAGGTCACTGCCATAAAATTCGTGATTGCCCGCCACGTACAACACCGGGGCCGGGCTTGACCTGGCCCAGTCGATGGCCGCGGCCGGTCGGGAAATGTCACCGGCCAGGACCACGATATCGGCCTCCACAGCCGGGAATGGCATGGCGTCTACGGACAAGTGGATATCGGAAAGCAAGGCGATGCGCATGGAACGGTTCCTGGCAGGATTGAACGTCGTCGGCTGGTTACTTGAGAGGATGACGCACCAGAATCGATTCGTCGATCCGGTCGATGGCGGTGACGCCTGTCAAGGTCATCGCCACGCGCATTTCCTTGGCGAAAATATCCAGCATGTTTTCCACCCCGCGTTGACCGTCGGCCGCTAACGCATAGGCCATGGAGCGTCCCAGGAGTACCCCCTTTGCTCCCAGGGCCAACATGCGCACCACGTCCAGTCCCGAGCGGATCCCCGAGTCGACCAGCACCTTGAGGTCATCGCCGACCGCTTGCATGATAGGCGGCAAGGCTTGGGCCGTGGAGAGCACACCGTCCAGCTGGCGGCCGCCGTGGTTGGAGACGACAATGCCGTCCGCGCCAAAACTCACCGCATCCCTGGCGTCCTCGGGGTCGAGAATTCCCTTGATGATCATCGGGCCCTTCCAGAAATCGCGAATCCACTCCAGGTCGCTCCAGCTGATCGAGGGATCGAAGTTGTTGGCCAGCCAGCCGATGTAGTCCTCGAGCGTAACCGCCTTGCCCAGATACTTCGAGACATTACCCAGGTCATGCGGGCGGCCCAGCAGGCCGACATTGAAGGCCCAGTCGGGTCGGGTCATGGCCTGCAGCATGCGCCGGGACGATGCGTAGGGACCGGACATGCCCGAGTGGGCATCGCGATAGCGGGCACCGGGCGTGGGCATATCGACCGTAAACACCAGGTTCTGCACGCCGGCAGCCTTGGCGCGCTCCAGCGCATTTCTCATGAAGCCCCGGTCCTTGAGGACATACAACTGAAACCAGATCGGCTGTTGAGTGTTGGCGCAGACTTCTTCGATCGAGCATACCGAGACAGTGGACAGGCACAACGGGATGCCTTTTTTCTCGGCGGCCTTGACCGCCTGCACCTCTCCCCGACGGGCAAACATGCCCGTCAGGCCTACCGGCGCCAACACGATGGGCATCGACAGTGGTTGATCGAACAGGGTGGTTTGCAGGCTCAATGCTTCGACGTTCTTGAGGATACGTTGGCGCAGGCTGACCTGCGTCAGGTCGGCGCTGTTGGCCCTCAGCGTATGCTCGGCATAGGCTCCGCCATCGATGTAGTCGAACAAAAAACGCGGCAGCTTGCGACGCGCTGCCTCGCGATAGTCGGATGCGGACGAAATGATCATAGGGCCGATGCCTCGGGCTGATGAGGGACGGTGACGTCTGTCGAGCGTGAAGGCAGATTAGCCCATGCAATCGCATCCCTGCAGAAAATGCCGTTCAAACCTTTTGTGGCTGCAACATGGACGAAACATAACGCGCCTATGATCCGGCTCAACCAAAACTCAGGGAACGACCCATGAATCGGCCATCAAGAAGCCTGCGCAAACTGCTCGACGCCGTCGCCACCAACAATGAAGGCGCGGCGTTGGATGTGATGCGTGCAGCTGAACAGCTCAAGGACGAAGTGTTGCGCCAACGCTTGCTCAACCTGATTCATCGGCTCAATCAGGACGCCACCGACTTGCGGATTGCGCGGGATGAGATTCAGGGGGGCAGGATCAAGTTGGCGTGAGGGGACAGCCGATCCAGGCCCGTCACTGATTCTTCGCGTTGGCCAGGAAATAGGCGACCAGCGCGTTGGCGTGGCCATGCCCCAAGCCGTGCTCGGTCTTGAGCCAGGCGACCATTTCCATGTGCTTCTTGCTGCTGACGGTCTTGAGCAGATCAAACCAGTGGGTGACCGGGTGCCCGTACTTTTTTTCGATTGAAGGGAAGTACGAGGCGGGTCCTTTCGTTTTTGTCTCTTCAGTCACGTTCAAAACTCCTTTTTTGCCGGGTTATCAGGGGATGTGCCGAGCGCTCTGCAAAGTCGGGGTAATGCTCCCAACGCAGCGCCGGTAACGTTACTTTTTAGCCTGCACTGAAGCTGCCGTCCACTTCTGGCACAAAGTGGGTCCTGCCCTGATAGCCGATGATTGTCTTTCAGGTGTACATATCCATTCCTGCGGTAACGGCCACCTATGGTTTCGCCGTCACGGCGACAAGCCTGTAGGAGCGAGCATGCTCGCGATGGAGGTCAACGATGACGCGGGGAGCCTGACACCCCGCGGTGCTCTCAGGTTTTTCGTCGGAACGCCGCCCGGAGCATGCTCGCTCCTACAGGGCCCGCCGCACTGCGCAGAACCGGAACGAAGCCTCTCGACGGGGTAAGCCGGCTCCTACAAATGCATGTCAAACGCCGTATGATGCTGGCTTCATTGTCGATAAGGACGTCGCCATGTCACCAAACAAGGCTTGCCCCGTCATCCTCTCGAGTACTGCCGGGCCCCGCATCCTTCTGTTTCGCCATCCGCTGGCAGGCGTGCAACTGGTCAAAGGCACCATCGAGTCAGGTGAAACACCCGCCGAAGCCGCGCTTCGTGAGTTGAGCGAGGAGGCAGGAATAGACGATGCCTCGATTGTCAGTGACCTGGGTTGCTGGAACGCCGGACAGACGGTCACGCTCGGGCCTCAAGCACTGGAGAGTTGATGCATGAACGCATTCAGAATTCGCGAGCTGAAAAGTACGGATACGGACGCCTTGCTGGCCTTCGAAATCCACAACCGTGCATGGTTCGAATCGCATATTGATGCGCGCGACCCTTCTTTTTACTCATCGCAAGGCGTCGCCGAACATATCGAAGGCTACTTGTCCGGTTTTGCCATCGGCACCTGGCATCCGTTTGTTATTGAGGACGGCAGCGGAACAATTGTAGGGCGGGCAAACTTGAAAGACATAAACCCATCGACTGGTTGTGCGGAGGTGGGCTATCGGATCGGTCGCGACGCGTGCGGGCAGGGCCTGGCGACACAGGCGCTCAGGCATCTGATCGAGCAAGCGCAGGCGCGTTGGCAACTGACGCAACTGGTGGCTTATGTATTCAAGGAAAATGTGGGCTCAAAAAAAGTACTGTCCCGGTGCGGATTCGTGCTTGAACAACCCCGCAGCAACGAAGAACCGGAAGTCGAATGCCGATTCGTCCGCGCGCTTGTTCCAGACACTAATGCACAGTGATCGCCCAGGTGATGAAACCTGCAATGGCCGTGGTACAGGTCAAGGCGATAAGAAAAAGAACGTCGACCAGTTTTTCCAGGAAATGATTGCGGTTCACGTTGCTGGTACGCAATGCCCAGTAGGACAGCCGCGTGGTAATCAAATGCAGGATGGCGTTCATCGCGAGAAAGTCATCACCCAGGGAGTCTTCACTTCTCAGCGTGGTAACCACCTGGAAAATACCGATCACCGTAATGCATACGCCCACCATGGCCGCCGAAGCAGTAAAGACATGCGCAGATATCGTGCTCGGGTTTTTCGCGAGCGTGCTCGCTCCTACTGGAATCGCGGCAAACGCATTTACAGCGATCTTGCCCGGGCCCCTGTAGGAGCAAGCTTGCTCGCGATGGTCGTCAACGATGACGCAGGAAACCTGATGCCCCGCGGCGCTTGGTCCAATGGCTGGAGGATAAGTTGGATTGGCACGCGAGCCCCGGAGTTTCATACGCGAACCGCGCAATGCAATCCTCAGAAATCAAAGCGGTTCGTTGCTGGCAAAGGTCAGATCGACCAACCGTATGCTGTCGCGTCCGCCACGCTTGGACTGGTAGAGCGCCGCATCGCCTTGCTCGATCAATGCCGCGAGGCTGGCTGGTGGATGGTCGAACAGGTTGGCGCCGATGCTCAGGGTTACCGCTTGCGGTGTGGCGAACGCTTGCGCGGCAGCGTGGTGGAACTGCTCACGCAGCGCGCTGCCCAGCCCGACGATTTGCTCATGCGATGCGTTGCCCAGCAGGATCACGAATTCATCACCGCCCAGCCGCGCCGCCAGTGCGCCTTCAGGCAGGACCGAACGGATCATCTCGCTCAGTGTGACGAGCAGGCGGTCGCCAGCCATATGGCCATAGAGGTCGTTGACCTGTTTGAAATTGTCGATATCGATCAACAGCAAGGCACCGGGTCTTGCCGTGGAGACGTTATCGAGCAGGCGCGCTGCTCGCACTTCTAGGGCGCGGCGGTTGTACAGGGCGGTCAACGGATCACGGGCGGCCAGCCGGGCGATGCGTTTCTCACGCCTGTAGCGTTCGGTACCGGTCATGGACAGGGCGATCAGCATGATCGCCATCGCGCCTTCGACCAGGGAAATCTGAATGATCTCGCCACGAAACGCGGCAAGGTCGATCAGCGTGCCGGGAACGATGGCGGTAATTGACTTGGCAAGATAGAACAACCCATGGGCCAACAGCACATAGCGCAGTTGCACCGCCCCCACGCTCAACGACTTGCCATGGGGACGCAAAAGGAAACTGGCCCTGAGTGTCACCAGGGCGACCAGCAGCGAATTGGCCAGCAGCATGGCCTTCGACCACGACGGCTCGTCCGGCAACAACAGCAAGGCCACCCAGGCGACGAAGATCAGGTACCAGGCACGCGACAGCCGCGTCTGCGTGAAGCGCGCGACGCCCAGCAGAAAACACCAGTGGGCCACCACCAGCAGGCCATTGGCGAACCAGATGCCAACCAGCAAAAGGCCGGCCCCGCGCAGCAAGGCGAGGGTCGACCCCAGGGTGATGGTGGCGAACCCCGCGCTCCAGAACAGCAGCGAGGGTTCGCGAATGCTCCGCCATTCGATCGCCAGGTACAGCGCGGCGGCGGCTGCGAGGGCGGTCGAAATCGTCAACATCGTGGGAGGGTCGAGCGCCATAACCTGTAGAACCTTTCTGATCTGCGGTGAAAGGCGTGATTGTAAAGGCTGGGGCGGTTTTTCGCAGATTTCAGCGCATTGAAAAGTGAAGCCAGATCAGCGCGCCTGCCAATCGCGCATCCATTGCAACCCCTCGCTGGTGTTGCCGCGCGGCCGGTACTCGCAACCCACCCAACCGTTGTAGCCCAGTTGGTCGATGAGCTCGAACAGGTAGGGATAATTCAACTCGTTGTGCAGGTCCGGTTCGTGACGATCCGGCACTCCCGCGATCTGGATATGGCCGATGCCGGCGAAATCCCGGCGCAGCTTCGTCGCCACGTCCCCCTCTACGATCTGACAATGGTAGATGTCGAACTGGACCTTGAGATTGGCCATGCCGACAGCTTTGCAGACGGCCTGGGCCTGATCCTGCTGGTTGAGGAAAAACCCCGGCATGTCGCGGGTGTTGATCGGCTCCAGCAACACAGTGACGCCGACCTTGGCCGCTTGCGTCGCCGCGTGGCTGAGGTTTTCCAGGTAAGTCGCGTGGTGTCGGGCACGGGCTGCTTCGCTCGCCAGCAGCCCGGCCATGACGTGGATGCGGTCATTGCCCAGGATCGCGGCATATTCCAGGGCCTGGTCGAAACCTTCGCGAAACTCCGCTTCACGGCCAGGCAAGGAGACGACGCCTCTTTCGCCTGCCGCCCAATTGCCGGGCGGGGCGTTGAACAGGGCCTGGACCAGGCCGTTGTCGTCCAGCCGCTGTTTAAGTTGTTGCGCGCTGTAGTCGTAGGGGAACAGGTATTCCACCGCCTGGAATCCATCGGCAGCGGCCGCGGCGAAGCGGTCGAGAAAATCGTGTTCCGGGTAGAGCATGCTGAGGTTGGCAGCGAAACGAGGCATGGTGACTCCTGAAATTAAAATACCAGCGTAGGTTCAGTTAAGCGAAAAAGTCCTTGTAGATGCGTAATGCTGTTCACTTTAAGTTGGGTGCTGCAGGCGCATATTTGGATTGGGTGTATATCCATTGCTGCGGTAACGGCCACCTAGGGTTTCGCCCATGCGGCGAGTCACCTGGAAAACCTGTAGGAGTCAGCGGTGCGGCGATCCGACTTGCCGGCGAAGGCGTCCTGACGGCCAATGCGGATTTTGTTGACTGCGTACATATCCATTCCTGCGGTAACGGCCACCTATGGTTTCGCCCTTACGGCGAGTCACTTGGAAAAGCCCCAAGTAACCAAGGGCTCTTGCCCCTGACGTTCGGTGCC
>NZ_JBXAHO010000074.1:0-14068 GCF_058795195.1 Pseudomonas sp. GW823-FHT06B06 | reverse complement strand
CCGAGTGGTGGGGCAAAGCCTTTTGCTTCCTTTTTGGCGTTTGAAAAAGGGAGTCGCCGTAAGGGCGAAACCATAAGTGGCCGTTACCGCAGCAATGGATATGTACTCGGTCAACACAACACAACACAACACAACACAACACAACACAACACAACACAACACAACTCAGGTCAGCGTCAGCTACAGACTGAACCGCTGCAACATAGCCCCCAGTCCTTCGGACATCGCCTTGAGCTCCTGGGTCGTTCGCACGATTGCGCTTTGGCCCGTTGCATTCTCTTCCACGCTTTGCGCGACCTTTTCCACATTGCTGGCGACATGATCACTCGCTGCGCGCTGTTCCTGCAATGACAGGGAAATGAAGCTCACGGCTGCAATGGATTCATCCAGCGCCCCCTTGATCCGCCCCATGGATTGCCCGGCGCTTGCGACCAGTTTCTGGCCTTGGGTCACACGCTCACAACCGGCAGCCATGCTGTCCTTCGCTTTGACCATGCCGTTTTGTATGGCATTGACCAAGGTCACGATTTCCGTGGTGGACTGGGCGGTGCGCGCGGCGAGGCTGCGCACCTCATCGGCGACCACGGCGAAGCCGCGACCCTGTTCACCGGCGCGCGCCGCTTCGATGGCGGCATTGAGGGCGAGGAGATTGGTCTGCTCGGCAATGCCGCGAATCACACCGACAATCAGGCTGATATTGTTCGACTGAATCGCCAGTTGATCGATGTCCACCGAACTCTGCGTCACCAGATCGGCAATCTGTTGCATTTCCTCGATGGACGCATGCATCACGGCCATGCCTTCGTCGGTGATTTCACCGGCTTTGTGCGCGGTGCTCTGGGCCTGGCAGGCATTGTCGGCGATGTGATTGATACTCACGGAAAGCTCTTCCACCGTGGCGGCCATCGATGAAGCAGCTTCACTCTGCAGGGCGGCACTGCTCAGACCTTGTTCCGAGGACGCGGACAGTTGTAGCGTGGCCACTTCGATCTGTTCGGAGGCCTGGCCGATCTTGCCGATCATGTCGCTCAAGCTATGACGCATCGCCTGGACGGAATGCAGGACACCGGTTGAAGGTTCCTGCCGATCATCCTGGGTGCGTGCCAGTTTTCCATGGGCGATGTTCGAGCTGATAGCGGCCAGCTCAGCAGGCTCGGCACCGAGCTGCAGGCCCAGCCGTCTGGAAAAGAACCATGAATAGGCCGCGCCAGCCAGCGTCGCCAACAGGAGAATCAACAAGCAGAGCCGGAGATTGGCGGTGTAGGCGATATGGTTTTGGTCAAACTGGTTCCTGGCTTCCAGCAGTTGAACCTCGATTAATTCGGCAAACTTATCCGACAAGGGGTCGAACAGCGGGTACAACTGCTCGATCGAGAAACGTGCCAGACCCACGTCGTCGTTCTGGCGCAGCATGCCCAGCAGACTTTGCAACGGACCGCGGGTGGCGGCCATCAGTGGATCAATCTGCGCGATCAGGCGGGTTTCTGCGGCAATCAGTTGCGTCGACTTGTAGGCTTGCCACGTTAGATCGATTTCCTTTTGTGCCTGATCGATCCGGCTCATCGAGTCCGCCCTGGTGAAGTTGCCATTGCGCGCCTTGTGGGTGGCATCGACGATGTTCACGGCATACAGGTCGGCGATTTTCTTCAGGTCCCGCAAGGGTACGACTCGATCGAGATAGACGGTTTCCAGGCTGTGCACGGCCGATTGCATGCCCAGGAGTCCTAGGCCGCCGACGCACAACAATCCCAGTAATAAAGCGGTAGTCAGCAGTAGAAGGTGAGTCCTGATTTTCCAGCTTTCCATAATCCGGTATTCCTAAGTCGACTTGTCCAGTCAGCAATTGAAGTTGAGCGTTATGCTCCATCCTGTGCGCACGGCACATTGATATCGTGTGCTGGACCAGCCAGGAAAAGCACGGTGTTACCGGCCGGAATTGACGAATTAGAGCGGTCTGACAGAGCGCGCCGAAGGATTTTTCAGACAGGCAGCTTGCGGGTAACCGGGAACACTGGCCTGTGAGGGGCCGTGGTGTGCGGTTTCTGATCGGAACAAAAGCGGGATTGCAGGCAAACCGGGATAGCCGTTTTTCAGGCGTATCGGTATGCTCAGCGCACAGTCCGAAATGCCAATGATAAACGACCACAGTGACGACATGAGCTCATCAGAAACGCGTGCGAATATCCTAGCGCTGTATCCGGAAGACTCCCGCGAGGCGGCGGCCCTGCTCAAGCAGGCCGTGCCCCTGATGGTTCGCCATAACATCCCGCCCAATCCCGTGCACTACGCACTCTGGTACACCTACAGCAAGGGCCAGGACCCGGAACTCATTCGCCACCTGGACCGGGTGGTCAGAGACTTTGACGGTTGCCCGCCAGAGGCTGCGACCCGGCTGTTCCGCCAGTACATCATTCGTGACGAACTCGAGGATGCCCGCGCAGAGCAGCATCAGGTCATCAACCTGGTCGATGGCATGGAGCGCGACGTCTCGCGCAGCGTGCAGGGCAGTCTCACTTTCCAGAACCGCCTGGGGCAGTGCCTGGAAATGCTCGATGAACCGGCCAGCGACCGCCTGCCGGGCATCTTGAGCGAACTGCAGCAGAGCACCCGGTTGATGCAGAGCCAGCAGGAGCACTTCCTCGCGCAACTGCACTCGGCGCAGGATGAAATCAAGACCCTGCGCGACAAACTGCAACGCGCGCAACTGGCCGCGACCCTCGATGGCTTGACCGAACTGCTCAACCGCACGGCGTTCACCCGCCTGCTGGAGCAGGCGCTGGGCAAGGCTTCCCGCGGGGTGGCCCTGGTGATCCTGGATATCGACCACTTCAAGCAATTCAATGATCAGTACGGTCACCCGCTGGGCGACCGGGTGCTGCAGCATGTCGCCCAGGTACTGCGCGGCGCGTTGCCAGCCACTGCTTTCGCCGCGCGCTACGGTGGCGAAGAGTTCTGCGTGGTCCTGCCCGATTGCGCCGACCTGGGCAGTGCCTGCGCCTTCGCCGAGCACCTGCGCCTGAAGGTCCAGTCCTTGCGCATCAAGGCGCGTGGCACCGACACCGTGCTGGACACCGTGACCGCATCCTTCGGTGTCGCCCTGGCACAATCCGGCGACAACCTGGAAAGCCTGCTGACGCGCGCCGATGACGGGTTGTACCAGGCCAAGCGTAATGGGCGTAATCAGGTATTTGCCTTGCAAATTGGGGCCGTGACTACCTTATCCTGACCTGAGACTGATACCTCGAATTCGTTGCACGTCTTCTGGTTAAAATTACAGTGTCCTAGTCCATTTCCCACAATTTTTTGGGATCTCGCCGGCTTGTGAGAGTTGCCTTCCGTCTGTAATTTGCTAACTCGGCACAGGCAATGCGAAAGGGATTTTTATGCTCGACATTTTGCGTGGCACACCACTGTGGGTTTACGCAGTTTTCTTTATCGTGACGTATTACGGCGTCATTGCCTGCTTCAAGAATCGTGAAACGAAAAAATCGTTACTACTGACACCGGCGATATTTGTCGCTATTTCCGTAGCCTCGCTGAAAATCTCCCAAGGATTTGTGGTTCCTCTTTCTGTTTATGCGATGGGGTTACTGGTTGGCTGGTTGCTGGCTTTGCGTTTTTACTCGTTCCACAACGTAAAACGTGAGGGTGAGGGGCTGGTGCTGGATGGCACAATCAGAGTGCTGATTGTGTATTGGTGCGTGGCGTTACTACAGCGGATACCAAGAGGCGGTGCATCCGCAATTGGCCAACGAAATTGGGTTGGTGGCCTGGTCGTCACTGGGGTCCGGGCTTATCAATGGTTTGATCGTTGGACGAAGTTTCAGGTTATTACGTTTTTTCAAGTCCGATAATGTGCCAGCGGTATCTTCTGAATGACGGCCTATCTGGAGGTTTGCTGCCAATAATTGATTCGGAACACGGTCGATGTATTGGTGGAGCGGGTTTGCCCGCTCCAACATTAGATTTTTGCCAGGCGCGACAGCACTTAAAGACCGTCAATGCTACGCGGCACGCCGAGCGGGTTGCTGTCGCGCAGCGCCTCGGGCAGCAATGCATCGGGGAAGCCCTGATAGCACACCGGCCGCAGGAAGCGTTCGATGGAGGTCATGCCCACCGAGGTGAAACGGCTGTCCGACGAGGCCGGGAAGGGGCCGCCGTGCACGCTGGCGAAAGACACCTCCTGCGGATGGGCGAAGGCGTTGACGACAATCCGTCCAGTGCGCCGCTCCAGTATCGGCAGCAAGCGACGGGCCAGTCCCAGGTCCTCCTCTTCAAGGTGCATGGCGGCACTGAGCTGACCGCGAAGTGCACGGGCGACCGCGAGCATTTGCGCCTCATCCTCGACCTTCACCAGCAGGGCTGCCGGACCGAATACCTCCTGGGCCAGGGCCGTTTCGCTAAGAAAACGCTGGCCGTCAACCTCAAGCAAGGTGGCCTGGCCATCAAGCGCCGCCGTGGCGGGCGAGCCTTCGGCGACGGGCGTGGCACCGGCGCCTTGCAGCTTGTCGAGACCGTTCAAGTAAGACCCGTGGATGCCCGGCGTCAGCATCGGACGTGCGGGTGCCATCCCCACACGATTGATCATGGCAGCGCGCAAGGGGTCGAATCCGGGCCCTGCGATGGCAATCAGGATCGCCGGTTTTAGACACGCTTGCCCGACATTGACCAGCATGCGCTCGACAAAACCGTCGCCGATCTGTGCACCACGCTCGGCCAGTGCCTGGGGCAGGATGAACGTGGGGTTGACGCTGGCCATTTCGGTGAACACCGGGATCGGCTCAGGGCGTTGCTGCGCCCGGCGATACAGCGCCATGCCGCCCTGTTCGGAGCCGGTGAAGGTTACCGCCTTGATCAATGGATGATCGACCAGGGCTTCGCCGATCGCGTTGCCGGCGCCGCGCACCATCGAGAACACGCCTTCAGGCAGGCCGCTGTCCTGCACCGCCTGGCGGATGGCCCGGGCCTGGATTTCCGAGGCGCCCGGGTGTGCGTTGTGGGCCTTGACGATCACCGTCGCGCCCGCCGCCAGCGCCGCGGCGGTGTCGCCTCCGGCCACTGAGTAGCTGATGGGGAAATTGCTCGCGCCAAACACCGCCACCGGGCCGAGGGCGATACTTTGCAGGCGATGATCCATGCGCGGGCGTGGCTGGCGCTCAGGTTGGGCCGGATCAATGGCCACCTGGAGGAAGCGGCCCCTGCGCACCACTTCGGCGAATTGGCGGAACTGGGTGGCGGCCTTGGCCGCTTCACCCAGCAGCTGGGCTTCGGGCAGGCCGGTTTCCAGCGCGGCCCGTGCCGCAAGCGGCTGGGCGACCACATCAAGATTGTCGGCGATGCGCTCCAGCAATGCCGCACGCTCGGCGAGCGAGGTATGGCTGTAGTGGTCAAAGGCGGCGTCGGCAAGCTGTGCCGCGATGTCCACTTCGACTACGCCACCGAAGGCGAAATCCGGCTCGATCAGTTGATGGGTGGCAGGATTGAGCGCTTTCATTGTCCCCGTGCTGGCGGGGACTTCGATGGCGCCGAGTAACAGGTTTCCAGTCAGTTTCATGGGCATGCTCACGGCTTGAGGGTAGCGATCAGTTGCTCGGTCGTCACAATCGAATGGGCGAAGGTCGGGCCGTTCAATTCGTGGGCGGCGTGCATCATTTCCAGTTTGAAAGCGGCGGTGGCGTCGCGCACCAGGGTGACGTGGTAGCCCAGTTCCTGGGCGTAACGGGCGGTGGCCTCGATACAGGTATTGGCCAGAAGGCCGACGATGATCACGTGGGTGATGCCTTTCTGTTTCAGGCGAAAGTCCAGGTCAGTATTGGCAAAACCGCTCGACCCCCAATGCTCCTGGACGACGATGTCGCCTGGCTGGGGCGCGAAATCGGGGTGCCATTCGCCACCCCATTCGCCGCGTGCGAAATGGTGCATGTGCTGGATCTTGCATTGGGTGGGACTCGGGTGATCCCAGTTCTCGTAGTCGCCTTGTTCCCAGCGCCGGTGCGGTACGATGAACACCGGCAGGTCAAGTGCGCGGACCGTACGGTCGAGGGCGCGCAGGTTGTCGAGCAGCCCGACTTGCCGGGCGATCGGCTCGAGCAGCGGGAAGATCTTGCCGCCTTCCGACAAAAAATCGTTGTAGGGATCGACCAGCAGGTAGGCGGTTCGAGCCAGGGGGTAGGACGTGTTGGACATGATGGATGCTCCAGTGAAATGGGCTGAGCGATGCCATGGGCTTGCCTTGGCAGCGTGTAGATATGATAATCATAGTTAATTGGAATGAGGCAAGCCCGTATGGCGCTAAAAAAGACTAGTCCTGAAACCTTGTGTCCGATTGCCCGGGCCGAGGACGTCGTCGGCGATCGCTGGACCGTGCTGGTGTTGCGCGAGTTGTTCATGCGCAATCATCGCTACGATGAGATCCAGGCGCAGACGGGCGGTACCCCGCAGATGGTCGCGGCTCGCCTGAAGAGCCTGGAGGCTGACGAAATGGTCGAACGCCGCGCCTACAGCGAGCGGCCACCGCGCTACGAGTACCATCTCACGGCGAAGGGGCAGGCGTTTTATTCCGTGGTCCTGGCATTACGTGCCTGGGGTGAAACCTGGTGCAAGTCGCCACAGGAGGGCTTAGCCGTGCGCTATACCCACCAGCGTTGCGGGCAGCCTGCCGGGCTGGGGCCGCTGTGCGAACATTGCGGTGAATTGTTGCGGCGCGACGAACTGGTCAGCGAGCCGAGTGCAGCCTATGCCCTGGAGCGCCAGGAACGACGCGAGGCCTTCAAGCGCAAGCCGGTGGCCAAATCCGCAGAGTGAAGGCGACGTCTTTTACTATTCGTTGCACTGATAGTGATCATCATCCATCACAAGTTCTGTTGTGGCCGGCAAACAAGGAACATGGCGTGCATTGAAAACGCTTGTGGAACCCTGTGATGAAGATGTTGACTCGACTGGCGCTGATCGCCCCCTTGCTGCTGTCGGGGTGCGCCTCAGCCCCCAATGACCCGACGCTGACGCTGCAAACGAAAAAGGCGCCGGCGGATTACGCCCACTGTGTCTTGCCGAAACTGCAGGACAACGCGCTGAGCGCAACGATCTCGCAAACCCAGCGCAGCTATCGAATCGTCGTTTCGAGCAAAGTTGCCGCCGACGATGTGCTCGAGGCGTACAAGGCCTCGAACGGCGGGAAGGTGTTCCTGTACGAACGCACGTTGCTGGCCTCGACATTCGGGCCATCGCGACTCGAACGTGCGGCCCAGGAGTGCCTTTGAAAAGCCCCGTGGCGTGGGCACGGCCAGTACTGGGAAACCAATGCCTTCGATGACATCAAGGTTGAGCGACCCACATGGCCGCTCAATTGAAGTGGGTGTTAGAAGAGAACGAAAGCAGAGGCCGTTGTTTGATTCAAGTTGATGTTGCCGACTTCCAGTACTTCATATTCCGCGCGGATACCGATATTGCGAAATACATCGAATTCAACGCCGGCACCGTAGGTCAGGTCGACGCCCGTATCATCGTCGGCAGCATTGCCGTCCGCATCCCAGGCATGAGCACCGACACTGCCGAAGATACGCACCCGATCTCCCAGCGGAAAGCCGACATGGGCACTGGCCTGGACGGATTTACCGTCGAAATCAAGTTCCTTGTCCTCGAACTGGCCGAGATCCACGAAGGCGCCCTCAAAGGCCAGATAGCTGTTGAGACGATAACCTGCGAAAACCTTGTAGCTGGAGTCGTCATCACTCAAATGGGTTTTATCGGTTTCAATATTGCTGACGCCAGCGCCGAGGTATAAACCTTTGTCATCAGCGAGCGCCTGAAAAGACAGCAACGAAAGCAGCGATACGAAGCCAAGATTTCGAAGTAGCATGTGAGGTGGGTCCTTATACGGGTTGTGGGTGGTGATGCAGGGCGTTAATAAGCGTCAATAATCCAGGCCAACGCGACGCCACATAAATAAGCGGCAAGGCACAGGATGATTTTCTGTTTGAGTGGCAGCGTACTTAATCGATAGCGCATGCTTATCCCCTTGAGTAGACCTAAGCAATCCTGGCCATTCAGTGGGTAGGTTGAAAATCATTGATTGTTATTTTTCTGGCGTTGCCAGCATTGCACGGTTGCGCCTGGACGTTTCCGAGGGCGTCTCGCCATAAGCGTCCTGATACGCCTTGGAAAATCGGCTCAGATGATGAAAATTCCAATGCATTGCTGTTTCAGTGACTGTAGGCCAGGTGTTGCGGATCAAGTCTCGGCGGACATGGGCGAGTCTCAGGTTTCTGATGTAGGCGATCGGCGAAGTGCCGAATGTTTCAACGAAACCATGATGCAAGCTGCGAGTGGTGGTTTGCAGTTGTTTTACCAGCACCTTCATGTTCAATGGCTTGTTTGTGTTTTGATGAATGTACTCAATTGCCTCTGTCGCGATCTTCCTTCTGGTCGGGGGCCTCAGTGCGGAGCGGCCAACGGGTGTCAGGGCCCGTATCAGGGCAACCAGCAATGCATCTTCATTACATGATTGTTCATGGCGTTTGCGCTGTTTCAACGCAGACTCATGGGGGGAGGTCAAGTAAGCATTGAAGACGTCAATGGCGGATTGTACTAATTTGAAATTGGCAACCTGGAAGCGGTATGCCTGTCGATTTGCAAGGACGTCGATCAATGAATGGTTTGCGACGCACTGTTGGTAATGTTCTACATTTGTGGTCAGGGTAAACAGGGTTTCATTCGGCTCGCAGGTGTAGCGTACAAACTCGCCGCTATACAACACGATTATTTCGTTAGGCCGCAATTCACGGTTGTTGACAGTGGGTCGACTAATCGTAGATTGGGATATGGCCAAGGTTACACAGTCATGAGGTACAAAGCCGATTAGCGTGACAGCTGAATCAAAGTGCAGTCGACTGCATTGGCGCCTGCAATCCTGCATGAGTTTATGCGCACTATTGCGTACTTCGCGCTTTGAGGGGGCGATGCTCATCACGTCGACGACTCCCGCATGAGCTCCAGTGCCGCAGCAAAAACGTACGTGTCGCTCGTGGATAACTCCACCAGGCTCTGAAGTTTGCACGGCGCTATTTTCGAGCCAAAGATGGCTGACTGGTTTGACGGGCCGAGGTCTGAGGCATTAAAGGCAAAGAAATCATCCACGCGATAATCGGTACAAATCTTGTAACTTGATTGTTCTTCGATCAGCTTGTTTTCGTTGCTTTCAATGCGCGTCAGGTTGGCCTTGTAGTGTTCCTTGTCGTCGGCCCAGGCCTTGAGCGAAAGCAATACACCAAAGGATACGCTTGCGAGGTTTTTAAGCAGCATTGAGGTGCTTTCCTTGTTGATGATTTTTCAGGCAGAGCAGTGTGTCTGCCGTATCACTGTCACGGATTTGCCATCGGATAGTCCTGTGCTGACGATGTTTGTTGAAGTCAAAAATTCATATTTTCAAACGGGAGTCAGCGAAAGCTCATCGCTCTCGTTGTCAGTGTTTTGCGAGGGGGGCAATGGGTCATCAACCGCGCTGTCACCTTGATTACGTTCATTTTCAGAATGGATTTTCAGGTGTTTCAACTTTATTTTTTCGTTCGGGCTCAGTTCTATTTCGTAGAACTCGATTTCCGTGCTGCCGATGGCGTATTCATTGTACGCCATTGAATGAAAAGGTAAGGCGGCTAGAAATAGAACTGCCAGGATCTTGGTCATCATTGATTTGACGGCTCGCGAACACGATAAAGGCGGGATCTTGGTGGGGGGAGGGTGCTTGATTCAAATCACTAATTATTATTTTTGTTATGGTGTGATTTGCTGAGGTGCCTCAGTGATTCATGCAGCGCAGGCGGCCGACATCATGCACATAAAAACACACGCTGTTTTTGTCGGCGGTAGGGAGTAATTCGTAGTTTAGGATAGTGCCTTCCTGAAGAATGAATTGACGCCTGAAAAACAGATCCGGAGTTTTTTCGATGGCGAATAATTCGTTGTCCTGGCTCAGTTTGACGTTATTGATTTTTATCTGGACGTGATGATTGCTTTCCCGGATAACCTGCGCCGAAATAGTCGCGTTACGAATTTTTCCGTTCAAGCTTTCCAGGGTGGTTTGTGTCAGTCGACCATGGCCGATAGTCAGATACTCTTCAGTGTTGAGCTGATTCGAATCCTCCAGCCATTGTCGGGTCATGGTTTGATAACTGATATTTTCCATGTAGTAAGAGGGTGAGTACATCAAGGAAAAGATACAGGCGGCGTTGATGATCGCAAGCACTATCCAATGTGCGGTCGAAGGTGTCATTGACTTCATAGGGTGACTTCCAAGCATTGCCGAATCATCAGTGCAAGGTCTTTTTGCTCGCTATTCAATTGCAGGTTTGCAGTGCTGAGATCTGGGCGAATGCACGAAACGGAATAGTTGGATTTAAAAAGGTTTAGCCAAACGTCGCCCTTTAAATTGAGCGAAAGTTGTTTGATCTGTGCGATCGAAAGATCCCTCAGTTCCTCTGCCTCCGCAATATTGTGGCCTACGGCATGGATGGACAACTCATTGTGTTTTACGCTGGAAACTTCAACTTTTGGTGTGTCGAAGCCGGAGTGGAAGCCGGTGTAGGCACACACTCCCAAGGTCAGGACATAGCCGATCAACTGGAATTTTGTAATGTAAGTTGATGCTCCGGTTTTCCCTGCAGGCACCGGCAGAGCATCTTTTTTCTGTGGCGCCAACGCTTCAAGGGCGGGCACGGGTTCCGCTTCATCTGAAGGTGTCGGCAACTCGGCCTGTGCATCCATTACATAGAGACGGTTGAAGCAATAACCTCTTCGCGGAACCGTCATCACTATTTCGTGATCACGACTGTCATTAAGCAGGTTTCTAAGAGAGAAAACGGCCTGGTTCAAACTGCCGGAGGCGACGACGCGGTCATTCCAGGTGTAATCGATGATTTCCTCACGGCTTTTGGTCTGGCCGGGGTCCATCAACAGCAGGTCCAGTAGACGCGATTCGGCTCTACCTATGGTAGAGCTTTGAACTTCTCCATGGGTTGTAGTGATGGTAAGCAAAGCGGTATCTGGATCGAAAAGGGCCATGGCACCGTTTTTCAATTTGAAGGCGTAGCGCATGGGTATCCTCCGTTCAGGTGGTTCGGGCTGAGTATAGAGACGGTTTTGACAGGCCGGATTTGACGCAGTGCGTTCTTGTCGGGGAGTGAACGGCAATGAGCGGGCAAGCGCGGGTAATCCACGGAGGCTCAATCGGGGGCGGTGATGATGCTCGAATCGCGCGATCTGCGCTATCCGAAAAATGCAAGGCAGGGGTATTGGAAGGTCTGTTACCGCGAGTTAAACGGTATTGCGAAACCCCATGCTCGATTGCATCGCATTGCAATCCCGTGACACTGGATGGCAGGGCACTCAATGTTGCGATGGGGTTTCGAGCGAGTTGTTACTGGCCGGACAGCAGTGCTTGCATGTCGTTCGTCATGTCTTTGAATGCAACCTTGAAATCGTTGGCGACAATTGGCTGGCTGGCATTTTTCACGGTTTCACCGAACACCTTGCGAACCACCTTGGCGACCGGCAAACCGGTTCTGGCATCTACCAGGTCGGCTTCCAGGTACAGTTCGGCGGTCTGATCGCGATGGCCGGTGGCTGCTTGTGTCGCCCCGACAATGGCGGCGATCGGCACGGCCTCATACCAATGCATGCCTTCGTTGTTGGCGCTGACGTGGGTGATTGCCGCTTGCAGGATCAGCGTCCGTGAATCGGCCGGTGCGCGCGGCACCTTTGAGACAATGGTGTAGTAGGGGCTCAAGGCAGATTTGATACTGTTGCTGGCCGCAGTCTGTACGTCCTGCAGGGTTTTCAGGTTGACGCGCTCGGACGGTTTCGGCGCCGGGTACAGCTCTACCTGCTCGAACACCACAGTGGAGTAGGCGTGTGGATCAAACCCTGGCGCCGTCCAGCGCAGTACCTTCTGTTCACTCGGTGTAGTCTGCTCTTGCAGCCCCTCGTAATTGGGGAGGAAGCCGGAGTATTGATTCGGCTGCGCCACTTTGGAGACACAACCGACCTGAAACACGCAGCTCAAGGCAATACCGGCAATCCATCCATTCGACATGCTCATGTGTTCTGTTCTCAAGTGATGAAAGTTATCGATCAGACTGCCTGCCGTGGCCGGATAATCCGAATCAATAACCGTCAACAACTCTCAAACCGGGGCGTCAATTTACATCAGGGATTGCGCCGATCAGCTCTGGCAGAACCGGATCCGGTTGCCGAACGGATCGTAGACTTCCAGGACTTGCCCCCAGCCCTGCTGGACAATATCCGGACGTCCATAGCCGTAGTGCTTGGCAAGTAACTCATCGCGAAGCAGTTCGATATTGTTCATCGGCACAAACACCGTCGAGCCCGGGCTGGCGTCGCCATGATGTTCGGAAAGGTGCAGTTGCAGGCCGTTGCGGCTGATGCCCAGATACAGTGGCAGGTCGGCTTCGAACCGGTGTTCGAATTCGATGCTGAAGCCCAGGAAATCGAGATAGAACTCACGGGCCTTGGCTTCGTCGAACATACGCAATATGGGAATGGGTCTGTCGAATGTAACTGTGGATACGGGCTGGGTGGCTGTGGGGGGAAGCATCGCAGACGCAGTGTTCCAGTCCTTGTAGCCCAGTTGCTGCGCGACCAGTTCCAACGCGGTGGAGTGAGACAGGCCCTGATTGCGTTCCTCCAGCGAGGCGCGCAACTGTTTGGCCATTTGTTTGGCTTGCTCGATTGAAAACATCATTGCTCCTGTAGCCGAGATGCCTTGGTGCTCGCGTTGCCAAACCTCGACCGTCAAGAGATACGACAGGGTTCGCACGAAAAAGCGATGCTTTCACCTTTCCCATCGGGAGCGAGCGGCGGGCAGCATTGGCCCGGTGCCGATGGTACATAGCCGCTCCTGTGACGGGAAGACCCGCGCCCGTGTATCGCTGTGTATCCAGCCCCCTCGAACGCAGACTGGCTTACAAATGCCCCTGCAACCGGATACATCCGGGATACACGGTTGCCGTCAAATAGCCCTGCCTTAGCGAGAAAGCAACCGCGCCTCGCACCACGGCTTATCGCCCTTTTGGCAATGACCCATGCGGCTCGACCGCCCACAGTATCCGGAGAATCACCATGTCCCGTATGTCAAACAAATCCCGTATTGGCCTGATCGCTGTTGCACTGGCCGGCAGCCTCAACCTCGCTTCGAACGCCTTTGCCGCAGACGCGCTGCCTCAGGGGTATCAACTGGCCTCGGCGGAAAAAACCAGTGAAGGCAAATGTGGCGAAGGCAAGTGTGGCGAAGGCAAGTGTGGCGCTGAAGAAGCCGGCGCCAAAGTGACCAAGGCCGGCGAAGGCAAGTGCGGTGAAGGCAAGTGCGGCGATGCTTCGTTCGCCCGTACCGACACCGACCACGACGGCCGCGTTTCGCTCAAGGAACTGCTGACCGTTGCCCCGCAGGGCGGCGAGGAGTTCAAGGCCATGGACACCAACAACGACGGTTTCCTCTCCGAAGGCGAAGTCTACAAATTCCGCACAAACCAGTTCACCTCCAATGGCAAGAAAGTGCCTACGGAGTTGTTTACCCAGATGAGCAAGGCCAAGAGCTGATTGGGAGTTGCATCGGTCAATAACCTCCCTGGGATTTTCCTGGGGAGGTTTCTGTGTACAGATCCATTGCTGCTGTAACGGCGGCTTGTGGTTTCGTCCATGCGGTGCGTCACTTGGACAAAGCCTGTATGAGTGAGGCTTGCCCGCGAAGGCGACCTGACAGCCGACCTGACTTTTACGGGGGCACCTGGATCCCCTGTGGGAGCGAGCCTGCTGGCGATTGATCGTTCCCACGCGCAGCAAAGGAATGCCGCCAGGGACGCTCCGCATTCCGCTGACGACGCATTAATTGAGTCGTGCGCAACGGTGATGCAAGCGTCACAAGAAGCCCTGTGTGAAATTGGTTGCCTGCGTACATATCCATTGCTGCGGTAACGGCCTCCTATGGTTTCGCCCTTACGGCGACTCCCTTTTTCAAACGCCAAAAAGGAAGCAAAAGGCTTTGCCCCACCACTCGGTG
>NZ_JBXAHO010000073.1:0-14383 GCF_058795195.1 Pseudomonas sp. GW823-FHT06B06 | reverse complement strand
TGACGGCCGCCAACAGCAAGGGGGAGCAAGCTCCCCCTTCGGTTTTTACCGGACACTAGTGACGCTCTGCGTGGGAATGCCGCCCAGGACGCTCCGCGTCCCTGTGACGCGGAGCGTCACTTGATGCATTCCCACGCAGAGCGTGGGAACGATCAGGGAACCAGCGATCACACGGAAGCCCAAATCTGCGACAATCCGCCCCCTGCGCCACTAGACGACTGAATTGCGTACCTGATGACCGACGAATCGCCCTCCATCGACAAACTGCTGAAAAACCTCGATCACGCCATGCTCGCCGACCGCCACCGGCTGCGGCGGCAGTTGCTTGAGCTGCGCAAGAAACCCGACGAGGCCAAACTGGCCCAGTGGGTAGCGCGGATGCAGGCGTCCTGTGACCAGGTGCTGGCCCGCCGTGCCAGCCTGCCGGTGATTCGTTACGACGACAGCCTGCCGATCGCCGCCAAGCGCGACGAAATCAAGAAGGCCCTGCAACAGCATCAGGTGCTGATCATTGCCGGCGAAACCGGGTCGGGTAAAACCACCCAGCTGCCGAAGATCTGCCTGGAAATCGGGCGCGGCCAACATGGCCTGATCGGCCACACCCAACCGCGTCGGATCGCCGCGCGCAGCGTGGCCGCCCGTGTGGCCGAAGAACTCGGCACGCCGTTGGGTGCCCTGGTCGGCTATCAGGTGCGGTTCGAAGACCAGAGCGATTCCAATACGTTGATCAAGCTGATGACCGACGGCATCCTGCTGGCGGAAACCCAGAACGACCGTTATCTGGAACGCTACGACACCATCATCGTCGACGAAGCCCACGAACGCAGCCTCAACATCGACTTCCTGCTCGGTTACCTGAAAACCCTGCTGCCGCGTCGTCCGGACCTGAAAGTCATCATCACGTCGGCGACCATCGACCTGGAGCGCTTCTCCAAGCATTTCGACGATGCGCCGATTGTCGAGGTCTCCGGTCGCACCTTCCCGGTGGACACCTGGTATCGCCCGCTGACCCTGGAACAGGACGAGGAGGGCAACCGCGTCGAAGACGACCTGACGGTGGATCAGGCGATCCTCGCCACCCTCGATGAAATTGCCGCCTATGAGCGCAGCGAACGCCGCAGCCCCGGTGACGTGCTCGTGTTCCTGCCCGGCGAGCGCGAGATTCGCGACGCCGCCGACATGCTGCGCAAGGCCCAGCTCAAACACACCGAGATCCTGCCGTTGTACGCGCGCCTGTCGCCGGCCGAGCAGCAGCGGATTTTCCAGTCGCACCCGGGCCGTCGCGTGGTGCTGGCGACCAACGTCGCGGAAACCTCGCTGACCGTGCCGGGCATCCGATACGTGATCGACAGCGGCACTGCGCGCATCAGTCGCTACAGCTACCGCGCCAAGGTCCAGCGCCTGCCGATCGAAGCCATTTCCCAGGCCAGCGCCAACCAGCGTAAGGGCCGATGCGGACGGGTCGAGCCGGGCATCTGTGTGCGCCTGTACAGCGAAGAGGATTTCCTCGGGCGTCCGGAATTTACCGATCCGGAAATCCTGCGCACCAACCTGGCCGCGGTTATTTTGCAGATGCTGCACCTGCGCCTCGGCGAAATCACCGCGTTCCCGTTTATCGAACCGCCAGATGGCAAGGCGATCAGCGACGGTTTCAACCTGCTGCAAGAACTCTCGGCAGTAGACCGCAACAGCCAGTTGACCCCCCTTGGTCGCCAATTGGCGCGGCTGCCGGTGGACCCGCGCATGGGCCGCATGCTGCTCGAAGCGGCGAAGCTCGGCAGCCTGCAGGAAGTGCTGATCGTCGCCAGTGCCATGTCGATCCAGGACCCGCGCGAACGTCCGCCGGAACGCCAGCAAGCGGCGGATCAGGCCCATGCGCAATGGAAAGATACCGACTCGGACTTCGCCGGGCTGGTCAACCTGTGGCGCGGTTTCGAAGAGCAGCGCCAGGCGCTGACGGCGAGCCCGCTGCGCAACTGGTGTCGCAAGAATTTCCTGAATTACCTGCGTCTGCGTGAATGGCGCGACTCCCATCGCCAATTGAGCCTGATCTGCCGCGACATGCAGTTGAGCCTCAATAAAGAGCCGGCGGACTATCCAAAACTGCACAAGGCGGTGCTGGTGGGGTTGCTGAGCCAGATCGGCCAGAAAACCGAAGACGGCGATTACCTCGGCGCGCGTCAGCGACGATTCTGGATTCACCCCTCGTCAGGTATCGGCAAGAAGCGTCCGCAATGGCTGATGACCGCCGAACTGGTGGAAACCACCAAGCTGTATGCACGCATGGTGGCCAAGATCGATGCCGACTGGATCGAGCCGCTGGCCGGGCACCTGATCAAGAAAAACCACTTCGAACCCCATTGGGAGAAGAAGCGTGGCCAGGTCGTGGCCTTCGAGCAGATCACCCTGTTCGGGCTGATCGTGGTCGGCCGCCGGCCGGTGCATTACGGTCCGGTTGATCCCGTGGTGTCCCGTGAACTGTTCATCCGTGAAGCGTTGGTGCGCGGCGAGATTCAGTCGAAAGCCAAATGCCTGACCGCTAACAAGCAATTGCTCGAACAACTCGACGAGCTGGAAGCCAAGGCCCGTCGCCGCGACATCCTGGCTGACGAAGAAACCCTCTACGCCTTCTACGATGCGCGCCTGCCGGCAGAAATCCACCAGACCGCGACCTTCGACAGCTGGTATCGGATCAACAGCCAGAAAGACCCGCAACTGCTGATCATGCGCGAGGAAGACGTGCTGGCCCGCGAAGCCAGTGAAGTCACTGCCCAGCATTATCCGGACACGCTGCACATCGGCGACCTGGAACTGGCCCTGAGCTACCACTTCGAACCGAACCACCCGCGTGATGGCGTGACCCTGCGGGTACCGGCACCGCTGTTGCCGATGCTGCCGCCGGAGCGCCTGGAGTGGCTGGTGCCGGGCGTGATCGAAGCCAAGTGCATTGCGCTGGTGCGTAACTTGCCCAAGGCCTTGCGCAAGAATTTCGTGCCGGTGCCGGATTTCGTCAAAGCCGCGTTGCAGCGCATGACCTTCGCTGAAGGCTCGTTGCCACAAGCCTTGGGTCGCGAGTTGTTGCGCATGACCGGCGCCCGGGTCAGCGATGAAGCCTGGAGCGAGGCGGCACAACAGGTCGAAAGCCATCTGCGGATGAACCTGGAAATCGTCGACGCCCAGGGCAAGTTTCTCGGCGAAGGACGCGACCTGGCCGAACTGACGGCGCGTTTCGCCGAAGCCAGCCAGGCTGCCCTGGCGGTACCGCAAACCGCGAAAAGCCAGCAGCCGGTCGAACCGAAAGTGTTCGCCGCCGTCGCCGAGAAAACCCAGCAGAAGATCGCCGGCCTGTCGATGACGGTCTATCCGGCGCTGGTGGAAGAGGCGGGGACGGTCAAGGAAGGACGGTTCTCGACTCCGGCCGAAGCCGAGTTCCAACATCGCCGCGCCCTGCAGCGCTTGCTGCTGCAACAACTGGCGGAACCGGCGAAGTTCCTGCGCGGCAAGTTGCCGGGCCTGACCGAACTGGGGCTGCTGTATCGCGACATGGGCCGTGTTGATGCACTGGTCGAAGACATACTGTTGGCCAGCCTCGACAGCTGCATCCTCGACGGTGAAGACCCGCTGCCACGCGACGGTGCCGGGTTGGCGTCGTTGGCCGAACGCAAGCGCGGTACCTGGACCGAACATGCCGAACGCGTGGCGAAACTGACTCTGGAAATCCTCAAGCACTGGCACGGCCTGCAAAAGCGCTTCAAGGGCAAGATCGACCTGGCGCAAGCCGTGGCCCTGAACGACATCAAGCAGCAGCTCAGCCACCTGGTGTATCCGGGATTTGTCCGGGAAACGCCGATGCAGTGGCTCAAGGAACTGCCACGCTACCTCAAGGCCATCGAACAGCGTTTCGAAAAAATCGGCGCCCAGGTGCAACGGGATCGGGTCTGGAGCGGCGAGTTGTCCGGCCTCTGGACGCAATACCAGACCCGCGCCAACAAACACGCCCAGGAAGGCAAGCGCGATCCACAGCTGGAGCTGTATCGCTGGTGGCTGGAGGAATATCGGGTTTCGCTATTCGCCCAGCAACTGGGGACCAAAGTACCGATCTCGGACAAGCGCCTGAACAAGCAATGGAGCCAGGTCGAGCCCTGACATGGCCTCTGTAGGAGCGAGCATGTCGAATCGTCGCACCTTCGCGATGGACGTCAACGATGACGCTGGGTGCCTGATACCCCGCGGCGTCCTCAAGTCCATCGTCGGAACGCCGCCCGGAGCATGCTCGCTCCTACAGGTATCGCGTCGTACCGCCGTATTTGCAAAAGGGGCGAAAATCCAAGGTTTATGGCAAACTTCGCGACCATAAGCGCCAGTTTCACGGGCTAGAGCCTTCGGCCAGCTCGCGCGACGGATCAAGCGATGCCAGGTTTGCGTCCCCGGGACGGAAATAGACCCTTTGCGTATTGGTACGACTGTGCCAATACTTTCTGCCTGAACAGATTAGAGACACGACCATGCATAACGTCGTCATCAGCGGCACCGGCCTGTACACCCCGGCCAACAGCATCTCCAACGAAGAGCTGGTGCAGTCTTTCAATGCTTATGTCGCTCAATTCAACACCGACAACGCCGAGGCCATCGCCCGCGGCGAAGTCGAGGCGTTGACCGAATCCAGCGCAGCGTTCATCGAGAAAGCCTCCGGCATCAAAAGCCGTTTTGTCATGGACAAGGAAGGCATTCTCGACCCCCAGCGCATGGCGCCACGCTTGTCGGAGCGTTCCAACGACGAATGGTCGGTGCTTTGCCAGATGGCCATCGGCGCAGCTGAACAAGCCCTGCAACGTGCCGGCAAAACCGCCGCGGACATCGACGGCGTGATCGTCGCCTGCTCCAACCTGCAACGCGCCTACCCGGCCATCGCCATCGAAGTCCAGGAAGCGCTGGGCATCCAGGGTTTTGGTTTCGACATGAACGTGGCCTGCTCCTCGGCCACCTTCGGCATCCAGGCCGCGGCCAATAGCGTCCAGCTGGGCCAGGCCCGGGCGATCCTGATGGTCAACCCGGAAGTTTGCACTGGCCACCTGAACTTCCGCGATCGCGACAGCCACTTCATCTTCGGCGATGCCGCTACCGCGGTGATCATCGAGCGCGCTGACCTCGCCACCTCCAGTCACCAGTTCGACATTGTCAGCACCAAGCTGCTGACCAAGTTCTCCAACAACATCCGCAATAACTTCGGCTTCCTCAACCGCGCCGCGGAAGAGGGCATCGGTGCCAAGGACAAACTGTTCGTGCAGGAAGGCCGCAAGGTGTTCAAGGAAGTCTGCCCGATGGTCGCCGAGCTGATCGCTGCGCACCTGGAAGAGAATCAGCTCAACGTCAATGACGTGAAGCGCTTCTGGCTGCACCAGGCCAACCTCAGCATGAATCACCTGATCGTCAGGAAGCTGCTGGGCCGTGAAGCCACCGAGCAGGAAGCGCCGGTGATTCTCGATACCTATGCCAATACCAGTTCGGCAGGTTCGGTGATTGCATTCCACAAGCACCAGGATGATCTGGCCGCGGGCTCGCTGGCGGTGCTCAGCTCGTTCGGCGCTGGTTACTCGATCGGTAGCGTGTTGCTGCGCAAACGCTGAGTTTTTCGCCGTAGCTGAAAAGATCGCAGCCTGCGGCAGCTCCTACATGGATCGATGTTCAATCGCGATATTGCGTTGAACCCGTTCGCGTAGGAGCTGCCGCAGGCTGCGATCTTTTTTTACGCCAATAGAAACAGCCCGGCGTTGACCTATCGGAGGATGATGGGGACCGATAGATCAACGCCAGGCTGCAAGAGTGGCTCAGGCATCCGTGCCGGAGTCGTGTAGCGGGAAATCAGAACTTCGCTTCGGCATCCAGTTGCAGGGTGTTGATGTCGGAGTCCTTCAGGTTGACGCTGGCGTTGGTGTAGTCGGAGTTCGCCATGAAATACGTCGCACCGAGGGTGAAGTTCTTGTCGAGCTCGTAGCTGACTTTCAGCTTGCTGCCGCGCGAACCGGTGAAGCCGTTGGCAAAGTCAGAGTCGGTGAAGGCACCCACCACCGCGTTTTGCTGCACGTCGCGGTAGTTGTAGTCCAGGCCAAAGCCGTAGACCTTGGTCTTGACGCCGGCCAGCCAACCGGTGTCCTTGTCGTTGCTGGCTTCGGCGTTGTGGACGTACTGGCCGTACAGCGACAGCGGCATTGGCAGGCCGCCGATGTCGATCTGGCTGAACCCTTCCCACAGGCGGAACTGCTCGCCCGGGGTGTTACCGTTGACGGCCAGCGCGCATGGCGAGGTGCTGGCGGTGCAGGCGCTGTCTTCGTCGTTGTCGTAGTTGTAGAGGCTGCCGCCCACGGTCATTTTCAGGTTGTCGGTGATGGCGAAACGCGCACCCAATTGACCAGCGTACAGGCGCAGGTCGTGCTTGAACTGCACCCCTTCGCCGTCGACGTTGTCCTTGAGAGTGTAGTGACCGGCGCTGCCGAACAGTTCGGTATTGCCCAGCGGGTATTTGTAAGTCAGGGCCAGGCCTTCCGGGTTGATGTCGCTATCCCAGATGATGTCGCCCATGCTCACCCACGGCTGCAGCATCTTGCCGCCGATCACGTGCAGGTTCTTGATGGCGTCGGGGTGGTAGTCGACATAACCCAGGTCCAGCCAGATCTGCTTCTTGTCGAAGTAGTTGTTCAGGTCCTGGTTGGTGGAGCGAGCGTCGTCGCTGCTGCCGGTGGCAATACGGATGCCGGTGTCGACTTGCGGGTTGATTTCGCTGAACGCGCCCAGGCGGGCCCTTATGCGCTGGCGATCCTGGTCCTTGTTGTTGGAAACGCCATCGTTGTGGACGTTTTCCTGTCGGAAACGCACGTCGCCCTTGAATTGGGTCTTGGCCGCCCACGCCAGTTTCTGGTCGAAGGTGCTCAGCTCATTGGTTTTCTTCGCGGTTGCCGCGATCTGCTCGTTGGTCTCTTGCTGGGCCTGACGAGCGATTTGCTGGTCTTTCTGGTCCCGTGCCAGCTCGGCTTGCAGTTCGCTGTACTGGGCGTTGGTAATCGAGCCGTTAGCCTTGAGCATGTCGAGCAGTTTGGCGTCGACTGCAGCGCTGGCAGGAACACTAATGGCCAGCAACAGGCCGCCACACAAGGCCGCCGCAGTTTTCGTGGAAGCAAGACGCATATCAATCTCCGAAGATGAGAGTGGATGGCTGGACCATCCTGGGCACAACCGACCATGGGGTGGACGGAAAACAGTGGCCGGATATAACCCGGCGCTCTAAAAACAGGCGCCAGTATCGCGATGGTTTATGACAGTGCAGTGGCAGAGTGATGGCATGTCTGTGACGGTGCCCAGTCGTTGCAAACGATTGATCCAGAGCGCTGTCGTCGAATTGCCCGTGTGCAATGCACAGCGATAGGCGATACTCGCCAAGCTTTCACGCCATGAAGAGTGAGGACGGTGATGCCGTTGCAACGCCTGCAAAACCTGTCGGAAATCGACCCGAAAACCTGGGATGCGCTGGTACCCGAGAACCAGCCATTTCTGCGGCACGGGTTTCTCGGCGCGTTGGAAGACAGTGGTAGTGTGGGACCCCATTCCGGCTGGCAACCCGAACATTTGCTGCACGTTGAAGGTGAACGACTGATCGCTGCGTTGCCCAGCTACCGCAAATGGCATTCCTACGGCGAGTACGTGTTCGACCACGCCTGGGCCGATGCCTGCGAACGCGCCGGCATCGATTACTACCCCAAGCTTTTGACCGCCGTGCCGTTCAGCCCGGTCAGCGGCCCGCGCTTGCTGGCGGCCAGGGGTGAAGATGGTTTCGAATTGCTCAAGAGCCTGCCGGGCTACCTGGAGATCGAACAGCTCTCCAGTGCCCATATCAACTTCACCGACCCGTTCACCGACGCCGCACTGGCCGAACAATCTGGCTGGCTGCAACGCATCGGCTGTCAGTACCACTGGCAGAACCGCGGCTATCGGGACTTTCAGGATTTTCTCGACGCCCTGAGTTCGCGCAAACGCAAGCAGATGCGCAAGGAACGCGAGCAAGTGGCCGGGCAGGGGATCGAATTCGAATGGCTCGAAGGTCGGCAACTGACCGAGGCACAGTGGGATTTTGTCTATGCCTGCTACGCCAACACTTACGCGGTTCGCCGGCAACGACCTTACCTGACGCGGGAATTTTTCAGCCTGCTGGCCGAGCGCATGCCGCAGGCGATACGAGTCGTTTTGGCCAAACAAGGCTCACGCCCGGTGGCGATGGCCTTCAGCCTGGTCGGTGGCGACAGTTTCTATGGTCGTTACTGGGGCTGCCTGGCGGAGTTCGACCGCCTGCATTTCGAGACCTGTTTCTACCAGGGTATGGACTACGCGATTGCCAACGGCTACCAGCGTTTCGATGCCGGCGCCCAGGGCGAACACAAGTTGATTCGCGGCTTTGAACCGGTGATCACCCATTCCTGGCACTACCTGCGCCATCCCGGATTGAAAGCTGCGGTCAAGGATTTCCTGCGCCAGGAGCGCCTAGGCGTACTGGCCTACGCCGAGGACGCGAGGACGGCGTTACCCTATCGTCAAGCCTGAACATCGCACCGTTTCCTGTGGGAGCGAGCCTGCTCGCGAAGGCGGTCTATCAGCCGACAAACGTGTTGTCTGACACTCCGTCTTCGCGAGCGGGCTCGCTCCCACAAAGGTTTCGGAGCGGTTCAGTCGATCCCGACGAACCCACCCGTCTGGTGCTGCCACAACCGCGCATACAAACCGCCGTGGGCCAGTAGTTCAGCGTGAGTGCCGGTTTCGGCAATCCGGCCATTCTCCAGCACTACCAGCCGGTCCATTCGGGCGATGGTCGAGAGTCGGTGGGCGATGGCGATCACGGTCTTGCCCTGCATCAGGGTTTCCAGGCTTTCCTGGATGGCCGCCTCGACCTCCGAATCCAGGGCCGAGGTAGCCTCGTCCATGATCAGGATCGGCGCGTCCTTGAGCAGGACGCGGGCGATGGCAATGCGCTGGCGCTGGCCGCCGGAAAGCTTCACCCCGCGTTCCCCGACATGGGCATCGAAACCGCTGCGGCCTTCAGCGTCGGACAACAGCGGGATGAACCCGTCGGCCCGGGCCTTGTGCACCGCTTCCCAGAGTTCGGCATCGGTGGCGTCGGGTTTGCCATACAACAAATTATCGCGGATCGAGCGATGCAGCAGGGAGGTGTCCTGGGTAATCATGCCGATGCGTTCGCGCAGGCTTTCCTGGCTGACGTCGGCGATGTTCTGGCCGTCGATGAGAATGCGCCCGCCTTCCACGTCATACAGGCGCAGCAGCAGATTGACCAGGGTCGACTTGCCCGCACCGGACGGACCGATCAGGCCAATCTTCTCCCCGGGTTTGATCGTCAGGTTGAGCCCGCCGATGATCCCGCTCTGCTTGCCGTAGTGGAAATCCACATTTTCGAAACGTACTTCGCCACGGGCGACCGCAAGGGGTTTGGCCTGGTCGCGGTCAGTCACGCTGACCGGCTGCGAAATGCTCTGCAAGCCATCCTGGACCATGCCGATGTTTTCGAAGATGCCGGTAACCACCCACATGATCCAGCCGGACATGTTGACGATGCGGATCACCAGCCCGGTCGCGAGTGCAATGGCGCCCACGGTGATCAGCGACTGCGTCCACAGCCACAGGGCCAGGCCGGTGGTGCTGACGATCAACAGGCCGTTCATGCTGGTGATGACCACGTCCATGCTGGTCACGACACGGCCGGCCAGTTGGGCTTTTTCGGTTTGCTCCTTGATCGCTTCGCGGGCGTACTGTTGCTCGAAGTTGGTGTGGGCAAACAGCTTCAGGGTGGTGATGTTGGTGTAGCCGTCGACGATCCGCCCCATGAGTTTGGAGCGCGCATCGGAGGCCACCACCGAGCGATCCTTGACCCGTGGTACGAAGTAGTAGAGCGCGCTGATGAAGGCGATGATCCAGGTCAGCAGCGGGATCATCAGGCGCCAGTCGGCTTCGGCGAACAGCACCAGCGAGCTGATGGCGTAGATCAGCACATGCCACAGCGCATCCACCGCCTGCACCGCGGAATCGCGCAGGGAGTTGCCGGTTTGCATGATGCGCTGGGCGATGCGCCCGGCGAAGTCGTTCTGGAAAAAATTCAGGCTCTGCTTGAGCACGTAGCTGTGGTTCTGCCAGCGGATCAGGCTGGTCATGCTGGGGCTGAGGGTCTGGTGCACCAGCAGGTCATGCAGGCCGACGAATACCGGGCGCAAAACCAGTGCTACCACCACCATCCAGGTCAGTTCGAGGCTGTGTCGCTTGAAAAAATCCGCGTTGGGCGTGCCCTGGGCCAGGTCGATGATGCGGCTCAGGTAGCTGAACAGCGCTACTTCGATCAGTGCACCGATCAGGCCGACGATAAGCAGGGCGGCAAAACTGGGCCAGACCTGCTTGAGGTAGTAAGTATAGAAAGGCAGGACCCGATCCGGCGGTGCGGCTGTCGGGGCATCGCGGAAGACGTCGATCAGTTTTTCGAAACGGCGATAAAGCATCGGTTATTCACCCGCGAACGGGCTCTCCTTCAACGGTTTGAGCGTTGCCGGCAACACCGGCAACGGCCCGGACATCCTTGTCCAGCTTAGTCTTAGTCGATGCGCTTGGCCGACTTGATGAACACCGGGTCGGCGGGCACATCCTTCATGCCATTGCGCACGGTAGTGGGCGAATTGACGATGATGTCCACCACGTCCATACCTTTGACCACTTTGCCGAACACCGCGTAGCCATCACCCTGGTCGAGGAAATCGTTGTCCTTGACGTTGATGAAGAACTGGCTGGTCGCCGAGTCAGGGACCGAAGTACGTGCCATGGACAAGGTGCCACGAACGTTGACCAGGCCGTTCTTGTGCTCGTTCTTGATCGGCGCCTTGGTTTCCTTTTGCTGCATTTGCTGGGTGAAGCCGCCGCCCTGGACCATGAAACCCGGGATCACGCGGTGGAAGATCGTGTTGTTGTAGAAGCCGCTGTCCACGTACTCAAGGAAGTTCTTGGTACTGATCGGGGCCTTGACCGGGTCCAGTTCGATTTCGATCTGGCCGTTGGTGGTTTCCAGAAGAACGTGCGGCGCCTTGGCAGGCGTTGCCGCCATCAGGTTGGCGGCAAACAGTACGGAGCCAGCGGCGAGGGCGATTTTTTTCAGCATGGGTCAGTGATCCTGAGTGTGGAAGTGTCGACTGCGGTGAGAAATTCGAGCAGCGTCTGGTTGAAGCGTTCGGGCTGGTCCAGCGGGGTAGCGTGACGCGAATCGGCGATCACGGCCAGCCGCGCATTCGGCAGCAGCCTGACGTAGTTTTCCTTCAGCGCGACCGGCGTGTAGTCGCGGTCGGCGCTGACGATGAGGGTTGGACAGGAAATCCTCGAAAGTCGTTCCTGCACCCCCCAGCCAACAATGGCATCGAAGCTGGCGAGATAAGCATGTTTGTCGTTTTTTGCCCAGCGCTCGGCCATCTTTTGTCGCAAATCAGCCTGTCCTGGCTTGGGGAACAGTTTGCCACCCAGGGCTTTGCCGATGCTGTGGAGGCTGAGTACGCGCATCAGGCTCCAGCGCTTGAACCACTGCCAATAATCGTCGCGGGTGCGCAACTTGACCTCGGGTGCGCTATTGACGATGCACAGGCTCTTGAGCAATTGCGGCTGGTCCACGCCCAGCTGAAAGCCGATCATGCCCCCCATCGACAATCCTACGTAATGAACGGGCTCCAGGTTCAGGTGCTCGATCAGCGCCACCAGGTCGGCGCTGAACCCGGCGATGCTGTAGCGCTCGCGGGGTTTGTCGGAGCGCCCGTGACCGCGCACATCCGGGACGATCACCCGGTAGCGGGCGGCGAGCGCCGGGATCTGTTCTTCCCAGTCGAGGGTACTGGAACCCAGGCCGTGGACCAGCAGCAACGGCGTGCCGTGGCCATATTCCTCGTAGTGCAGGTTGCAACCTTCGTGTTCGAAATAGGCCATGCATTACCTCCGTGTCAGGCTTGTTCTGGGGCGGCGAACGGTGCGTCCAGGGGTGCAGTGTCGAATGTGCGCAGCAGCTCGACAAGAATCTGCGTCGCCGGGCCGAGCGGTTTTTCCTTGTTCGAATACAGGTAAAAGCTCGGGTTGCGGCTGCCGCCCTGGTCCAACGGTAGCACCTTGAGCGTACCTTCCTTGAGTTCGCGTTCGATCATGTGCCTTGGCAACCAGGCGAACCCCAGGCCGCTGCCGACAAAAGTGGCGGCGGTGGCCAGGCTGCCGACGGTCCAGCGTTGTTCGGCACCGAGCCAGCCGACGTCCCGTGGTTGCTGGCGCCCGGAGTCGCGGATGACCACTTGCAGCTGGCTTTCCAGGTCCTGGAAATTCAGTTCGCGGTTGAGGCGGTGCAGGGGATGTTCCGGATGCGCGACCGCGACGAACTCGACGTCGCTCAATTCCGCGCCCAGGTAACCGGGAATGCTGAAACTGCTGATGGCCAGGTCGGCCACGCCTTCGAGCAGGACCTCCTCCACACCCGACAGCACCTCTTCGCGCAGACGCACGCGACAGCCGCGGCTTTGCGGCATGAACGCGGTCAGCGCGCGGACCAGGCGGGCGCTCGGGTAGGCGGCATCGACCACCAGGCGCACTTCAGCTTCCCAGCCTTGCTCCATGTGATGGGCCAGGTCTTCGAGCTGACTGGCCTGTTTCACCAGTTGCCGGGAGCGGCGCAGCAACACGCCGCCAGCCTCGGTGAGTACCGCTTTGCGCCCGTCGATGCGCAACAACGGCACGCCGAGCTGGTCTTGCATGCGCGCCACGGTGTAGCTGACCGACGATTGCGAGCGGTGCAGCGCTTCGGCGGCCTGGGCGAAACCGCCGTGGTCGACCACGGCTTGAAGCGTTCGCCATTGATCAAGGGTCACGCGGGGCGCTTTCATGATGGGCTCCTGTTGTCCTAAGCTGCGCAGTTCTTATTGGAGACTGCTGAATGAAAAAAATCTGTTCTTTGTTGCTGGCGATGCTGCCAATGACTGCGTTTGCTTATCCGATCGACGTACAAAAAGAGCTCAATGGACTGAAGATCGACTACACCACCTATGCCTCCGATTACGACATGGGCTCGATCACCGTGAACAACTACGGCGACACCGCTGCCGAATGCTCGGTGGTGTTTCGCAACGGTCCTGAATCGCCAAAGACTCGCAGGGTCAACCTGGACGCGGGTAAGAGCGCGGATCTTTCAGCCAAGTTCAACCGCAAGATCATCAAGCTGTACATCACCATGACCTGCAAGCCGAAATGACCTCCAGCGGAGCACGCGAATTGCCGATGCTCCGCTTATAAACGAAATTATCGATTGGTTATAGCAGTTATTTGCGCTTTTTCATCGATATGACTCTGTTTAACCTTCACTCCATCGACTTACAGCATTCTCAGATGGAGCCTACAAACCATGTCCCGCGTTCTGATCATCGAAAGCAGTGCCCGTCAGCAAGACTCGGTTTCCCGTCAACTGACCCAGACCTTCATCAGCCAGTGGCAAGCAGCGCACCCCGGCGACCAGATCACCGTTCGCGACCTGGCTGTCAATCCGGTGCCGCATCTGGACATCAACTTGTTGGGCGGCTGGATGAAGCCCGCCGAGCAACGCAGCGACATCGAACAACTTTCCCTGGAGCGCTCCAACCAGCTGACTGACGAGTTGCTCGCCGCCGACGTGCTGGTAATGGCCGCGCCGATGTACAACTTCGCCATCCCGAGCACCCTCAAGGCCTGGCTTGACCATGTGCTGCGTGCCGGCGTCACCTTCAAGTACACCGAAACCGGACCGCAGGGTTTGCTCAGTGGCAAGCGCGCTTATGTACTGACGGCGCGTGGCGGGATCTACGCCGGCAGCACCGCGGATCACCAGGAACCCTACCTGCGCCAGGTCATGGGCTTCATCGGCATCCACGACGTGACGTTCATCCACGCCGAAGGCATGAACCTGGGCGGCGACTTCCAGGAGAAAGGCCTGAACCAGGCGAACGCCAAGCTTTCCCAGGTGGCCTGAGTCGTTAATCGCCAGATAATCACTGGATGGTCTAGTGACCTGGCGCGTAACCCTTCAAGCCTGCACGCGCATCGAACCTCCCTTTGCACTTGTTGCTCCTGAGTGCTCTAGCCCGATTGAACGCTTTAGCGAGATCGGGCTTTTTTTTTGCCCAGGGTTTTGTGAACGGACCCATAACCACTGTGGGAGCGAGCCTGCTGGCCATTGATCGTTCCCACGCTCTGCGTGGGAATGCCGCCAGGGACGCTCTGCGTTCCGCTGACGACGCATTAATTGAGCCGTGCGCAACGGTGATGCGGGGTGTCACAGGAAGCCCTGTGTGAAATT
>NZ_JBXAHO010000072.1:0-14858 GCF_058795195.1 Pseudomonas sp. GW823-FHT06B06 | reverse complement strand
AGGACCGGAGCGAGGGCATGCCGAGCCTTAGCGAGGCACCGAACGCCAGGGGCAAGAGCCCTTGGTTACTTGGGGCTTTTCCAAGTGACTCGCCGTAAGGGCGAAACCCTAAGTAGCCGTTACCGAAGCAATGGATATGTACTCAGTCACAAACCCCCATTGGCCGCCAGGACGCCATCGCCGGCAAGCCTGGCTCCTACAAGGGTTTCATTCCGCCGTGAGTGCGTAACGGGCGTTACAGCAGCGACAGGGTGTAGTTGATGATGAAGCGATTCTGCTCAACATTGCGCCCGGCATCGGTGTTCGACTTGCCATTGCGCACGCTGAAGGCAAGCCCCCTGAGCGAACCCGACTGAATCACATAGTCCAGCGTCATATCACGCTCCCACTCAGACTGGTCCGCAGCGTTTTGCGCCTTGATATCCGTGCCCTTGAGATACGCCACTGACGCCTTCAGGCCCGGGATTCCAAGGGGTGCGAAGTCATAGGTGTATTGACCGAAACGGGTTTGCTCCCCAGCGCGGGCAAAGCTCTGGATCATGCGATCGGTGGGCAAGTAGACGCTGCCACCACCCGCGCCTTTATCCACCAGGCTGCCCTGGTTGGGCTGGACGAAGTTGCTGCCATCGCCCACTTGCTGGTAACCGAGCGCCACGGCATGGCCGCCGTTGGTATAGGTAACCATGGCAGCCCAGGTGTCGTTATCGATTTCACCGTTGTTGTCATCGGTGTAACCCGAGACGCGATAGCCTTGAGCTCTACCTGCGGCGGAGCTGTTGGCACCGCTGGAGGTGGTGCGGAAATAGCGCAGGTCCGTGGTGATGGCGCTTGCACTGTCGATGGCCAGGCTGTGTGTCAGGCCGAGGAAGTTCTGGTTGTAGAAATCTTCCAACTGCGCGAAGTAGTACTGTGCCTTCAGCGCCTTGGTCACCTCGTAGTCGCCCCCGGCGAAATAGAACTTGTTGCTGTCCCGGGTACCACCGGCAACCGACAGGCCGGTTCGATCGGTCGAGGCACGACCGACTGCGTGCTCCAGCAACCCGCCGGTCAGGGTCAGGCCATCGATGTCTTTTGACGTGACCTGGCCGCCGGTGAACGATTGCGGCAGCACGCGGGCATCGTTGGACAGCAGTATCGGCAGCTTCGGCAACAACGTGCCGTAACGCAGTTCGGTCTTGGCGATGCGCATCTTCGCCGTGGGACCGAAGCTGCTCCAGGCATCGGCCGCACCGTCGCCCTTCGAGGGAATCATGCCGCTGCCGACGTGGCGACCGGCGCCGCTGTCCAGGGTAATCCCTTGCAACGCCTGGGCATCAAGCCCGAACCCCAGGGTGCCTTGGGTGAATCCCGACTCATAACGCAGCACAAAACCCTGGGCCGCCTCTTCGGTCTTGGAAGGGTCTGCGCTGCCGTCGCGGTTATCGCTGTTAAAGTACAGGGTACGCATGGAAAGGCTGGCCTTGCTGTCTTCCAGAAAGCCGCGTGCGCCAGGCTCTGCTGCCTGTGCGCCGATCGAACCGCCGAACAACAGGATGGCGGCGGGAATTGCTCGTTTGAACATGCGGTACTCCTCAAGAGGGTCACGTCGAAATATTTGTGAAACTCTTAGAACATTTCGAGGCACGAACTTCAAACGAGATGAAAGTAATTTCCGTAGAGGGATAAGAGTTGTCGCAATGAGGTACGCAACCTCATGGTTTTTGAAAAACGACCAGGGGGATTTTCATCGAAATCGGACGTGCCGAAGGCCCCCTGTAGGAGCGAGCATGCTCGCGATGGTCGTCAACGATGACGCTGGCTACCTGACACCCCGCGGTGTTCTCGGGTTTCTCGCGAGCATGCTCGCTCCTACAGGGTGTTGCGCGTCACGGCTGCTCAGGCCAGCGCCTGTTCCCGGATCAGCTTCTTGTTGATCTTGCCAACGCTGGTCTTGGGAATCTCAGCCACGAACTTGAACTGCTTGGGAATCGCCCATTTATTGATCCGGCCGATCTCGACGAACCCTTGCAGGTGCGCCTCGAGGATCTTGCGGTCCAGGTACTGTCCCGGCTCGCACACCACCAGGGCCATGGGCCGTTCTCCCCATTGCTCATCGGCAATGCCCACCACCGCGACCGACAGCACCGCCTGGTGTTCGCTGATCAGGCTTTCCAGCTCCAGGGAGCTGATCCACTCCCCGCCGGTCTTGATCACGTCCTTGATGCGATCCTTGATTTCCACACCGCCCAACGGGTCGATGGAAGCCATGTCGCCAGTGTGCAACCAGCCGTCCTGCCACAGCTCGGCGCCTTTTTGCGGCTCCTTCAAGTAGCCTTGTGTCAGCCAGGGCGCGCGCACCACGATCTCGCCCAGGGACTCGCCGTCATGGACCACGTCATTGCCACTGGCATCGATGATTTTCAGGTCGACCATCGGCACCGGGGTACCGGTCTTGATGCGTGTCGGCAGTTGCGCCTGGGCCGATAGCTTGCGGTCTTCATCGCGCAGGTAAGTCAGGCACAGCAGCGGGCAGGTTTCCGACATGCCGTAGCCAGCGTGCACCACCATGCCTTTTGCACTGGCTTCGCTGGCAAGACCCAAGGGCAGCGCACTGCCACCCAGGAGCATTTTCCAGCCGTTGAAATCGGCGGACTTGCCTTGCTCACAGGTGAGGAGCATTTGCAGGATGGTCGGCACACAGTGGGAAAACGTCACCTTCTCCTCCTGATAAAGCCGGACCAGGCTATTGGGTTCGTAGCGGCCGGGGTACACCTGCTTGATGCCCATCAGGGTAGCGACGTAAGGCACGCCCCAGGCATGCACATGGAACATCGGCGTGATCGGCATGTACACGTCATCGGAACGCAGCAGCGGCGTCCCCTGGTAGACGCCCAATGTCCCCACGGCATTCAAGGTGTGCAGGACCAACTGGCGATGGGTGAAATACACGCCCTTGGGGTCGCCGGTGGTGCCGGTGGTGTAGAACAGCGTCGCTACCGAATTCTCGTCGAAATCGGGAAAGTCATACTGGTCCGAACACTGCGACAGCAACTGCTCGTACTCGCCCTGCACGGGTAATGAAGTATCGGATGCCTGGTCATCGGTGAGCTGCACAAAGCCTTTGACCGTGGTCAGCCGCCCCTGGATCTGCTCGACCAGCGGCAGGAAATCGTCATGCACCAGCACCAGGTCATCCTCGGCGTGGTTCATGGTGAACAGCACCTGCTCCGGCGACAGGCGAATGTTCACCGTGTGCAGCACCGCGCCAATCATCGGCACGGCGAAGAAGCATTCCAGGTAGCGGTGGCTGTCCCAGTCAAGCAGGGCCACGGTGTCCCCGGCCTTGACCCCGGCCGCAGTCAACGCATTGGCCAGGCGGCGGATGCGCTGGTTGAGGGTCTGGTAGCTGTAGCGCAGCTTGTCGGCGTAGACGATTTCCCGACCCGGTTCGTAGCGCACCCCGGACAGCAGCAATTGCTTGATCAGCAAGGGATAGGCATAGGCGCCTTCGGCGGGTGGAATTATTTTTGTCGCCATCATGATTAAGGTTCCTTGTCCTTTAGAACTGGTCGGCTTGCAGCTCGTAGAGGCAGTCGCTTCCGGCTTTGGCCGATGCGCTCAACGAGTGGATACGTGGCAGCAACCGGGCGAAGTAGAAACGCGCGGTGGCCAGCTTGCTGGTGTAGAAATCGTCCTCGGCATCGCCGCTGACGACGGCCTTGGCCATGCGCGCCCACATGTAGGCGTACGCGGTGTAGCCAAACACGTGCAGGTACTCGACAGAGGCCGCGCCGATTTCATTTGGGTTGCCCTGTGCCCGATCCAGCAGCCACGCGGTCAGTTCATCGAGGGTGTCCACGGCGGCGTTCAACGGCTGGGTGAACTCATCAAGTTCGGCGCTGGCGTTGGCGGTGAAGTTGCGGATTTCCGAAGCAAACAGGCGGTAGAGCGCCCCACCGCTGCCGACAATCTTGCGCCCGGCCAGGTCCAGGGACTGGATGCCGTTGGTGCCTTCGTAGATTTGCGTGATGCGCACGTCGCGCACCAGTTGCTCCTGGCCCCACTCGCGAATGTAGCCATGGCCGCCGAAAATCATCTGCCCGTGCAGGGTCGTTTCCAGGCCCATGTCGGTGAGAAATGCCTTCGCCACCGGGGTCAGCAACGACACCAGTTCCTGGGCACGCGTGCGGGTTGTCGGGTCTTCGCTGTATTTGGCGATGTCCAGTTGCAGGGCCACGTAGCTGGAGAACGCACGGCCACCTTCGTTCAGGGCCTTCATAGTCAACAGCATGCGCCGTACGTCAGGGTGGACGATGATCGGATCGGCGGCCTTGTCTTTGTTCTGCGCGCCGGTAGGTGCACGGCTCTGCAAGCGATCACGAGCATAGGCGACGGCGTTCTGATAGGAACGCTCGCCCTGCGCCAGGCCCTGGATGCCCACGCCCAGGCGCTCGTAGTTCATCATGGTGAACATCGCCGCCAGCCCCTTGTTCGGCGCATCGACGATCCAGCCGGTGGCGCCGTCGAAGTTCATCACGCAGGTGGCCGACGCCTTGATCCCCATCTTGTGTTCGATGGAGCCGCAGGACAGCGCATTGTTTTCACCCAGCGATCCGTCGGCGTTGACCAGCACCTTGGGCACCAGGAACAGCGAGATGCCTTTTGGGCCTGCCGGGGCATCGGGCAGTCGCGCCAGTACCAGGTGGATGATGTTTTCGGTCAGGTCGTGGTCGCCGCCGGTGATGAAAATCTTGCTGCCGCTGACCTTGTAGCTGCCATCGGCCTGGGGCTCGGCGCGAGTGCGGATCATGCCCAGGTCGGTGCCGGCATGGGCCTCGGTCAGGCACATGGAACCGGTCCAGGTGCCGGCGTACATGTTCGGCAGGTAACGCGCCTTGAGTTCTTCACTGGCGTGCGCCTTGATCGACAGGCAGGCGCCGGCGGTCAGCATCGGGTACAGGCCGAACGACAGGCTGGCCGAGTTGACCATCTCTTCGACCTGGGCCGAAATGGCCTTGGGCATGCCCATGCCACCGTACTGCGGATCACCGCCCACCCCAACCCAACCGCCTTCGGCGAAGGCTTGATAGGCCTCGGCAAAACCGTCCGGTGCGGTCACCGACCCGTTGCTCCAGGTGCAGCCCTGCTCGTCCGTCGCGCGGTTCAAGGGTGCGATGACTTCGCCACTGATCTTGCCGGCTTCTTCGAGGATGGCGGCAGCGGTTTCTTCATCGATCACGTCGGCCAGGCCAGGCAAACTGGCCCACAGCCGGGACACCTGGAAGACCTCGTTGAGGACGAAGCGCATGTCGCGCAGGGGAGCTTTGTAATCAGACATCTTGACTTACTCGGAAGTGGTCACGGCATGGGGCATGCCGGGACGTTCAGTGGATTCAATGATTTCGGCTGCCGCAACAGCACCGGGTTGCGGTGCCCGTTCACGCAGCAGGAAGTACGACAGGGCCGGAATCAGGATCAGCGCGCCGAGCATGTTCCAAAGGAACATGAAGGTCAGCAGGATGCCCATGTCGGCCTGGAACTTGATCGGCGACCAGACCCAGCACACCACGCCGGCGGCCAGTGTGATGCCCACCAGCCCGACCACCCGGCCGGTGAACGACACGGCGTTGCGGTAGGCCTGGGACAGTGGCAGGCCCTGGCGCTGGAAGTGCAATTGCACGCTGAGCAGATACAGTGCGTAGTCCACACCGATCCCCACACCCAAGGCGATCACCGGCAAGGTCGCGACTTTCACGCCGATGCCCATGGCCACCATCAGCGCTTCGCACAGGATCGAAGTCAGCACCAGTGGCAGCAGCGCCACCAGCGTGGCGCGCCAGCTGCGGAAAGTGATCAGGCAGAACAGCGTCACCGCCAGGTAGACGTACAGCAGCATGGTACGGTTGGCCTCGCGCACCACGATGTTGGTGGCCGCTTCGATCCCGGCACTGCCGGCCGCCAACAGGAACTGGCGATCGTCAGTACTGTTTTCCTTGGCGAACTTGTCGGCGATCGCCACCACGGCATCCAGGGTCTCCGCCTTGTGATCCTTGAGGAAGGCAATCACCGGCATCAGCGAGCAGTTGTTGTTGAACAGCTCCGGAGAGTTGACCGAGGCTTGCTGCGCGGCATAGTTCAGCACGTCCTGGTTGCGCTGGATGCTGTTGAGCTTGGGGTTGCCTTCATAGGTGCCGGCGGTGATCTGGCGTACCGCGTTGACCAGTGAGGACGTCGCCTGCACACCCGGATACTGCTGCAGCTCCCAGGCCAGGCGATCGGCGAGGATCAGGGTCTTGTAGTTCAGGCAGCCTTCCGGCGCGGTCTTGATCATCACCGCGAACAGGTCGCTGGACAGCGCGTAGTGGCTGGTGATGTAGGCGTTGTCGCGGTTGTAGCGCGAGTCGGCGCGCAACTCCGGCGCCCCACTTTCAAGGTCGCCGATCTTCAGTTGCAGGCTGACCGTGAAGCCGCCAATGCCCATCAGCACCGCGACCAGCACGGCGCCCGTCGCCCACTTGCGCGTGGTGAAACGATCGAGCAGGTCCCAGAGTTTGCCGAAGCCCTTGTGGTGCTCGGCACGGTTGTCGATTTTCAGCGCACGCTCGGCCGCCTTGCGGCCGACGCCGATGTAGGACAGCGCCACCGGCATCAGCAACAGTGAGGTGAAGATCAGTACCGCGACACCGATGCTGGCGGTGATCGCCAGGTCCTGGATCACCGGAATGTCGATCAGCATCAGCACGGCAAAGCCCACGGCGTCAGCCAGCAATGCAGTGACGCCAGCGATGAACAGGCGGCGGAAGGTGTAGCGCGCGGCAATCAGTTTGTGGGTGCCACGGGCGATGTCCTGCATGATGCCGTTCATCTTCTGCGCGGCGTGTGACACACCGATGGCGAAGATCAGGAACGGTACCAGCACCGAGTACGGGTCGATGGCGTAGCCCAGCCAGGCGACGATGCCCAGTTGCCAGACTACCGCGATCAGCGAGCAGCCGACCACCAACAAGGTGCTGCGCACACAACGGGTGTAGGCGTAGATGATGATCAGCGAGGTGACCACGGCCAGCCCGAAGAACATCATCACCTGGATCAGGCCGTCGATCAGGTCGCCCATCAGCTTGGCGAAACCGATCACCCGCACCTTGTACGGGCCCTTGCCCTCTTCCCCGGATTTACGCGCCGCGCTGTCGCCGGCGAATTCGATCTTGTCGCGCAACTGCTCTTCGAGCATCTGCGAGAACTGATGGTAGTTGATGCGCTGGCCACCTGCGGCGGACTTGTCCAGCAGCGGTACGACGAGCATGCTCGACTTGTAGTCGCTGGCGACCAGGCTGCCGACGATGCCGGCGCGGGAAATGTTCTGGCGCAATTGTTCGATTTGCTCAGGTTTGCCCTCATAGGTATCAGGCATCACCGGGCCACCCTGGAAGCCTTGCTCGGTGACTTCAGTCCAGCGTACCGCCGGGCTCCACAAGGACTTCATCCACGCACGGTCGACGCCTTCAGTGAGGAACAACTGGTCGTTGACCTGCTTGAGTACGTCAAGGTACTGAGGGTCGAAAATGTCACCCTGGGTGTTCTCGACCACCACCCGCACCGAGTTGCCCAGGCCGCGCAGCGACTGGCGGTTCTCCAGGAAATTCTGGATGTAGGGCTGGCTCTGCGGAATCATTTTTTCGAAGCTGGGGCGCAGTTCCAGGCGGGTCACCGCCATGAAGCCCAGGACCACGGTGGCCAAGGCCATCAGCAGCATGAACAGCGGACGGTAGTTGAACACCAGCCGTTCGAGCAGGTTGCCGGAGCGGCGGTCGAAATCACGCAGCTCGCGAATCACCGGCATGGCGTCTTGTTTGATATTGCCCATGTCTGGGGTCTCGCTCTTAGGGTTCGAGGGCTGGATCGGCGGCTAACACCTGGGCGCCACGGCTGCCCGCTACCACCAATGCGCCGTCGGCGGACTGGGTGGCACCGGCAACCGGGGTGCGTGCCGGTTGCTGCACCAGGTGCATGTGCGCACCTGTGCCCTGGCTGACCAGCATCTGCCCGCCCTGGGTGAACAGGCGGTAATGGCCACGGGCATCGACGAGGCCGGCGGTAATGCTGATGTGCAGACCAGTGTCCAACGGGGTCCAGCTCTGCCCGCCGTCGGTACTGCGCAGCACGTTGCCGCGCAAGCCGTAGACAAGCACTTCGCCAGGCTTGCCGATGACACCGAAGAAGCTGCCCTGATAGGGCGTCTCCACGGCGGTGAAGCGTTGAGCCTGCTCATCCCATTTGAGCAACAGGCCTTGTTCGCCGGCGATGTACAGGCTGTCACCAGTGGAGGCGATGGCATTGAGGTGCAAGCCTTGCGGGTTGTCGGTGCGATCCTGCAACGGCGTCCAGCTCATGCCGCCATCGTCAGTGCGCAGGATCAGGTTGAACACGCCGACCACATAGCCGACTTGGTCATTGGCGAACCACACATCGAGTAGCGGTTTATCGGCACCCTGCTCCAGCAGTCGCTGACCTTCGGCGACCAGCAGCGGCCACTGTTCGTTGCCCGGCTCGGCACTGGCCAGCGCCGTGTAATGCTTGACCAGCAAGTTGCCGATCTGGCGGCCGTCGAGTTGCTTGTTCCAGGTCGCGCCAGCGTCGCTCGTGTGCAACACCACACCGTCATTGCCTACCGCCCAGCCCTGGGTGGGGCCGGAAAAACTCACGGCGGTCAAGTCGGCGCTGACCGGTACGGCAGCCTGCTGCCAGTGCTTGCCAGCGTCATCGGAAAACAGGATATGGCCGCGCTGGCCAACGGCGATCACGCGCTCACCGGCGCGGGCCATGCCGGACAGCGGGCTATTGCTGGCCAAGGCACTGACCCTGGCAGGCAGGTCCAGCACATCAACGTAATCGGCTGCGTGGGTGACGCCCTGCAACAGGCCGAGCGCCAGGCCAAACGCCACGTGCTTGAAATTCTTATACGAACACATACCGCGTCCTCTTCGGAAAACCGCGCCGGGACACACAGCCGTGTGCCCGACGTTCGAACCTGGCGCCCGCGACGATCAGCGTCGACCGCGCGGGCACATTTTTGCGGTTGGCTTAGCGAATGCCGCTGCCGGCCAGGGATTCCGACGACCATTGGGCCTTGGAGAGCGGATCGATGTACTTGATGCCGCCGTAAGGGCCGACTACACCGTTGATGTTGTAGGAGCCACCGACCAGGTCGTAGATCATGAAAGGCGTGGAGTCCGGCACCTGCTTGTCATAGCTCTGGCTGAGGAACGCGAAGGAACCACGATAGAGCTGGCCACGGGCGTCATACTGATCCGAGGCCAAAGCGCTCCAGCTGTCTTCGTCGAGGTAGAAGCGGCGCTTGGCATAGATGTGCCGGGCACCGGCCTTGAGGTTGCCTTCCACGACCCATACGCGGTGTTTTTCCCAGCGCACGAAGTCTGGTGCGAGGTGATTGGCGGTGGTCAGCGACTTCGGATCCTGGGCGTAGGTCAGCTTGTAGGTGTTGTAGGGCACGATCATTTCCTGCTTGCCCACCAGCTTCCAGTCGTAGCGATCCAGCGCACCGTTGAACACGAACACATCGTCATAAGTGCCCGCACCCGCAGTCCCTGGGTTCGGCGTGTCGTACGCCAGGTTAGGCGCCAGCTTCACCCGACGCTGCCCCGGCAGGTATTGCCAGGCGCGGCGTGGTTGCTGCAGCGGGTTGGCCGCGTCCTTGAGCATTACCGCCTCGCCGGCGCGACGTGCCGGGCCGGTGTAGGACAGCTTCATCTGGTAGTACACATCGGCGCTGCTGATCGGCTGCGTCAGGTTCTCGTAGATCGGATAGGAGATGAACGCCTGCCCGGTGGTGGCCAGGCTTGGCACGCCGGCGGAGTCAACGTTCCAGGAGTCGTACTTGGAGTTGATGCTCACGCCCTGATAACGCAAGAGGAAGTTCCACATCGCTTCGTTGCCCGATTGCGGAATCGGGAACGGTACGCCCGGCAGCACGTTGTCGATGGCCAACCCGCCTTCGAGTGACTTGGCGCCGCTGGCGTTCTTCACGCCGTTATCGAGGATGGCTTTTGGCAGCGAAACGGTGCGGTGGGTCGGGAACACGTCGACACGGAAAGTCGGAAAGCGCTTGGCCAGTTCCACCGTGGTGGCGGTGAGCATGCCCTTGTACTGGTCGACGTTCTTGCCATCGATCACCAGCAGCGGTTTTTCACTGGCAAACGGGTCCGGGCGCATGCTGTCACCGGCTTTGAAACTGGCTGGCGGCGTGGTCAGGCCACCGTTGTAGGCCGGAATCGAACCATCGGCATTGCCGGCCTTTTCGGCGCCCACCAGGGTCAGGCTGGTGCCCAGCTTGGCAGCGTCCTGGGTTGAAACAGCGGCCTGTACCTGGGCGGCAAGGACCATGGCCAGCGAAGCGGCCAACACGGTTTTCACGAATTTCATCTTGTTATTCTCCTGCTTGCATTGAGCAAATCAGTGGTGCATCAAAAGGTTGTTTTCATCGTCAGGTACACAGCGCCACGGTCCTCAGTCGTGGCACCACCACCGGAAAAGGACGAATAGCCACCGGCGTAACAGGCGTAGTTTTCGTTGCCGCTGAAGGCATTCGGCGCAGCGCCGTCACCTCCGGTCGGGCCAGTACTCACGCCACTGACATTGCACTTGTCGGCCTTGCCGAAAGAGTCCACGTATTTCAGGTCGACGAAGTATTTGTTGTACACAACGGCGCCGAGGCCGACTGCGTAGTTACCGGTGTCCTTGGCACCGCCACCGGAAACCGGTGAAACGCCATCGAGACCGAGGTTGACGGACATCGGTGCGTTGAGGTCGACACCGGGAAACACCTGGTACCAGGTCGGTGTGAAGTTGACCGCGATGCCCCAGTTGTCACGGGTCGGCTGATCGATACCGTGGTAAGTGCCCTTGCCTTTGTAGAGCGCTTCGTTCTTGCTATCGAGCTTGAGCAAGTTGCTGTAGTACAACTCGGCGAGCAGGGTCGCCGAATCGAACACGGGCGTTTTCGGCATGGTCATCAGACCGTTGACCGTCCAGTGCAGGGTGTCGCCGGTGGCGGCCATGCTGTCGCCCTTTTCCGGGGTGTCATAGATCACGCCGGTTCCGGGTGTGCGCGCCGGCAGCAGGCCGAGCCCCTGGCCCAGGCCCAGGGGACTGGTGGTGCTGACGACGGCTGGAATACTGGCCAGCGGCATGTTGTGCCGGACGTTCAGGTCCGAGCCCACGCTCACCCCGCCCACGTCCTTGGACAGGCTCAGGCCAACGATCTTGATGTTGTCGGCATAGGCCATCTGATAGGTGGCGGTGCTCAGCGAGTTGAGCGTATTGATGACCGCGGGCACCTGGCCGGCTGGCCGGGTTCCGTTCGGGTTGGCCGAACTCAGGCCACGGGCATCGAGCCAGGCTTGCGGGAGGATTTCCGAGGTTTCGCGGTAGTAGACGCCGAGGGTGCCGTCCAGCCAGGCTGGCGACCACTTGGCCATGAGGCCCCAGTCGCCGCGCTTGTCCGGTGTCAGGTCGTGCCCGCGACGCACGTTGGTCAAGCCGTTGCACGGCGCCAGGCCGCAACCCAGAGGACTGCCAGGCACGACAGCATTAGTGTTACCCAGCAGGAACGACTTTGCGCCGAAACCGACCAGGTCGGAGCCGCCATAGTAGGTGCCGGCTTCTGGAAGACGCGCTTCATCCCAGTCGAGAAAGTATTGGGCCGCCAGGGTCAACTCAGGGTTCACGGTGAACGACATCGACAGCTGATTGCGCGGTACGAACAGCTCCTTGGCTTCGGTGCCCGGCGACGCGGCCAGCTTGGCCAGGTCCAGGCCGGACTGGCCGTAGCTGATCGAATGCACCGGATTGAGAATGGTCTCGCCCCAGAACACGTTGTGCTGGCCAGCCTTGAAGCTCAGCATCGACTCCTCGCCCACTTCGGTGCTGTAGAACACGAAGGCGTCGAGGATTTCGCCGGACGGACCCGTGTAGTAACGCTGGGCATAGTTGCTCAGGTGCGGGCTGCCGTTGCCGACGTTGTCATTGGTGACCCCGGCCAGGCGCGGGTCGTTGGCGATCAGGCCCGAGGTCGAACCGTTGCCGTTGACGAACGGGTTGGAATTGGAACCGGTGTTCTCGTAGGCCTTGTCGTACCAACCGGCGGCGCTTACGCGAAAGCCCATGTGGTTCTGATAGACCACGTCCATCTCGGTCAACAGGTCGACGCGGTTGGTGATGTTGGTGCCAGACCTACGGAAGTTGTAGTCGCCGTCGTTGTTGTTGGGCGTGCCCAACATACGTTTGTCCGCGCTTTCGGTGCGTACGCCGTAGTTGTACTTGACGGTGTTATCCACGCGAACGTTCCAGTCCGGGTTACCTGTCTCGATCTCGACCGCATGGGCCGTCGGCACCGTTGCCGCGAGAATGGCCGAGGCCAGCAAGGTGTAGCGTGAAGCGGTGAACCCGTGACTCTTGTTGTGGTGCATAGCGTTGTCTCCGCCTTTTTGTATTTGTTTTAAGCGCAGCAGGCCCCGCGTAACCCCTTGTTCCAGGGGTTTACGTTTTTCAGGATAGGGGCGGATACCGGATGGCGCGGGCCAACCGGCGCCTGAACTAGCGATCCAGCTCGAGGATCAGGGCTTCGGCTTGCGGCCAGTGCCCGTACCCGGCAGCAGGATTGAGATGACCGACATCGCCCAGGTTGAGCAGCTCGCTACCCCAGCCTTCGGCCAGGTGCGTAACGGCTTGCAGGCTGGCGAGGTGGTCGTTGGTACTGGCGGCCACGAGGCTGCGAAATGGCAGCGGGCCTTTGGGTAGAGGGTCCCAACCCTGGCTACGCAGGGTTTCAGGCGATGGGTAGCCAGACGGCCAAGGGGCATCGAGGTCAGGTGGAGCGGCCAGCAGCGCGCCCTTGATCGGCCGGCTGTGCTGCGCGGCCCAGTGCGCGACCATCAGGACACCGGCGCTATGGGCGACCAGGATCACCGGCCCGTCGATCTGTTCCAGTGCATGCTGGATCGCTTGCACGCGTTTGTTGCAATCGAGCTTGTCGGCCTCCAGCGGCGGCACGCTACGTACCTTGCTCAGCCTGGCTTCAAGCAACGTCTGCCAATGTTCGGCGACGTGCTCACGCAGGCCCGGTACGATCAGAACGGTTGCGGCAGTTTGCAGTTTGTCCACTTCAACACCTACGCTTTCTCGATGACTCGACTGGCTCTGTCGCCAGGGGCTTTTTGTAGGACTGACATTAAAGAGCGCCCACCCCAGGCGCTTTTCATTGGACGTCAGGCACTTTTCTTTTCATGACAAACGTTTCGGTGATGGCGCGGTGCGACCACCGGTCGAAAATCTCAGCAAGTTCTGTGCGGGTCACTGTAATCAATGGGTGAGCCTCGATGAGGCAGGTTCAAGAGTGGTAAATCGGACAGCAATGGGCGGGTGCAATCGCTCACTTAACAACTGTTGCAATTGCTGATGCGCTGGATATAGTCGCCACGCTCAATTGAATTGCAATCGGCCCAGGAAAGACCTTCGCATGACCAAGCTTGTTCGCGCCGCCGTCTTGACCAACTACCTGGAGGTCACCCAATACCTGGGGTTCAACCCACGCGATTTGCTGGCCAGCGTTGGCTTGTCCAGGGCTTTGCTGCAGGCCCCGGAACATCGCATCCCCATCGATTCCGCCGTGCGCCTGCTGGAGGATTCAGCCTCTGCCAGCGGCTGCCAGACCTTCGGTTTGAGCATGGCCGAATCACGCCAGCTCTCGGACTTCGGCGTGGTCAGCCTGCTGCTCAGCCATCAGCGCACGCTGCGCGATGCCTTGCAGGTGGTGGTGCATTACCGGCACTTGATGAATGACTCGCTGGCCATCTTCATTGAAGAGGCCGGCAAGATGGTGATCATTCGCGAAGAGGTGGTCACCGAATCGCCGATGCCCTGTCGACAGGCCACCGAGCTGGCCATCGGCGTGATGTTCCGCCTGTGCGCCGCCCTGCTCGGCTCACACTGGCACCCCTACAGCGTCAACTTCACCCACCAGGCCCCCGACAACCTTCAACTGCACCGCCGCCTGTTCGGCTGCACCCTGGAGTTCGGCAGTGAGTTCAACGGCATCGTCTGCGCCGGCGCCAGCCTGGACATGACCAACCCCAACGCCGACCCTGCCATGGCGCGCTATGCCCAGAGCTACCTCGATTCGCTGCAAAGCCACCAAGGCACTTCGATGCTGTTCGAAGTGCGCAAGGCCATCTACCTGCTGCTGCCGATGGGCCGTGCCACCATCGAACAGGTCGCGCAGAGCCAGGGCATGAACGTGCGCACGCTGCAACGTCGCCTCAAGGATGATGGATGTGCCTTCAACGATGTGATCAACGACGTGCGCCGCGACCTGGTGCTGCGTTACCTGGACAACCCGAATTACTCGCTCAGTCGCATTGCCGACATGCTTGGCTACTCAATGGCGAGTTCGTTTACGCGCTGGTTCATCAGCCAGTTCGGCATGCCTCCGGCGACGTGGCGCGCGCAAAAGCAGGGTTCGGCAAAAGCCCCGTCGGATGCAGCCCCACCCAAGCCCTCCTGATTATCACGCCTGTTGTGGGAGCGGACTTGCTCGCGAAGGCGGCCTGACAGCCGACCAGTCGCTTGCGGTTGTACCCGATCTACTGTGGGAGCGAGCCTGCTCGCGAAAGCGGCCTGTCAGCGGACCAGTCGCTTGCGGTTGTACCCGATCTACTGTGGGAGCGAGCCTGCTCGCGAAGGCGGCCTGACAGCGGACCAATTTCTTTCAGGTGTACATATCCATTCCTGCGGTAACGGCCACTTAGGGTTTCGCTTTTACAGCGAGTCACTTGGAAGAGCCCCAAGTAACCAAGGGCTCTTGC
>NZ_JBXAHO010000071.1:0-15186 GCF_058795195.1 Pseudomonas sp. GW823-FHT06B06 | reverse complement strand
AACGGCACCCTGGACAAGGACGACAACCCACTGAAAAACGCCCCGCACACCGCGGCGGAGTTGGTCGGCGAGTGGTCACATCCGTACAGCCGTGAGCAGGCGGTTTATCCGCTGGACACCTTGGTCGACGGCAAATACTGGCCGCCCGTAGGCCGCGTCGACAACGTCTTCGGCGACCGCAACCTGATCTGCGCGTGCCCATCCATCGAAGACTACGCATAACCCCCGTAGGAGCTGCCGCAGGCTGCGATCTTTTGATCTGGCTTTAAAAAATCAAAAGATCGCAGCCTCGTTGCACTCGTCAGCTCCTACAGGTGCCCCCCATTTCGAGAACAACAGAGGACTTTCACCATGTTCAGCAAGCAGGACCAGATCAAAGGCTACGACGACGAACTGCTGGCGGCGATGAATGCCGAGGATGCGCGGCAGGAGCACCACATCGAGCTGATCGCTTCGGAGAATTACACCAGCCAACGGGTCATGGAGGCGCAAGGCAGCGGCCTGACCAACAAGTACGCCGAAGGCTATCCGGGCAAGCGCTATTACGGCGGTTGCGAGTATGTCGACGTGGTCGAGCAACTGGCCATCGACCGCGCAAAACAATTGTTCGGCGCCGACTACGCCAACGTCCAGCCGCACTCCGGCAGCCAGGCCAACGCGGCCGTGTACCTGGCGTTGCTGCAGGCTGGCGACACCGTGCTGGGCATGAGCCTGGCCCATGGCGGTCACCTGACCCACGGGGCCAAGGTGAGTTTTTCCGGCAAGCTCTACAACGCCGTGCAATACGGCATCGACACCGCGACAGGGTTGATCGACTACGACGAAGTCGAACGCCTGGCCGTCGAGCACCAGCCGAAAATGATCATCGCCGGATTCTCCGCTTACTCCAAGACCCTGGATTTTCCGCGTTTCCGTGAGATCGCCAACAAGGTCGGTGCCTGGCTGTTCGTCGACATGGCCCACGTCGCCGGGCTGGTGGCCACCGGTCTGTACCCGAACCCGCTGCCCTACGCCGACGTGGTCACCACCACGACCCACAAGACCCTGCGCGGTCCGCGCGGTGGCCTGATCCTGGCCAGGGCCAATCCGGAACTGGAAAAAAAGCTCAACGCTGCCGTATTCCCCGGTGGCCAGGGCGGTCCGCTGATGCATGTGATCGCCGCCAAGGCCGTGTGCTTCAAGGAAGCGCTGGAGCCGGCGTTCAAGACTTACCAGGCACAAGTGATCCGCAACGCCCAGGCGATGGCGCAGGTGTTTATCGAACGGGGCTATGACGTGGTGTCCGGTGGTACCGACAACCACCTGTTCCTGGTCAGCCTGATCCGCCAGGGCTTGACCGGCAAGGACGCTGACGCCGCCCTGGGCCGTGCCGGCATCACCGTGAACAAGAACGCGGTGCCCAACGATCCGCAGTCGCCGTTCGTAACCTCAGGCCTGCGCATCGGCACGCCGGCAATCACCAGCCGTGGTTTCAAGGAAGCCCAAAGCATCGAGCTGGCAGGCTGGATCTGCGACATCCTCGATCACCTCGGCGATGCCGATGTCGAGGCCCAGGTCGCCCGCCAGGCTGCCGCTCTGTGTGCGGACTTCCCGGTGTACCGCGACTGATCACACAACACAAACCCCTGTGAAAAACCTGTGGGAGCGAGCCTGCTCGCGAAGGCGGAGTGTCAGTCGACATCTGAGCTGGATGTTCCACCATCTTCGCGAGCAGGCTCGCTCCCACAGTTCCGGTTCTTGTCTGACATACCTTGGGAGCATCTATGAACACAGTGCAAGTCGGCACAAAACTGCGCGGCGCGGAAAAAGTCGCGCGTATTCCAGTGAAAATCATCCCCACCGAGGACCTCCCGCGCAAACCCGACTGGATCCGGGTACGCATGCCGGCCTCCCCCGAGGTCGACCGGATCAAGCAATTGCTGCGCAAACACAAGCTGCACAGCGTCTGCGAAGAAGCCTCGTGCCCGAACCTGGGCGAGTGTTTTTCCGGGGGGACTGCGACATTCATGATCATGGGTGACATCTGCACCCGTCGCTGCCCGTTCTGCGATGTCGGCCACGGGCGCCCGAAGCCGCTGGATGTGGATGAACCGTCCAACCTCGCCGTGGCCATCGCCGAACTGCGCCTCAAATACGTGGTGATCACCTCGGTGGACCGCGACGACTTGCGCGATGGCGGCGCCCAACACTTCGTCGACTGCCTGCGCGAAATCCGCAAGCTATCGCCGGGCATTCAACTGGAAACCCTGGTGCCGGACTATCGCGGACGGATGGACGTCGCCTTGGCGATCACCGCCCTTGAGCCGCCCGATGTGTTCAACCACAACCTGGAAACCGTTCCGCGCCTGTACAAGGCCGCACGACCCGGCTCAGATTTCGAGTGGTCGCTGGATCTGCTGCAAAACTTCAAGCAGCGGGTGCCACAGGTCCCCACCAAATCCGGGCTGATGCTGGGCCTGGGAGAAACCGACGAAGAAGTGATCGACGTCATGCAGCGCCTGCGCGAGCACGATGTCGACATGCTCACCCTCGGCCAATACCTGCAACCTTCGCGCAGCCACTTGCCGGTCCAGCGTTTCGTGCACCCGGACGTATTTGCCTGGTTCGCCGAGGAAGGCGCGCGCATGGGCTTCAAGAACGTCGCGTCCGGGCCATTGGTGCGCTCGTCCTATCACGCCGATCAACAACTTCATGGAGGTGCCGCCGATTTCAAGCCATGATGAAGTGACTTGTCTTGCCATTACACAGGCCCGACCCGATGCCATTTGTCGTTCGAACATTGCTCCCGCTCCTCAGCCTCGCCTTATCGGGTGTCGCCGCTGCCGAGCCCAGGCCCGAGCACATGGTGTATTTACGCACGATCGATCCGGGTATCGAACAGGACATTCGTTATGCCAGCGCCCACAACTTCACCGGGCACCCGCTCGAGGGTTATGAAGCGCCCGAGTGCTTGCTGTCGCAGGATGCCGCCAAAGCCCTCGCCCGGGTACAAACGGCACTGCGGGCGCAAGGCTATGGCCTGAAGGTGTTCGATTGCTATCGCCCCAGTCGCGCGGTCGCGGACATGGGGCGCTTCGCCACTGAGCCGGGCGATCCGCTTAAGGCCGAATTCTATCCACGGGTGGATAAGCAAGACTTCTGGCGCCTGGGCTATGTGGCGCGCGTATCGAATCACTCCAAAGGCAGCACCGTCGACCTGAGCATGACGGGACCGGACGCCCTGCCCGCCGACACCTGGACGCCATCTGCCACGCCAGTCGATTGCACGGCGCCTTATGGGCAGCGTTGGCACGACGGCGCAGTCGACATGGGCACCGGTTTTGATTGCTTCGACGAGCGCGCCCATACCGATTCGACGTCGATCACGGCGACGGCCATGGAAAATCGCCAGCGACTGACCCGCGCCATGGCGCAGGAGGGATTCACCGGTTACTCCGCCGAGTGGTGGCACTTCACCTATACCCGGGATGCGACATTGAACACCGTCATGAACTTCCCCATCACCCCGCTGGCACCATGAACAGCCTTGGCAGAATCTGCGCGTTGCTGATCCTGTTGCTGCCCTGTGCCGCAATGGCCCAAGGGCTCGACGGTAGTGGCCAGTTGATCGTGGTCACCAGCAAGCACTGGGACGACATCCAGGGCAGCGCCCAGCGTTATGAACGGCACGGGGACAGCTTCCAGAAAGTCGAAGCGCCGTTTGCCGTCGTGCTGGGAAAAAATGGCATGGGCTGGGGCAAGGGACTGCTCGACACCGGGCAACTTCAGGGGCCGGTGAAACAGGAAGGCGATGGAAAGGCACCCGCCGGGATGTTCAAACTCGGCAGCGCTTTTGGCTACGACGCTTCAAGTGAAACCCGCCTGCCCTACCTCGCACTGACCTCGACCATCGAATGCGTGGATGACAGCCGGTCCGCTCATTACAACGAATTGGTCGACGGCGCCACGATGGCCCAAGACTGGAACAGCTCTGAACGCATGCGTCGCCATGATGACTTGTACCGCCAGGGCATTTTCATCGAGCACAACACACCCGCATCCCCCGCCGCCGGTTCCTGCATCTTCTTCCACATCTGGCGTGGCCCCACACTACCGACGCGGGGCTGCACCGCGATGGACCCGATGGATATCGCACGCCTGCTCAGTTGGCTGGACCCACGCCAGTCCCCGCTGCTGGTGCAACTGCCCGAGACGCAGTACGAGCAGTTGCGCGAACGCTGGAACCTGCCTGCGCGCTGACCGCAAGCGAGCGCCTGGCCAGGCGGATCTTGCCCAGCGTTTCGACAAAGGGCGTGATGATCAGGCTGTAGACGGTCAGGTAACGGCCATGATCCGCTTCGCAGGTGCCGAAGCGGATGGGCTCCGGTTGCGTTTGGGTGACGTACAGCGTGCCGAACATCCAGTCCCAAAGTGACAGGTTGACCCCGAAGTTCTTGTTGAAGTGCCGCGGCGCATCGCTGTGGTGGACCTGGTGCTGGGCGGGGCTGTTCAGCACATGCTCGACCACAGGCCCGAAGGACAGCCAGACATGACTATGGCGCAGATTGGCCGCCAAGGCATTGAGGATGAACACCAGGTAGGTCACGCCGAACAGCGTATAGCGGCTGATCTCCCCGCCACAGGCGTACCAGAAGAGTCCGGCAAAGGCGCTGATGAACACGAGGTCAGTCAACCGCTCGACCACTTTCTCGAGGAAATGCACCCGACTGGCCGTGGCCGGGACCAGCACCGTCGCCGAATGATGGACTTTGTGGAACGCCCACAGGTAGCGCGAATGGTAAGCGCGGTGGGCCCAGTAATGGATGAAGTCCTGCAGCAGGAACACACCCAGGCCATAGAGCAAGGTCAGGACCAGGTGCTCCTCGACCTGCACCCGTGCACCCCACAGCTGAGTGAAAAAGCGGATGTAGTCACCGGAACGCAACACATAGGGGTCCACTAGCCCGACGATGGGCACCACCAGCACGACCTTGAGGATCGCGCGCACGAAGTAGTAGCGGTAATCGAGCAGCGCCGAGGGATGAAAATGCACACGGTTGCCGCCGATGAACTGCCAGAAGCTGTGCGCGTCCGTCAGCCCGCGAACTCGGCGCCAGCGGAACAGGCCGTAGGCAACGGAGTAGGAGATGAAAAGAAAGGCGACGCAGAGACGGCCATTGAGGTCGAAGAGCCCGAGGAACTGGTTGCTGACAGGTATAAATACCCACCTGGACAGGTATTGCTCGATCAGTGCGAGAACATCCATGAAAGGCTGCCCCCTGCTGAAAGTAGAGCGTTGTGTGTGGGATGGAAAAACGCGTGTCGCAGGAACACGGCGGGCCGGCTCCTGCGGGACATAATTGCGGATGTATCTTATTCAGGTCTTGGGATTTCGGCAACCTCTGGGCCAAACGTCACTTCACTTCACTTCACTTCACTTCACTTCACTGCTCAAGCCATACAGCTGCGGCCGTCGGTCCCGGTGCAGGTCATTGCGCGCACTGATGCGCTTGTTGCGTGCCTCGATCAGGTTCAGGGTGGCCAGCAGCATCTGTTCTCCACCCTGCTCCGCCGGACCGGCCACCGGATAACCGTCGGCGTCGACGATCACCGAACCTTGCACCCAACTCACCCCGCGCTCAACGCCATGACGGTCACAGGCGGCGATGAACATGCGGTTGACCGAGGCATTGGCCTGCACCCGCAAGACTTCCGCCGGGCGCTCGGATTGCGGTCGCGGGCCGTCGGGCCAGTTGACCGGCGCACAGAGCAGGTCGGCACCGGCCAGCGCCGGCAGGCGCACCCATTCGGGGAACTCCAGGTCGTAGCAGATCAGCATGCCGATGCGCCCGTGGACCGTTTCGATCACCGGCGGTGCGGCAGTGCCGGCTGTGAAAACTTCTTTCTCCGCATCCCACAGGTGCGCCTTGCGGTACACCGCGCGCAAACCCCGGGTATCGATCAGTGCCGCGCTGTTGGCCAGCTCATCCCCGGCCAGACGCTCGCAGAATCCGCCGACGATGACCATGTTCAATTCACTGGCCAGCGCCTGCCACAGGCGCAAGGTCGGCCCCTCGGCGGTTTCCGCGAGGGCCAGTGCTTCCGCGCGGTCGGCAAACAGGTAGCCGCTCTGCACCAGCTCCGGCAACACCACCACCTGGGCACCCTGCAGGGCCGCCGAACGGATCGCGCGTTCGGTAAGCGTGCGGTTGTACGCGAGGTCGCCGATTTTCGGCGCCAATTGGCAGCAGGCGACCCGGATATTCTTTGCCGTGTTCAACGCACCGACTCCGTGGATGAATGGGTCATGGCGATAATCTCGTTTTCACTGATCGCCTCGATGACCCGGCGCTCGGCGGCCAGGTCGAGGGAGCGGCTGAGCAGGTAATAGGTCAGGCCCGAAACCAGCAGGCCGACCAGCCAGGCGATGTCCACGCCTTCCAGCACCCGTGCCATAGGACCGACGAAGACTTCCTTGCTGGCGGCGGCATCGTAGATGTAGAAGAACGGCACCATGGCGGCAAAGCCGATCAGGTAGGCCACGATGCCGCGAAACTGCCACGCGCCGTAGATGCCCTTCGGCGTGAAAAAATGCGGGATCGCGTAGCCGCCCTTGCGCACGAAGAAATAGTCCACCAGGTTGACGGCGGTCCAAGGCACGAGGAAGTACAACAGCAACACGAGGAAGGTGTTCAGCAGCGCGATGCCGTCACCCTTGATCGACAGCACGCAGGTCAGCAGGATGATGCTGATGGCACTGATCGACAGCACCCGGGCGCGGGGTGTGGGGGTGATCTTGCTGATCGAATCGACACCGGTCAGCAGCGTCAGCATGGCGCTGTAGGTGTTCAGCGCAATGATCGGCAGGAAGCCCGCCACCGACACCACCACCAACAGATTGCCCAGCCCGGGAATCATCGAGGAACCTACCTGGTTCAATGCCACCAGCGCATCCACCGCTTTCAGTTCCTGGGCGAGCCAGGCACCGAGGCCGATCATCCAGCTGCCCGACAGCGACGCGCCGATGAATATCGCCGCGATCAGTTTCGGCCGGCTGGTGTTTTTCGGCAGGTAGCGCGAATAGTCGGAAACATAGGGTGCATAGGAAATGTTGTAGCTGGCACCAATGGCGAACAGGGTCGCGAAGGCGATCCAGCTGAAGCCGAGGTCGCTGGCCGGCGTGACGCCCTCGGAACCCGCGCCGAACATCAGGGCGATGGTCACCAGGGCATACAACGGCAGCGTCGCCAGCAGCGCCCACTTGAAGGCTTTGTGCATCAGGTCGTGGCCGAAGATCGACAGCAGTGCGCCGATCAGTACCACGGTCACGGCGACGATGGTCGGGTCGATGCCGAACACATGCTCCAGCCCGTTCATGATCAGCGAGACGTTCACCACGTTGAAACCGACGAACACAAACATTGTCGCCATCAGCGCCAGGATCACCCCGCGATAGCCGAACTGGGCACGGGACTGGATCATCTGCGGCAGGCCCATTTCCGGCCCTTGCGAGCCGTGGAAAGCCATGAAGATCGTACCGAACATGATGCCCAGCGCACCGGCCAGCAGGGTCCACAGCGCCGACAAGCCCAGGCTGGGGCCGACGAAACCGATGGAGATGGTGAAGAAGTGGAAGTTGCCGAGAAACCAGAACGGCCCCTGGCTGCTGAGTTTGGCGTGACGTTCGTTTTCCGGGATGTAATCGATCGAGTGGCCTTCGATGGCCAACCCGCCGCTCGCCTCGGTGGCGTGCGCAGAAAGTGGGGACCCTGACATACGATAGTTCCTATGCAGTAGATTGTTTTTATTTTGAGCGCAGTGGTCGATTCGACGTCCAGATCTGGCAAAACTCCAGAAAAAGCTGACGAAGACCCTGGTTTCCCTGCAATGTATGGCGTTGGCCGCAGCGATAAAATATCCAAGGCGCACTGTTCACATAGATCGGCGTCAATGTAATCGAGTATCGGGAGCCCCCATGCTGGGAACTGTAACGGAGCTGGATCTGCGCCTGATCCGGGTATTTCTCACGGTGGTCGAGGCTGGCGGGATCTCGGCGGCGCAAACTGCCCTCAATACCACGCAACCGACCATCAGCGCACAACTGGCGACGCTGGAGGCACGGGTGGGTTTTCGCCTGTGCGAACGCGGTCGCGGCGGATTTTCCGTAACGCCCAAGGGTGGTCAGTTCGTCGAGGCAGCGCGACGCTTGCTGGCTGCCGCCGAGGGCTTCAGGGTTGAAGTGCAGCACATCAACCGCAAAGTCTCGGGCAACATCAACGTCGGCCTGCTGGGGCAGATCGATCCGGTGGCAAACAAGAAAATCGGCTTGGCCATTGCCCGCCTGCGGGCTCGGCACGAGGGGCTGTACTTTCACTTCACCGAACTGTCTTCATCGCTGCTGGAAGAGAAAATCATCAACGGCCATATTGATCTGGCGATCGGTTATTTTTGGCATCGCTTGCCCAATATCGACTACTTCCCGTTGTTCCAGGAAACCCAGATCGCCTACTGCGCGCCGTCACACCCGCTGTTCGAGCAGGTGGGTGCGCTGACGCGCGAGGATGTCAGCCAGCATGACTGGGTCTGGCCCAGCCATCCCTTGCCGGAAATGCCGGCGCCGACCTCGATCGAACGCTTGACCGTGCTCACCGACAGCATGGACGGAGCGGCCCTGCTGATCCTGTCCGGCCAACACCTGGGCTTCCTGCCGCAGCATTATGCGGCCCGGCATGAACAGCTCGGGCAGCTGCATCCACTCAATCCGCAATTACTGCGCTACGAGGTCGGCTTCCACGCGGCGGTGCGGCATTCGGCGCGGCAGCGGGAGCTGGTCAGTGCGTTCCTCAATGAGCTGATCGATATCTTCAACGCACCCTTGTAGGAGCGAGCCTGCTCGCGATGGACTTCAGAGCGCCTCGGGGTGTCAGGTTTCCAGCGTTATCGTTAACGTCCATCGCGAGCAGGCTCGCTCCTACAGGGGGGTGGTGTTATCAGAAGCGGATTTCAGCGGCAGGGACCACGTCGATCCGCGCCACCGAACTGCTCAGGTCGGCCCAATCCTTGTTGTGTTCGGCAATGATGTCTTCGGCCGTGGTTTTGCCATTGTCGACAGTGGAATGCGCGTCGGCGGCCAGCACCACGTCGTAACCCAGTTGATGCGCCTGGCGCAGGGTTGCATTCACGCAGTAATCGGTTTGCAGGCCGCAGATGACCAGGCGATCGTAGTCTTGCACCGGCACCAGTTTCTGCAGGTTGGTCTGATAGAACGAATCACCGGTGGTTTTACGTACGCGATGATCCTCGGGCGCAGTGTGCAGCCCTTGCGACAATTGCCAGCCGGGAGCGCCATGCTTCATCAGGTCGCCCTCTTCTTCGTGCTGGATCAGCACCACTGCCACGCCGGCTTTTCTCGCCCGGGCACTCAGGCCATTGATCGTTTCAATGACGCGCTGGATCTCGAAGCACTCGTACTCGCCGGAGCACAGGGCCTGCTGGACGTCGATGATTAACAGTGCGGTGGTCATGGTGCCTTCCTTGATGAGTTGAAAAATCAGGGGACGCGTGCGCCCCCCCATTCAAACACAACCATCAGTAACCCAGCGACAACCCGGTATTACGCCGTGGATCGTTGGCCCCGTAGAAACGGTTCTTGCCCACCGGCTTGCCCTCCAGCGACGGAGCCCCTACCAGGATTGCTGCCAGGTGGTTGGCGTCCTGGGGACCGGCAAACTTGTGGCCCCAGCTTTCGAGGATCTTCACCGTGTCGGGACTGGTGGTGAAGGTCTCCAGGTTGGTTTCCTCCGGCAGCCATTGCTGGTGGAAACGCGGCGCATCGACCGCTTCCTGGATGTTCATGCCGTAGTCGATCACGTTGAGCATGGTCAGCAGGGTCGCGGTGATGATGCGGCTGCCGCCGGGGGTGCCGACCACCATTACCACTTTGCCGTCCTTGGTGACGATGGTTGGGCTCATGGACGACAACGGCGCCTTGCCGGGCGCGATGGCATTGGCCTCGCCCTGCACCAGGCCGTACATGTTCGGTACGCCGACTTTCGAGGTGAAATCATCCATTTCGTCGTTGAGGATGACCCCGGTCTTGCTGGCCATGACCCCGGCACCGAACCAGTCGTTGAGGGTGTAGGTCACCGATACCGCGTTGCCCCATTTGTCGACGATGGAGTAATGGGTGGTGTTGCTGCCCTCATGGGGCGCCACGCCGGGCTTGAGATCCTTGGAGATGCCGGCCTTTTGCGGCTGGATGGCTTCGCGCAGCTTGGTCGCGTAGTTTTTGTCGAGTAAATGCGCGATCGGGTTTTTCACGAAGTCCGGGTCGCCCAGGTAGCTGTTGCGGTCCACATAGGCGTGGCGCATCGCTTCGATCTGGTAGTGCATGCCCTGGGCCGAGTGGTAGCCCAGGTCCTTCATCGGATAGCCTTCGAGGATGTTCATGATCTGGCAGATCACCACCCCGCCGGAGCTCGGTGGCGGTGCCGAGACCACATGGTAGCCGCGATAGTCACACTCGATGGGTGCCAGCTCGCGAGTCTTGTACTTGTCGAGGTCGGCCTGGGTGATGATGCCCTTGTTGGCTTGGCTGGAGGTGACGATGGCGTCGGCCACCCAGCCCTTGTAGAAACCGTCGGCGCCTTTCTCGGAGATTTCCCGCAGGGTTTTGCCGAGGTCTTTCTGTACCAGTTTCTGGCCGACCTGCATCGGCTCGCCATTGCTCAGGAAGATCGCGCCGGAATCCTTGATGTCCTTCTTGAACACGTCGGTGGCGTACTCCAGCAACTCGACATCGCCCTGCTCCAGCACGAAGCCGTCTTCCGCCAGCTTGATCGCCGGGGCGATCACTTCCTTGCGCGGCTTGGTGCCGTATTTGGACAGCGCCAGCTCCATGCCGGACACGGTGCCCGGCACCCCGACGGCCAAGTGTCCGCGGGTGCTCAGGTCGGGGACGACGTTGCCCGCCTTGTCCAGGTACATGTCGGCGGTAGCGGCCAGCGGGGCTTTTTCACGGAAGTCGAGGAAGGTCTTACGACCGTCGGCGAGTTGAATGGTCATGAAACCGCCACCCCCCAGGTTACCGGCCGCGGGATACACCACCGCCAGCGCGTAACCCACTGCGACAGCGGCGTCGACTGCATTGCCGCCGTTCTTCAGCACATCCACGCCCACATGGCTGGCCAAATGCTGGGCGGTGACCACCATGCCGTTTTCAGCCGCGACCGGGGCCACAGAGGCCGCATGGGCCATCAGGCAGCTGAGCGCCAACGAGGTCGCAATCAGCGATTTGGCAAAAGGTTCGTACTTCATGAGTCGGTCTCTTTTTGTTTTAAAGTAGGAAAACGCTTCAAGAGCAGTAGGCAGTATGGTCGGGATTGCATATTGCGCCTCCCCGGCGAGGCAGTATGCTAAACACCTGTTCAGCAATTCGGCGATGCGTGCGGCATGACCTACACCTACATCACCTTGGCATCACCCGTCGGCGAGTTGAAGCTGGTAGCGAACGATTGCCGTCTGGCGGCCATCCTCTGGGAAAATGACAAACCAGGCCGGGTGCGCCTCGGCCCGATGGATGAAGCGCCGGACAACCCGGTCCTGATGCGCACTGCGCAACAGTTGCGCGAATACTTCGCGGGCACACGCCAGGCGTTCGAGCTCGACCTTGATTTTGCCGGGACGGAATTTCAGAAGAAGGTCTGGAGGGCCTTGTTGACCATTCCCTTTGGCCAGACCCGCAGCTACAGCCAGATCGCCGAGCAGATCGGCCACCCGAGCGCGGTGCGGGCAGTGGGTGCGGCGAATGGCAGGAATCCGATTTCGATCATCGCGCCCTGTCATCGGGTGATTGGCGCGTCGGGGAAATTGACCGGGTTTGCCGGGGGGCTGGAGGCGAAGCAGACGTTGCTCACGCTGGAAGGCGGCCAATGGCCCGAAACCGCGCGCCTCCCGGGCTTTTGATCTTGTAGGAGCTGCCGCAGGCTGCGATCTTTTGATCTTGTTGTTTAAAAAGCAAAGTCAAAAGATCGCAGCCTGCGGCAGCTCCTACAGGACTACATCACGCCGGTGTAGAAAGCTGCGCCTTGTATTCCTTTTGATACTGCGTCGCCAGCGACTCTTTCTGCTTGTCGTCAAGCAACTTGCCCGCCATCTGGAAGAACTTCTGCTCCTCTTCTTCAAGGTGGTGATGGACCTTCTCGGACAATTTCTTCGCCGTCGCCAGCCAGGCCGGGCTGGACATCTCGGTGCTGTCCAGTTCTTCCATCATCTCATCCATCTCGTGGTGCTCGGAGATCGCGTGGCGACTGAGGTCTACGCCATTGTCGAATTCCATCAGCGGGATGTAGAAATGCCGTTCTTCAGCGGTTTCGTGAGCCTGCAGTTCTGACTTGAGCTGCTTGTATGCGTCGACGCGCTCAGGGGTATCGCCGCTGGTGCGGATCAGGGCTTTGGCGTAGGTACGCTGGCGCTCGTGGCTTTCGCGCAAGGCTTCGAAAATATTCACGGAATGTCCTCATCAGTCGCACTCGGGAATGGCGCGTCACAACAAGTGACCTCTGCGCACTGGCGACGGTTCCACTGGCTGAGGGTCATGGAACTATGGCGGCAACCACGATAGGCTGCCGATTCACTGCCATAAGGACATTGCCATGAACCTGCGGATAGAGTTCTCGCCCACCCCCACGGAAGAAGAGCGCCAGGCCATCCTGATGCCGCTGCGCGCCTACAATGCCTCGAAGGCCGACGGCGCCGTACCCGAGCATATCGCCCTGCTGGTACGTGACGAAAACGATGTGATCCTTGGTGGCCTTTACGCCAGGTTGTTCTACCAGTGGATGTTCATCGACCTGCTATCGGTGCCGGAGCAGGCCCGGGGACAGGGCATGGGCACGAAGCTGATGCAGATGGCCGAAGACCTGGCGCGGGAGAAAAAATGCGTGGGAATGTGGCTCGATACCTTTGAATTCCAGGCACCGGAGTTCTACAGGAAATGCGGCTACAGCGAGATTGGGCATATCGCCGACTACCCGCCGGGGTACAAGCACTTCTTCTTCCAGAAGCGCCTGGACTACTGATCATCTACACCCCCCTGTAGGAGCGAGCATGCTCGCGATGGACTTCCGGGCGCCGCTGGGTATCTGGCTCCCCGCGTTATCGTTAACGACCATCGCGAGCATGCTCGCTCCTACAGAGGGGGGGGCAGCGTCAGGTCAGAGGCAGGTGGCCAGTGCCGCCAAGCGGCGCTTGGCGACGAAGTCGTCTTGCTGAGCGTAGTAACTCAATACGGTGCCCGAGGCATCGGTGGTCACGTCGACGAACGACTCGGCCGAGCGGGTATAGACGGTGGTGCTCCCCTTCGCTCCCGGCTCCAGGTACGCCGCAGCATCAACGCCGAACACCGCTTCGTCCTGCCAGGAATACTGCACGCACTGGGCGACGTCCTTGGCCGGCTTGTCGGAGTTCAAGGTCTTGTACGGGGCCTTGGTACGAGCATCGTTCATCGCCGAGCCCGCGCATCCCGCCAGCAAGGTAGCGGCCAGCGCCACCATCAGAATTCGCATTGCATTCACTCATGAGGAAAAAGCGGACTGTATCACCGCGGCAGGGCGTATCGTTCTGCTTTACTTCATTAAAACCGCGACATCGCGTGACGATTCGCGCACCCTGTCGAGCCAATAGCGCTGTATTACACCTTTCACTGGACGCCCCATGACACCCAACGCCGAGTTTTACAAACCGACCACTGAATATGCCGACAAGCTGATCAGCCAGATCGGTCAGACACCGTCCTGGATCGCCAAGCGAATCGGCGTCACCGACAAGCGCATTCGTTACATCCTTGAGGGCGAAAGAACCGTCAAGGGTGAAACCACGCCGATCCAGATGACCTATACCGAGCAGTTTGCACTCGAATGTCTGGCGGCAGCGGCCAAGGCCAGCAAGAAGCAGTCTTCGTAATTCGTACTCAAGGAGCGACCATGGCGGCACCCGAGCAACAACACGAACTGGCGCTGGAAAAGTTTCTCGACCAACGTCCCGAACTGCGCATCGAGCTCGACCACCTCAACCCGCTGCTGGCCCAGGCCAAGGGCGAGACCCTCGCGCAGTTTCGCGATGATCGTTTACACGAGGCCTTTGAAGCCGAAGCCGAGCGCCTGGGTTTGTTTGCCTGGGAGCTGACACTGCAATTGACCGCCGCCACTCCTGAGGACTATCAGGCCAAGCGTCTGGAAGTGCACCGGGAAGTTGCGCAAATGGCCGGCATGGACTGGCTGGAGTATTGCGACCTGTACGGGATACAACCGTAACCTTTGCTGAGGATCACTGCATCGATGTTGCCCACCGCCTCGAAGACCCACGCCAGCCCCGGACACCTGCACACGCAGAAATGGCGTGGGCGCATCGGCCTGAGCCTGGTGGCCATGCTTTCGGTGCTGGCCGGCATGACTGACGCGATCGGTTTCATGGCCAGTGGCGATTTCGTCTCGTTCATGAGCGGCAATACCACCCGGATGGCCGTCGCCATCAGTGCCGGCGACCTTGGGTTGACCCTGCGCCTGGTGATCCTCATCGCCACCTTCATCTTTGGCAATGCGCTGGGCATTATCGTCAGCCGCCTGAGCAGGCGCCGGTCACTGCCCTTGCTGTTGTGCATTGCCGCCCTGCTGTGCGCCGCCGCGGCCTGGCCCTATGACTCGCAATTGCCTGCCCTGCTGGCAGCCATCATCGCCATGGGCATGCTCAATGCCGCCGTGGAAGAGGTCAACGGCCTGCCGGTCGGCCTGACCTATGTGACCGGAGCCCTGTCGCGCTTTGGCCGCGGACTGGGGCGCTGGATGCTCGGCGAGCGCCGCAACGGTTGGCGCGTGCAACTGATCCCCTGGACCGGCATGTTCGCCGGCGCGGTACTCGGTGCCGTGCTGGAACATCATTTCGGGCTCAAGGCGCTGTTTGCCAGCGGCCTGCTGGCGGCTGCGCTGGGAGTGCTGTCACTGAAGATCCCGCGGCGTTGGCAGTTGGGCTACATGCCGCGCTGATTTTTTTGCTGCCTGTGCGGGCCTCTTCGCGAGCAGGCTCGCTCCCACAGGTTTTGCGGTGCAGCTGTGAACTTTGCCATCACACAAATCCCTGTGGGAGATTCTATGGTTGAGGGGAAGCCCTCAACTGGTTTTCGGTTGGTATTCACTCTGCCCCTTCAGCAGG
>NZ_JBXAHO010000070.1:0-15556 GCF_058795195.1 Pseudomonas sp. GW823-FHT06B06 | reverse complement strand
AGCAATGCCGGAGAGAGGGCATGCCGAGCCACAGCGAGGCACCGAGTGGTGGGGCAAAGCCTTTTGCTTCCTTTTTGGCGTTTGAAAAAGGGAGTCGCCGTAAGGGCGAAACCATAAGCCGCCGTTACCGCAGCAATGGATATGTACTCCAACAACATCGCCCACAGGCTTCGACGCATCATGGATCAACGTTGGTAGAAGCGCCGATGGCAATCGTCACAGGTTGACGGACAGGCTCATGGCGTGAGGGGGTAAGAAAATCAAAAGCCAACGCAACGACGAGGCGGCCGCTGGGCACCTGACACCCCTCGGCGCTCTCAGGTTCATCGCGAGCATGCTCGCTCCTACAGGTTTTGCGCACTTTTAAAGCGCGGTGACCGAAAGCGTGCACCAGTGCGAAGCGGGTTGCCGATGCATTTTTCTCTGCGACATTTACCACTGGCAGCACCATTCATTTCGCCAAAAACCTGCCAATCTGGCGGCCAGCAAGGACTAAACACTCACGTCTGCACCACCATGATGTCTTCTTGCGTTCGGCTGGCACAAACCCTGCATAAACCCCATCAAGCCCCTCTGAAAAAGATGGGCAGCCCTCTCGGTCAACGACGATCGACTGGCCGCACAGGTCGTGGGCAACATCGGTGGATCAGGCATGGCCGTCTGGTTTTCAACACCGCAAAAGAACAGGCAAAGACGCCTGGAACCGCAAGGTTTCAGGCGTTTTTTTTTGCTTTTTTTCACCGTGATGGGCTTAGGGCAGGTGTCGTTTATGAATTCCAATGTAGCCACTTTGAACAAACAGCAAACGCTGGTCGTGATCGGCAATGGCATGGTCGGGCATCATTGTGTCGAGCAGTTGATCGAACGTGGCGCCCTTGACCGCTATCGGCTGCATGTCTTCAGCGAAGAACCAATGCGTGCCTACGACCGCGTGCATCTGTCCGAGTACTTTTCCGGTCGCGACGCCGAGTCGCTGGCACTCAGTGACGCGGCGCTGTACGAGACCCAAGGCGTCACGTTGCACCTGGGGATACCGGTGCTGGAAATCGACCGCGCCCGGCGCCAGGTGATCACCGCTCAAGGTTGCGTGGCCTACGACAAGCTGGTCCTGGCCACCGGCTCCTATCCGTTCGTGCCGCCGATCGAAGGCGCCGAAGGCGATTCGCGCCTGGTCTATCGCACCCTGGAAGACCTCGATGCCATTCGTGCCGCGGCGGCCAATGCCCGGCGCGGTGTGGTGGTCGGCGGTGGCTTGCTGGGCCTTGAAGCCGCCAACGCCCTGAAAAGCCTGGGGCTCGAAGCGCACGTGGTGGAATTTGCCCCGCGCCTGATGCCGGTGCAACTGGATGATCTGGGTGGCCTGGCGCTCAAGGCGCAGATCGAGCGCCTTGGCGTCGGCGTGCACCTGTCCCGCGCCACGCAATCGATCAGCGCTGGCGAGCAGTACCGCTATCGGATGAACTTCGCCAACGACGAATTCCTCGAAACCGACCTGATCGTGTTCTCCGCCGGTATCCGCGCCCAGGATGCGCTGGCCCGGCAATGTGCGCTGGAGATCGGCCCGCGCGGTGGCGTGGTGATCGATGACACCTGCCTGAGCTGTGACCCGAACATCTACGCCATCGGTGAATGCGCGTCCTGGAACGGCAGCCTGTTCGGCCTGGTCGCGCCGGGTTACCAGATGGCCCGCAGTGTCGCCGCGCGCCTGTGTGACGATGCCGCCGAGCCGTTCCAGGGTGCCGACATGTCGACCAAGCTCAAGCTGCTGGGCGTCGACGTTGGCTCCATCGGCGACGCCCACGCCAATACGCCTGGCGCGCGCAGCTATCAGTTCATCGACGAAACCACGGCCAGCTATCGCCGCCTGGTGGTGGATGCCAGCGGCAAACACGTGCTCGGTGCAGTGCTGATCGGCGACAACAGCTATTACGACACGCTGTTGCAATACATGCAGAACGCGATCGCCTTGCCGGCCGAACCCGCCGCGTTGATCCTGCCGTCGTCCGAAGGTGCACCAACCCTGGGGCCTGGCGCCTTGCCGGAAACGGCCACGGTTTGCTCGTGCCACAACGTGACCAAGGGCGCCATCTGCTCGGCCATCGACGGCGGTTGCACCGACCTTGGCCTGCTCAAGTCGCAGACCAAGGCCTGCACCGGCTGCGGCGGTTGCGCCGGGTTGCTCAAGCAAGTCTTCGAACATGAGCTGATTGCCCGTGGGGTCAGCGTCGACAAGAGCCTGTGCGAACACTTCGCCTACACCCGCCAGGAGCTGTATGCGCTGGTACGGGTAGAAGGGGTGATCAGCTTCGAAGAATTGCTGGCCAAGCATGGCCGTGGCCACACCGGTTGCGACGTGTGCAAGCCGGCGGTGGGCTCGATCCTGGCGTCGTGCTGGAACCAGCCGATCATGGACCCGTCGCTGGTGCCGCTGCAGGACACCAACGACACCTTCATGGCCAACATGCAGAAGAACGGCACCTATTCGGTCGTGCCACGCATTCCCGGTGGCGAGATTACTGCCGACAAGCTGATTGCCATCGGCGTGGTGGCGAAAAAGTATGACCTCTACACCAAGATTACCGGCGGCCAGCGCATCGACCTGTTCGGCGCCCAGTTGCACCAGTTGCCGGACATCTGGGGCGAACTGATTGAAGCGGGCTTCGAAACCGGTCACGCCTACGGCAAGTCGACTCGCACGGTGAAGTCCTGTGTCGGCAGCACCTGGTGCCGCTATGGCGTGCAGGACAGCGTGCAAATGGCACTGACCATTGAGGATCGCTACAAGGGCCTGCGTTCGCCGCACAAGCTCAAGTTCGCGGTGTCCGGTTGCACCCGTGAGTGCGCCGAGGCGCAAAGCAAGGACGTCGGTGTGATCGCCACCGAGAAGGGGTGGAACCTCTACATCGCCGGTAACGGCGGCATGCGCCCGCGCCATGCCGAGCTGTTCGCCACCGACCTCGATGACGCGACCCTGATCCGCTACATCGACCGCTTCCTGATGTTCTACATCCGTACCGCCGACAAGCTGCAGCGCACCTCGGTCTGGCGCGAAAGCCTGGAAGGCGGCCTGGATTACCTCAAGGACGTGATCATCCACGACAGCCTGGGCCTGGGCGCCGAGCTCGAGTCGCAGATGCAACTGGTGGTCAATCGCTACGAATGCGAGTGGGCCAATGCCCTCAAGGACCCGGAAAAGCTCAAGCGCTTCCGGACCTTCGTCAACGATAAACGCCCGGATCCGGACATCCACTTTGTCCAGGAGCGCGGCCAGCGCCGGCCGATCATGGCGGCTGAACTCAACCTGATCCCTGTTACCGAGGAGAGTGTCTGATGAACCCGTCCAATACCCTACGCGTTGAAGCCCCTGCGTCTGTCGTCTGGCAATCGGTGTGCAGCCAGCAGGACCTGGTCAATGACTCCGGTGTGGTGGTGTGGCTGGACGGTGCCCAGGTGGCGCTGTTCTACCTGCCGGGCATGGAAGGCAAACAACTCTATGCCATCGACAACCACGACCCGCAATCGGGGGCCAATGTCATCGGCCGCGGACTGGTCGGCAGCATCAAGGGCGACCTGGTCGTTGCCTCGCCGATCTACAAGCAGCATTTTCGTCTTGAGGATGGCAGTTGCCTGGAGTACCCGCAACAGCGCTTGCGGGTCTGGCCAGTGCGGTTGAACGAAGGGTTGGTGGAAGTCGGAGTGGCCTGACGTTGCAGGCCATTTACATCAGGAGACGAACATGAAGACAGCCGCACAGTTGCTCAAGCTCAAGGTCGTGGAAAATCAGCAGGTGCACAGCATCGCACCCGACGCCATGGTGTTGGAGGCCGTGCAGAAAATGGCCGAAAAGAACGTGGGCGCGTTGCCGGTGATCGAAAAGGGCCAGGTCGTCGGGGTGATCAGCGAGCGTGACTATGCGCGCAAGGTGGTGCTGCTGGGGCGTTCGTCAGTGGGCACGCCGGTCCGGGCGATCATGAGCTCGCCGGTGGTCACGGCCGACAGCCAACAGAGCATCGAGCATTGCATGGCGGTCATGACTGACAGCCATTTGCGGCATCTGCCGGTGGTGGAAAACGGCGAGCTGATCGGTTTGCTGTCGATCGGCGATCTGGTCAAGCAAGCCATTATCGAGCAGGCCGACCTGATTCGGCAGTTCGAGCATTACATTCGCGGGCACTGAAACCAGGGTCGGCACCAGCGCAACACCCAAGGGGACGGATCGGCGGGTAGACGCCCATTCGTCCCCTTTTTCCGGGGTCACCCCCACATCAGAACTTGAACGCCTGTCGTCCTACCAGTAGCCATTTTCCGCTTTGTTTCTGCCAGATCTGGAAGTTCTCGATTTCCGTCGGGACCACCTCGGAGCCCTTGAGAGCCTGGGCCGAAAAGTGGTGGCGAACCAACGCCACATCGCCGGAGACGGTGATGGTCTGGTTCTGCATCTCAAGGGTCTTGAAGGCGCTTTTGCCGGTTTCGATATCGGCGATGAATTGTTGCTTGTCCTGGATTTTGCCGCTGGAATGGCCGTAGCTGAGGTTTTCGGCCGTCAACGCATTCAGCTCGGCAATGTCCTTATGCAGCATTGCCTGGGTCAAGTGATCGACGGCTTTTGCCACGTCCTTGTCCGCGGCCGCCGGGCTGGCTGCGACGTAGCCGCAGAACAGGCACAGAAAACCAATCAGCACCTTTGCTTTTTTCATGAGGGTTCCTTGTTGTTATGAGTGATCGGAGCGACCGGGTAATGCTGCTCATCGGTCATCGTACAACCTAGCATGAGTCAAAGGAAAAAAGCGAACTTGCGGCGAGGGTTCCTCTCGAAGTTAAAAGTCCCTATGGATCTTGAATTCACGGGTGTCGAGGAACTCACATGATGCAGCCCAGGGAACATCCGCGATACGAATTGACGCTGTTGATTCTGTTCATGCTGATTGTCATTGCGCTGGGCTATTCCCCACGTATCCGGGTGGATTGGGCGCTGGAAAACCTGCTGGCGCTGCTGCTGGTGGGGACGTTGGTGGTGTTCTATCGCCAGTTTCGCCTGTCGGCGGCCTCCCTTACGCTGGTATTCGTGTTCTTGTGCATTCATGAACTAGGCGCCCATTACACCTATTCCCTGGTGCCTTACGATCGTTGGTGTTCGGCCTTGACCGGCGTCAGCTTCGACAAGAGCTTTGGCCTGCAGCGTAAACATTACGACCGGCTGGTTCATTTGAGCTACGGGCTAATGATGGCCTGGCCAATCCGCGAAGTGCTGCTGCAGCTGACACCGTTGCGCGGGCGCTGGCTGTTCTTCATGGCCTTGAACATCATTTTGTCGACCTCGGCCGTCTACGAACTGGTGGAATGGATTGGCGGGGCTTACTTGGGCGACGACACGGCAAAAGCCTTTGTCGGCGCGCAAAACGACCCCTGGGATTCTCAAAAGGACATGGCGCTCGCCGTCGCTGGCGCATGGGTGAGCCTGCTGTTGGTTTCACTGCGACATACGGCAGAAAAAGCCGCTTTACCTACCGCATGTCGCAAAAACAGAAATCAGTGGGGATAGCCTTCAATTCGCGCAGCGACCCGTCGATAACCTCTTGAGACGCCATTCGCGATGGCCGTTTGGCCCATCGACATACGTGCCAGAAAGAGGAACCACAGAGTGTCCATAAAACTGCGTTTGCTGCTGCTGATAGGGACGGGGTTGCTCACCGCGTTGATCATGGGCCTGGTCGGTTACCTGGGGACTGCCCGGATGGCGGATGCGGTGCAGGAAAACGAGGTTGGCATGACCGTGCTGCGCAACCACATGGAAGCCGACATGATGCACGACGCGCTACGTGCCGACGTGTTGTCCGCGATGTTGGTCGGGCTGGGTAAAAGTACCAGCAGCAAGGCCGAAGTGCGCACGTCCATCGAAGAGCACGCGGCACACTTTCGCGAAGTGCTCGGCGACAACCTGAACCTGGCGGTCAATGTCACCCTCAAAGACGCTTTGCACAAGATCAAGCCCAGCCTCGACACCTACATCGCTGCGGCCGAGCGCATTGTTGGAATCGCCCTGGAAAACCCCGAGGCCGCGCAGAAAGAACTGGGCGCCTTCAACAGCGTGTTCAGCCAACTGGAAGACCAGATGGCGGCCCTCAGCGAGCTGATCGAAAACAACACCCAACAGACCAGTGCAGGGACCCGTCAAGCGCTCGGCAGCGCCAACCTGGCCCTCGGCGCCGTGCTTTTCGCCAGCCTGTTGTTGCTGCTCGTCCAGGGACGCTGGGTGATCCTGAGCATCATGAACCCCTTGCAAACGGCCAGCCGCATCGCCGAACGCATCGCCCATGGCAACCTGAGCGAGACGATTGCAGTACCCGAGCGCAAGGACGAAGCCAGCACCCTGATTCGCAGCCTGGCGACCATGCAGCGTGATTTGCGCGACATGATCGAAGCAGTACGCAGCAACGCCCATGGTGTCAACGGCATGAGCACACGCCTGAGCGAGGGTTGCCACGAAGTGGCCGGCAGCAGCCAGCAACAAAGCGCCGCCGCCAGCACCATGGCCGCCGCTGCCAGCGAAATGACCGCGAGCATCGAGGAAATCACCCGGCATGCCGGAAGGGCGCTGGACATGGCCAACCAGGCCGAGGCGCTGGCCAAGGATGGTGGGCGGGTGATCCATCAGGTGGTCAGCGACATGGACGGCATCGCCCGTTCGGCGCAGCAGTCGGCACAGGTGATTCGCACCCTGGACAAGGAATCCGAAGGAATTTTCAGCATCATCCAGGTGATCAAGGGCATCGCCGACCAGACCAACCTGCTGGCGCTCAACGCCGCCATCGAAGCCGCCCGCGCTGGGGAGCAGGGCCGTGGTTTTGCCGTGGTGGCCGATGAAGTGCGCAGCCTGGCGGGCCGCACCAGCGCTTCGACCCAGGAAATCGCCGCCATGGTCTCGCGCATCCAGCAAAGCACCCGCGAAGCGGTGATCAGCATGGAGGAGGGCGTGTCCCAGGTCGACAAGGGCATGGCCGTGACCGCCGACGTCGAGCGTGCCATCCGCGAGATCCTCGAGGCCACGCTCAACACCACGCAACTGGTCAACGACATCAGCCGCACCATCGGCGAGCAGAGCCTGGCCAGCAATGAAATCGCCCATCAGGTGGAGATGATTGCCGGCATGTCCGAAGGCAACAGCAAGGTGATCGGGCAGACGGCTTTGACGACGGATGAGTTGTCTTCGCTGGCGGGGCAACTGTCGCAGTCGGTGGATCGCTTCCGCCTTTGATACATCCTTTCATTTTGCACTGCCTTTAAGGGCCCCTTCGCGAGCAGGCTCGCTCCCACAATGGAATGCATTAGAAAATGTGGGAGCGAGCCTGCTCGCGAAGGCGGTAGATCAGACAACACAAATCCAGGTTTCAAAGGTACTTGTCAGTCACCGCCCCCTCCGAAGCACTCGACACGGTCTTCGCATACTTGGCCAGCACCCCGCGCTTGTACTTCGATTCCGGCCGTACCCAACGGCTCTTGCGCTCGGCCAGTTGAGTATCGGACACATCAACGGTGATCTGCCGGGTTTGCGCATCGATGGTGATCCGGTCGCCATCTTCGATCAACGCGATCGGGCCGCCTTCAAACGCTTCGGGTGTGATATGCCCCACCACGAAACCATGGGAGCCACCGGAAAAACGCCCGTCGGTGATCAGCGCCACATCCTTGCCCAAACCCTTGCCCATCACCGCCGATGTCGGCGAGAGCATTTCGCGCATGCCCGGCCCGCCCTTGGGCCCTTCGTAGCGAATCACGATCACATCGCCCGCCTGCACTTCGCCGTTGAGGATGCCGGCCAGGGCGCCTTCCTCGCCGTGGTACACACGGGCCGTGCCTTCGAAGCGCAGGCCTTCCTTGCCGGTGATCTTGGCCACGGCACCGGTGGGCGCGAGGTTGCCGTGCAGGATCACCAGGTGCGAGTCCTTCTTGATCGGCTGATCGAAAGGCAGGATCACGTCCTGGCCAGCGGGGTAGTCGGGCACGTTTTCGAGGTTTTCCGCCAGGGTCTTGCCGGTCACGGTCATCACATCGCCGTGCAGCATGCCAGCGGCGAGCATGCGCTTCATCAAGGGCTGGATGCCGCCAATGGCCACCAGCTCGCTCATCATGTATTTGCCACTGGGGCGCAGGTCGGCCACCACCGGCGAAATCTTGCCCAGCTCGACGAAGTCATCCAGGGTCAGTTCGACATCCACGGCATTGGCCATGGCCAACAGATGCAGCACGGCGTTGGTCGAGCCGGCGAGGGCGATCACCACGCGAATGGCGTTTTCGAAGGCCTTGCGGGTCATGATGTCCCGGGGCTTGAGGTCCAGCTTGAGCAATTCCATCACTTGCTGGCCGGCGCGGAAACTGTCCGAGGCCTTGTCGCCGCCAACGGCGTCCTGGGAGCTCGAACCGGGCAGGCTCATGCCCAGCGCCTCGATGGCCGAGGCCATGGTGTTGGCGGTGTACATGCCGCCACAGGAGCCGGGGCCGGGAATCGCCACTTCCTCGATCTGCTTGACCTGGATCTCGCTGATGTCACCGCGCGCGTGCTGGCCCACGGCTTCGAACACGGAAATGATGTCGGTGTGGCCGGCGCCCGGGCGGATGGTGCCGCCATAGACGAAGATCGAAGGGCGGTTGAGCCGCGCCATGCCGATCAGGCAGCCTGGCATGTTCTTGTCGCAACCCCCCACGGTCACCAGCCCGTCGAAGCCTTCGCAACCGACCACCACCTCGATGGAGTCGGCTATCACCTCGCGGGACACCAGTGAATATTTCATGCCTTCGGTGCCATTGGCGATGCCGTCGGAAATGGTGATGGTGTTGAAAATGACGCCCTTGGCGCCGGCGGCATTCGCGCCTTTTTCCGCTTCGATCGCGAGTTTGTCGATGTGCATGTTGCACGGCGTGACCATCGCCCAGGTGGAGGCGATGCCGATCTGTGGTTTCTTGAAGTCTTCGTCGGTAAAGCCCACGGCACGCAGCATGGCACGGGCGGGGGCAGCCTCCACGCCGTCGATTACCTGGGAGGAATATTTGCGCAGATCGTCTTTGTCGCTCATGGCGGCTCCCACATGCTCAACTGATGACCAGTGAGTATAGTCGCCACCTACATCCATCACGCGCGGGCTGGGCTTGTCGTGATATTCTTCGCAACAACTTGGTTTGATCTATTCAGTTTTCCTGCCCTTGAGGCGGGCGAGCAGAATCACTGTCGCTCAAGTAGCTGAAGCCAAAAAAGATAAAAAGTCAGTTCAGTAGGGACATATAACTGGGGTCGATGCAGTCAATCGGCCTTGTGTGCCCACCTTCCAGCCGTCATGTGCAGCCGTTATGTACGAGAACCCGCGGCAGACTTGCCTGAATGCCGTGAGACAAGCGGCCTGCGATCGCAGTTGGAAGGGCGGATGGCGTTTTATCATAGGTGCTACAGATGTTTAAGAAAGTGAACACGGCCCTGCTGGGGCTGGCCTTGTCGTTGGGGATGACGACAGCCCAGGCCGAAGAAGCCAAGAAAGTCGACGTGCTGTTGATCGGCGGCGGCATCATGAGCGCAACCCTCGGTGTGTGGCTCAATGAGCTGGAACCCGGCACCTCGATGGAAATGATCGAGCGCCTCGACGGCGTCGCCCAGGAAAGCTCCAACGGCTGGAACAACGCCGGTACCGGTCACTCTGCCTTGGCCGAGTTGAACTACACCCCGGAAGACGAGAAAGGCAACGTCTCGATTCCCAAGGCCGTTGAAATCAACGAAGCGTTCCAGATCTCCCGTCAGTTCTGGGCCTGGCAGGTCCAGCAAGGCGTGCTGAAGAACCCGCGTTCGTTCATCAACTCCACACCGCACATGAGCTTCGTGTGGGGCGATGACAACATCAAGTTCCTGAAAAAGCGCTACGAAGCCCTGCAGGCAAGCCCGCTGTTCGCCGGCATGCAGTACTCCGAAGACCCGGCCGTGATCAAGAAGTGGGTCCCGCTGATGATGGAAGGGCGTGACCCGAACCAGAAAATCGCGGCCACCTGGTCTCCGATCGGTACCGACGTGAACTTTGGCGAAATCACCCGCCAGTTCGTTGCACACCTGCAGACCACGCCGAAATTCGACCTGAAACTGTCCAGTGAAGTGCAGGACATCAGCAAGAACGCCGACGGCAGCTGGCGCGTCAGCTACAAAAACCTGAAAGACGGCAGCAAATCCGAAACCGACGCCAAGTTCGTGTTCATCGGCGCTGGCGGCGGTGCCCTGCACCTGCTGCAGAAGTCCGGCATTCCTGAAGCCAAGGAATACGCAGGCTTCCCGGTGGGCGGCTCGTTCCTGGTGACCGAGAACCCGACCATCGCCGAAGAACACCTGGCCAAGGCCTACGGCAAGGCTTCGGTTGGCGCACCGCCGATGTCGGTTCCGCACCTGGATACCCGCGTGCTGGATGGCAAGCGCGTAATCCTGTTTGGCCCATTCGCGACCTTCAGTACCAAGTTCCTGAAAGAGGGTTCGTACCTGGACCTGCTGACCACCACCACCACGCATAACGTGTGGCCAATGACCAAGGTCGGCATCAAGGAATACCCGCTGGTCGAGTACCTTGCCGGTCAACTGATGCTGTCGGACGAAGACCGCCTCAACGCCCTGAAGGAATACTTCCCGAATGCCAAGGCCGAGGACTGGCGCCTGTGGCAAGCTGGCCAGCGCGTGCAGATCATCAAGCGTGATGAAGCTGCCGGTGGCGTACTGAAACTGGGCACCGAAATCGTCGCTTCGCAAGACGGCACCATCGCCGGCCTGCTGGGCGCGTCCCCAGGCGCTTCGACCGCCGCACCGATCATGCTGACCGTGCTGCAGAAAGTGTTCAAGGACAAGGTCGCGACCCCGGCCTGGCAGGAAAAACTGCATCAAATCGTGCCGAGCTACGGCACCCAGCTCAACGCCAGCCCTGAAAAGGTTGCCGAGGAATGGGCCTACACCGCCAAGGTGCTGGAACTGACTCCACCACCTGCGATCGGCCAGGCTGTGGCTCCGGCTGTCGAGGCTGAAAAAGCCAAGGCACCGAAAGAGAATGCTGCGGCGGACATGGCGCTGTAACTGAGCGCTTGATCAAAAAGCCCACTGAGCCAGGGATGGCCAGTGGGCTTTTTTGTACACCTGCAATAAATCCCTGTAACTGTAGGAGCGAGCATGCTCGCGATGAACCTGAGATCGCCGCGGGGTGTCAGGTTTCCAACGTCATCGTTGACATCCATCGTCGGAACGCCGCCCGGAGCATGCTCGCTCCTACAGGTTCATGGGTTCGTTGGTTCCATCTGTTTCATCTGATCCGTATTTTTCAGCGCTTTCTGACGCTGTAATGCAATCAGTTCGAGCCCCACAATGACGGCAAGTTGCGCAGCGGTAGCCGCGGTGCACCGCACTTTCGAAATGTTGGAGGCTCTATGGGCAAGATGGCGATTTTCCTCGGTGGTTTTCTGGTGTTGACCATTCTGATCGGCGTGCTCGCAACGATTTCGCCGGTGTGAGGCCCGCAGGTGCAAGCGCCTACTTCGCCGGCCCTTGTGGCATGATGTCCCCGCAGAAAATATCGACGTTGCCGTCTGTCGCTGCGGTTCGCACGACGATGTGGTAGTCGCCGGCCAGCAGCACAGACAAGGCCACAGGCGCGCTTCTCGAGAAGGTCCAGCCGCGAATCGCCTGGCGCTCGGTGTTGACCTTGTCATTCATGGCGTACGCGACGGGGCCGGGTTGCTGGCAGCTGCCTTTGTTGATGAAGCTGTAGAGACGCAGGGGCAGGGCGGCACCGCTTGGCACACCGCTGATGAAGAAACTGAGTCCGGTTTGCTTGTCCCAGTCCGACAACGCGACGTTGCCGATCTGCCCGGTGTTCTGCCGGGTGGCATTCAGCGTGACCGACACGCCCTCCTTGGATGAGGTGGCACAGCCGAGCAGGCTGGCGCAAATCAACAGCGCCGCCAGTGAATGTCTGAGCTTCATGGCCAAACTCCTGTGTTGAAAAACGGCAAATGGAGATTAGCGGGTATCGCTCATTTTTCGAGTGCTGGCGGCTTCCACAGGGATCTGCGGCAATAAACACCTACCGCCCGTGCGCGGTGTCTGCCAGTTGCGCGGTATCGACCCGTACGAAGATGGAGTCGCCCACCGCGGTCAGCACATCCCCGGCAAAGACTTCGCAGATGACCCGCGTCTTGCGTCCGACTTCACCTTCCACCCGCGCCCGCAGAGTGAGCGGGATGCCCATGGGCGTCGGCTTGATGAACTTGATGCCGAGGTTGCCGGTGACGCAATTGATGCGCGGCAGGCTGGCCACTTCGCGGTTTTCCGCGCGGTAGTGATAAGCCATGACCGCCCAGTTGGAGTGGCAGTCGACCAACATGGCGATCAGTCCGCCGTAGACCAGGTCCGGCCAGCCGCAGTATTTGGCATCGGGCACGTGCTCGGCCATGACATGCACGCCGTCCTCATGCCAGTAGCTCTTGATGTGCAGCCCGTGGGGGTTGCTGCTGCCGCAGCCGTAGCACACGCCATCGGGCGCGGCGGCGTCTTGCAGGGAGGTGTCGAGGTTGGACATGTGTCGATTATCCGCAAAAATTTAGACCAATAATGGGTACCACCGTAGGAGCCAGGCTTGCCTGCGAACCAGACGCCGCGGTGTATCTGTCGCACCGCGTTATCGTTCTTCGCCGGCAAGCCTGGCTCCTACAAGATTTGTATACCCCTTAAATCCGGGTTAACGCCTGCGCCAAGTCTGCACGCAAGTCTTCGATATCCTCAACCCCCACGGACAACCGCACCAGCGCATCGCCGATGCCCAGCTGCGCGCGGGTTTCTACCGGGATGGTCGCGTGGGTCATGATCGCCGGGTGTTCGATCAGGCTTTCCACGCCGCCCAGGCTTTCAGCCAGGGCAAAAATGTGCACGTTTTCCAGGAAGCGCCGGGAGCCGGCCAGGTCAGTGTTCAAGTCGACAGAGATCATCCCGCCGTAGCCGCGCATCTGCTGTCGCGCCAGCTCATGCTGCGGGTGCGAGGGCAGGCCCGGGTAATAGACGCGGGCGACTTGCGGTTGACGTTCCAGCCATTGCGCCAGATCCAGCGCATTGCTGCAGTGGCGCTCCATGCGCAACGCCAGGGTCTTGACCCCGCGCAGGGTGAGGAAGGCGTCGAACGGCCCGGCGATGGCGCCCACCGCGTTCTGCAGGAAACCCAGGCGCTCGGCCAGCTCGGCGTTCTGCCCGACCACGGCGATGCCGCCAATGACGTCGGAGTGGCCATTGAGATACTTGGTGGTCGAATGCAGCACGATGTCGAAGCCCAGTTCCAGCGGGCGTTGTATCCACGGGCTGGCAAAGGTGTTGTCCGCCACGCAGATGATGCCGCGGTCGCGGCAGGTGCGGGCGATGGCGGCAAGGTCGGTGAGGCGCAGCAGTGGGTTGCTCGGCGTCTCGACCATGACCATGCGTGTGTCGTCCTGCAAGGCGGCCTCGAAGGCGGCGAGGTCGGTCAGGTCGACAAAGCTGAAGCGATGCCCGGCACTGCGCTGGCGCACCTTGTCGAACAGGCGGAAGGTGCCGCCGTACAGGTCATTTCCGGAGACGATGTGCGAGCCGGCGTCGAGCAGTTCCAGCACCGTGGAAATGGTCGCCAGGCCCGAGGCGAAGGCAAAGCCCCGGGTGCCGCCTTCGAGGTCGGCGACGCAACGTTCCAGCGCCCAGCGCGTCGGATTGTGTGAACGCCCGTAGTCCAGCCCCTTGTGCACGCCAGGGCTCTGCTGCAGATAGGTGGAATTGGCGTAGATCGGCGGCATCAGCGCGCCGGTCGACGGGTCCGGCGTTTGCCCTGCATGGATCACGCGGGTGGCGAAGCCCCGTGGCGGGGAATTTTCATCGTGCTGACTCATGGCAGGGATCTCCGCAGGTGATTGAGCATGTCGGTTCGGGTGATCAGGCCGTGGAAACCTGAGGCATCCTGGATGATCGCCACCAGCCCACGGCCCAGTTCCGCCTCCAGATCCGCCAGTGAGGCGTCGGGGGCCAGGGTTTGCAATTTGTCGGTCATTGCGCTGGAGACGGTCTTGCGAAAGTGCGTAGCGTCTTCATGCACGCCCAGCAGGATGTCGGACTCGTCGATTACACCGACCAGTTGCTTGCCGCTCACCAGCACCGGCAGTTGCGACACATCCGCCAGGCGCATGCGCTGGAACGCGGTGAGCAGGGTGTCGTCGGGGCCGACGCTGATCACCCGGCCGTCCTCGAAGCGCCGCGCGATCAGGTCGCGCAGGTCGCCGTACTGCTTGCTTTTCAGCAGCCCCTGATCGTTCATCCACTGGTCGTTATAGACCTTCGACAAGTAACGCGTACCGGTGTCGCAGACGAAGCTGACCACCCGTTTCGGTTGGGTCTGCTCGCGGCAGTAGCGTAATGCCGCCGCCAACAGGGTGCCGGTCGACGAACCGCCGAGAATGCCCTCGGCGCGCAGCAACTGGCGGGCATGATCGAAGCTTTCCTCGTCGCTGATCGAATAGGCGTGGCGCACGCTGGACAGGTCGGCAATCGACGGAATGAAGTCTTCGCCGATGCCTTCGACGGCCCAGGAGCCCGGCGTGCCAAGGGTGCCGCTGCGGCTGTATTCGGCCATCACCGAGCCGACCGGGTCGGCCAGGACCATTTCCAGTTCCGGTTGCACACGGCTGAAGAACCGGGTCAGCCCGGTCAGCGTGCCGGCTGAACCCACGCCGACCACGATGGCATCGACATCATGCTGGGTTTGCGCCCAGATCTCCGGTGCGGTACTGCACTCATGGGCCAGTGGGTTGGCCGGGTTGTTGAACTGGTCGGCGAAGAAGGCGTCGGGGATTTCACTGGCCAGGCGTCCGGCAACGTCCTGGTAGTACTCCGGATGGCCCTTGCCGACATCGGAACGGGTGATATGCACCTCGGCGCCCATGGCCTTGAGGTGCAGGACCTTCTCGGTGGACATCTTGTCCGGCACCACCAGCACCACCCGATAACCCTTGGCGCGGCCGACCAGTGCCAGGCCGAGGCCGGTGTTGCCGGCCGTGGCTTCGACGATGGTGCCACCGGGTCGCAGGCGGCCGTCGCGTTCGGCGGCGTCGATCATGGCAAGGCCGATGCGGTCCTTGATCGAACCGCCGGGGTTCTGGGATTCGAGCTTGAGAAACAGCGTGCACGGGCCGGTATCGAAACGGCTGACGCGCACCAGGGGCGTGTTGCCGATCAGTTCGAGTACGGCGGGGCGGGAGTCGTTGGGCATGTCGTCACCTCGTTGCGCTAGCACAATGGATGGACAAAAAAGGCCGGCGTCGGGTTGTCGCGCCGGTCGTGACAATGTTGTGTCTGGACCATAGGCCGGGATCGCCAGACTCGCAACCGTCTGATCGAAAGTGCCCGCTGGGATGTATTTGAGAATTGGATTGGGGGGATATCCGTTGCTGCGGTAACGTCGGCTTATGGTTTCGCCCTTACGGCGAGTCCCTTTTTCAAACGCCAAAAAGGAACCAAAAGGCTTTGCCCCACCACTCGGTG
>NZ_JBXAHO010000069.1:0-16144 GCF_058795195.1 Pseudomonas sp. GW823-FHT06B06 | reverse complement strand
AAAGGGAGTCGCTGTAAAAGCGAAACCATAGGAGGCCGTTACCGCAGCAATGGATATGCACTCCGACAACCAATTTCACACAGGGCTTCCTGTGACGCCCCCGCATCACCGTTGCGCACGGCTCAATTACGATGACGTGGGGAGTCTGATACCCCGCAGTGCCCTCAGGTTTCTCGCGAGCATGCTCGCTCCTACAGGTCCTACCTTCCTAGGCACTGGCATCGGCTTCATGTGCATCGGCGAAGGCCATGAGCACGTCAAGGTCGAGCACATCCAGCTTGATCCTCGAGATGAAAGCAGAGAAGGCCAGATTGGCGGCGAGCAGGCGCAGGTCCGAGGCCCAGGCCGGCAGATGGACTGGCCCCTGGAGCCAACCGGACTCGAAGAGCGGGGCCAGGCGTACGGTGTCCCCCAGGCTCAGGCGCCCGGCGAACAGATAGCCGACCAGTTCCGGTCGGTTGTCGCGGATCGCGATGCGCAGCAAGGTGTGCACGCCAAGCAAGCCGGTCAGGTAGGCCGCATCCTTGGTGAACGCCGAACCGCCGTGCAGATCCGCACCGCGAAATACCCGCTGGGTCGAGCGGAAGGATTCCTCCTGGGTCTGGCCGGCAGCAAGAAAACCTTCGAACACCTGGATGAAATCGGCGCCATCGAGCGCCTGTTGCACCGCGAGCACACGCAAGGCGAGGCGACGCAGGCGGTTGATGTCCATGCTGCCGGTGAACAGCTCGGCGAGGGTGGCGATACCTTCCTGGGTCTGGGTGGTACGCGGTGCTCCCAGGCCAAGACTCTTGAGGTTTGATTGCAACGCGCCGTTCTGCGCCGTGGCGACATGCACGAAAGCCTCGTGCTGCAACAGCTGGTTCTTGTCCAGTTGCGAAAACAGTGCGCTGGCCCGCAGGCGAATGCGGCTCGCCCCGGCAATGGCCTTGGCGGCCAGGGTCGGATCGAGCACCACTGTGATCCGGCCCGGGCCGAAGAAACGGTCCAGTTCCGGTTGCATCCAGGCGGCGAAGGCCTCGGCCGGGATCTCAGCGGGGCTCGGAGGAATCCGCGCTCCGCCCAGAAGGGCGTCGGTGGTCTTGAGGAAGAAGTGGGCCGCGTCCAGCATGCTCAGGTTCAGGCTCGGATAGTAGAAGTCCGGACGCCGATACAAGGCTGACGAATACTGGGTAAAGGCGGGCGTGCCTATGGCACCGAGCATGTGCCCGGCCGTGGCATAGCTGCGCGCGGTCATGGCCAGGTGGCGCCCGGCTGGATGCCCCTCATCGCAGCGACCGATAAAGGCTTCGAGCGCAAAAATGTCGGCGCCGTGATCACGCGGGCGCAACTCGACCTTGGGCAATTGCGCTTGTCCGGCGCGCCAGCGCGCCAGGAAATCTTCCTCGACCCCCTCCGGCCAGGCCAAGGCATCCAGCACGCGGATCTTGCGCACCAGACCGGGCAGGGCGGCATCGAGTTCGGACAGGGGAGCGCTGCTCACGCACATCTCCATGGGCAATCAGGTTCAATTGTAAAAGCTTAGTCGGTGCCGAGGCCTCGCGGTGCGACGGTGCAGTCTGAATCGCCAGCGAAACAAGCTTTTCAAACTACACTGAAAATTTGTTGAAACTGCCCAGTGATAAAAGACCGCTGCCGTGGCCTGTCTCAAAGGGCCTCACGTGGATGCGGCCGTGCGAGGATGACTGCATGCAAGGTACAGCAGAGCAAAAGCGGGCACGGGTACTTGATCCGGTCGATCGCGTGACTGAAGTGATCTTTGGCCTGCTCATGGCAATGACCTTCACCGGAACCATCAGCGTGGCAACATCTGGCCAGGAGGCGGAACGCACGATGATGTTCGCAGCGCTGGGTTGCAACCTGGCCTGGGGGCTTGCCGACGCAGTGATGTATTTACTGCGCAGCCTGATCGAGCGCACGCGCAAACGTACGCTGTTCACCGCCCTGAGCGGCGCAGCGGATGCGGCGACCGGGCAAGCGCTGATTGCCGATGCACTGCCACCACGTCTCGTCGCCGCGGCCGGTCCCGAAGAGCTGGAGTCGCTGCGTCTGCGCTTGGTCAAATTTGCCAACACGTCGGTGCAGCCACGCCTTACCTGGGACGACATCAGGGGCGCGGTCGGGGTGTTCCTGTTGGTGGTGGCATCGACATTTCCCCTCGTGGTGCCGTTTCTGTTGCTCGACCAGACAGCGCTTGCCGTACGCCTGTCCAACCTGGTCGGGCTGGTGGTGCTATTCCTCGCCGGTTGGATACTGGCGCGCTATGCCGGCGCAAAACCCTGGGTTGGCGGCGTTGCGATGGCGGTCACCGGTGCCGTGCTGATCGTCGCGATCATTGCACTCGGTGGCTGAGCAGCCAGCAATCACACTGCGTACCTGTCGACAACCTGTTTTCCTGAGGTCTTGGTCATGGCAAAGGACAAAAAGAAAGCCGCTAAGGGTTATCCCGCACAAAGCCTGAAGCTGAAGAACAGCGATTACCTTGAGCAACTGCGCCTGCTGCACGTCGAGTTGGTCAAATTGCAGGAATGGGTAAAAGCCAAGGGCATCAAGATCTGCATTGTCTTCGAGGGGCGCGACGGCGCCGGCAAGGGCGGGACCATCAAGGCACTGACCGAGCGTGTGAGCCCGCGGGTTTTTCGCGTGGTGGCGCTACCGGCACCGACTGATCGGGAAAAAAGCCAGATGTATGTCCAGCGCTACCTGCCGCACCTGCCAGCGGCCGGCGAAGTGGTCATCTTCGATCGCAGTTGGTACAACCGTGCGGGCGTGGAGCGGGTGATGGGGTTCTGCACTAAGGAGCAGGTTGCACGGTTTCTGAAAACGGTGCCCAACGTGGAGCGGGCGATTGTCGATTCGGGCATTATTTTGCTTAAGTATTGGCTGGAAGTCAGTCCTGAGGAACAGACCCGACGGCTGGAAGAGCGTATCAAGGATGGGCGCAAAATCTGGAAGCTTACCCCCATGGATCTCAAATCCTACAGCCGTTGGTATGACTACTCGCGAGCCCGTGACGACATGTTCCAGGCGACCGACACCGAGCACGCCCCCTGGTTGGTGGCCAACTCAAACGACAAGCGCCGCGCGCGGCTGAACATCATTTCTGATTTGCTCAGCCGTGTTCCCTATGAGGACGTCGCACGCGAGAAGGTGGTGTTACCCAAGCGGCAGAAGCCTGGCGGTTATCGCGAGCCGGATTATCCGCTGCGGCGAATTCCCGAAAAATTCTGAGAGGCGCCTTCCGCGGCGCTATGCCGGACACTAAAGGCCATAGACACATGAGCCATTCGGATACTTCGCCTCCCACCCCGGAACCGGGTCGCATTGCACCTCGCGATAGCGGCGTCGGCAACGGCTGGAGCCGTTGGCTCCCCGGGCTTGTTACGCTGCGAAAGTACCAGATAGCCTGGTTGCGCCATGACATCATGGCCGGCCTGGTGCTCACCACCATGCTGGTGCCCGTCGGCATCGCCTACGCCGTGGCGTCAGGCGTGCCCGGCATCTATGGCCTGTACGCGACCATCGTTCCGCTCATCGCTTATGCACTGTTCGGCCCCAGCCGGATCCTGGTGCTGGGGCCGGATTCCTCGCTGGCGGCAGTGATCCTTGCCGTCGTCTTGCCACTGTCGGGCGGCGACCCTCATCGCGCGGTTGCCCTGGCGAGCATGATGGCGATCGTGTCGGGCGCCGTGTGCATCCTGGCGGGCATCGCACGCCTGGGCTTCATTACCGAGCTGCTGTCCAAACCGATCCGTTACGGCTACATGAACGGCATCGCCATCACGGTGTTGATCAGTCAATTGCCGAAAATCTTCGGTTTTTCGATCGAGTCCGACGGTCCGTTCAGAAACCTGTGGGCGATCACCACCGGGGTGATGGAGGGCAAGGCCAACTGGACCACTTTCATGGTGGGCGCCGCCACGCTGGCGGTGATCCTGCTGCTCAAAGGCCACAAGCGTATCCCGGGCATCCTCATCGCCGTGGCAGGCGCGACCATTGCCGTGGGTGTGCTGGGCCTGGCCAAGGGCGCGGGTGTGGCGGTCCTCGGTGCGCTTCCCCAAGGTTTACCAGCGTTCGCGATCCCCTGGATCACCCGCGACGACCTGGTCCCGGTGATTATCGGCGGTTGCGCCGTCGCCCTTGTTTCGTTTGCCGACACCAGTGTGCTCTCGCGGGTCTACGCGGCGCGCACCCGTACCTATGTCAACCCGAACCAGGAGATGGCGGGGCTGGGCTTTGCCAATCTGGCGGCGGGGTTTTTCCAGGGTTTTCCCATCAGCAGCAGTTCTTCACGCACGCCCGTGGCCGAAGCCGCCGGCGCCAAGACCCAGTTGACTGGCGTGGTCGGCGCACTGGCGGTGGCCGTGCTGTTGATGGTGGCGCCGAACCTGCTGGAAAACCTGCCCAACAGCGCACTGGCAGCCGTGGTGATCGCCTCGGCCATCGGCTTGATCGAAGTCGCCGACCTGCGACGCATTTATCGTATCCAGCGCTGGGAGTTCTGGCTGTCGATCGCCTGCACCATTGGCGTCGCCGTGTTCGGGGCGATCGAAGGTATCGCCCTGGCTATCGTGATCGCCGTTATCGAGTTCCTGTGGGATGGCTGGCGGCCGTACTCCGCAGTGCTGGGGCAAGCCGAGGGGGTCAAGGGCTACCACGACATCCAGCGTTATCCGAACGCGCACCTGATCCCCGGTCTGGTCTTGTTTCGATGGGATGCGCCATTGTTTTTCGCCAACGCCGAACTGTTCAACGAACGCGTGCTGAACGCCGTGGCGGCCTCGCCCACGCCGGTGCGCTGGCTGGTCGTGGCGGCGGAGCCGGTCACCAGTGTCGACGTGACCTCTGCCGACATGTTGGCAGAGCTCGACGACACCCTGCACGCAGCGGGTATCAAGTTGTGCGTGGCGGAAATGAAAGACCCGGTCAAGGACAAACTCAAGCGTTTCGGGCTTTTCGCAAGGTTTGGCGAATCGGCGTTTTTTCCCACGGTAGGGGCTGCAGTCGACAACTATCTGGCGATGCACCCCGAGCAATAGCTGGCGGGTTGGAAGGGGAAGTAACGGGCGCCGCTCTTGTCGCCCGGCGCTGTGAACGCCGGACGTATGCGGTCCTTCAGCCCAGATCAGCAGCCTGATGCCGTTCAGGCACCTGGCTCGCCTCATCCCCCCACGTCCGATTTACACGCTGACCGCGGATGACCGCCGGTCGATTGGCGATTTCTTGCGCCCATCTTTGCACGTGGGTGTATTGGTGGGCGGATAGAAATTCGGCAGCCGAATACACGTTGTTGCGCACCAACTGGCCGTACCAGGGCCAGACCGCGATGTCGGCGATGGTGTAGCGGTCACCGGCCAGGTAGGGGCTTTGCGCAAGTCGACGGTCGAGGACATCCAGCTGCCGCTTGGTCTCCATCGTGAAGCGGTTGATCGGGTATTCGAGCTTCTCCGGTGCGTAGGCGTAGAAGTGCCCGAAGCCGCCGCCCAGGTAGGGTGCCGAACCCATTTGCCAGAACAGCCAGTTCAGGGTTTCGGTGCGTCCCGCGAGATCGGTGGGCAGGAAGGCGCCGAACTTTTCCGCCAGGTAGAGCAGGATCGAACCGGATTCGAACACGCGCAGCGGCGGCTCGACGCTGCGATCCAGCAGCGCCGGGATCTTCGAGTTCGGGTTGATCTCGACAAAGCCACTGGAAAACTGTTCGCCCTCGCTGATGCGGATCAGCCAGGCGTCGTATTCGGCGCCGGTATGCCCAAGCGCCAATAGCTCTTCGAGCATGATCGTCACTTTTACGCCATTGGGCGTCGCCAGCGAATACAGTTGCAACGGATGCTTGCCTGTCGGCAGTGTCTTGTCATGGGTCGGGCCGGCAACAGGGCGGTTGATATTGGCAAACTCGCCGCCAGAGGGCGCATTGTTTTTCCAGACCTTGGGCGGAACATAAGACGCTTTGCTCACGTGATAGACCCCATCGTTCGTTGTGATGACGTTGACCTGGGGTAAAACAGTATGTCGCCGGGGCGCTTCGAGCAACTGCTGTCGATTTCGCAGAGGTCCATTCGACCAGGGTTCAGGGAATGCATCTGGTTCGGTGTTCCCTGGGCAGGAACTTTCACGAGGGCGAATCAGGAGACGAGTATGCGCAAGCTTATCGTTGCCGCTTTCATCAGCCTCGATGGCGTCATTCAAGCACCCGGCGGGCCTGATGAAGACACCAGCGGCGAGGTGCGCACGGGATCTTTTGAAGAGGTGGAACGGCAGTGACCGCAACGTTCTCTCGGCGACGGCTCGTTGAAGGAGAAGGCCTGATCAGAACGACTCGCGGGTGTAGGTGATGTACACCCGCTCATCGATATCCCGTTGATTAGGGACAGTGCTGCGCAGTGTTGCGCTACGCAGTGACACGCTCAAGCCTTTAAGCGCCAGTGGAGACCCGTGCGCTTGAAGGCCAGGCCTCAATCCGGCTTCTTTTTCAGCCGGTAAGCCAGTGCCGGTCGCGTCATTCCGAGCAGGCGCGCTGCTTCCGAAACGTTCTGCCCGGCGCGTTCCATGGCACCTTGCAGGAGTTGCTCTTCCATGGCTTCAAGGCTCACTCCAAGATCGAGCAGGCGGCCCACCCACTCATCGGTGGGCGCCAGCTTCTGGCTGATCAAAGCACCTTCGCTCGACAGGCCAATACTGTAGGCCTCGTCGGACTGGTGCGGGAACAGTGCCTCCACGGAAATGCTCTGATTGCTGTCCGTGATGATCACGCCACGCTCGATGAGATTTTGCAGCTCACGGATATTGCCTGGCCAGTCGTAGCGCAAGCAGGCCTCGCTGGCGCGATCGGAAAGGCCGAGGGTTTTTTTCTGATAGCTTTGATGCAGCTTTTCAAGGAAGTGCTCAATCAACAGCGGGATGTCTTCGCGACGCTCGCGCAACGCAGGAACCCGCACCGGGTAGACGTTCAATCGGTAATAAAGGTCGGCACGGAAACGTCCTTCCTTCACCGCCTGCGCGAGATCCTCATGCGTAGCACCGATGACGCGCACATCGACAGTGCGCGTCTGGTTATCGCCCACCCGTTCCAGCTCACCCTCCTGCAACACCCGTAGCAGGCTGGCCTGGGCACGAGGCGTCAGTTCGATGATTTCATCGAGAAACAAGGTGCCGCCATGTGCGCGTTCGAAGCGACCCATGCGCGCTTGTTGAGCGCCGGTGTAAGCGCCTTTTTCGACGCCAAACAGCTCCGCTTCAATCAGGTCTGGCGAGATGGCTGCGCAGTTCAGGGCTATGAAAGGACCGCCAGCGCGCTCGCTGCGCAAATGCAGACTGCGCGCGATGACTTCCTTGCCGACGCCGGTTTCACCCAGTAGCAGGACTGAAGCCTTGCCTGGGGCGACTTTGTCGATCAGGTCGCAGGTCTTGCGGTAGATCGCTGACCGGCCGATGCCGTAAAACTGGCCTGCACCCAGTTGCAGGCGCTGGTTCATGTTTTCTACTTGAAGCTGCAGGGTGTGTAATTCATCGATGATTGAATCACTTTGGAAATAGCGCATGAACGTGTCGGCATCCTCCCATTCCTCGGCGGGCTTGCCGATAATCCGACACATTGTGTCCCCGCATCCCCGGCAGCTGACCTCCTTGTAAATGATCTGCCGGCCGATGAAAAACGACGAATAGCTGATTGCGTAGCCCAGGAGCATCCAGCAAATCGGCTGATCGGAATGCAGTTGTTCACTCTGGTGGTTTTCCACTTCGAAAGAGTCTATCCACTCGATGTCGGCATAGAAGGTTCCGGCCTCGATATCGATGTCCATCTTCAACGGACGCACCTTGACCATGCCCTTGAGCGAGTGCAGTTGCGGTCCGATAAGGAACATATCGATGTCACTGGCATTGGGCCGTAGTTTTCGTGCCAGCTGCGCATCCTTGAGCCCGGACTGATAGCCCAGGCGAAGGAAAAAGCCCTTTGCACGTTCTGCTCCGATCATCTCGATCAGCTCCCTGCGAAACGACGCCATCGCCGAAACCTGCATCAGCATCATGCGTTGCTCATCGAGCCAGATCTTTCCTTCGCCGCCGAGAAAGTGCACGCGGTCGGTCAGGTCCTTGAGCTGTGCAGAATGCTCGGAGGCCCGGTATTTCATGGTCATGAAAACAAACCCCTATGTCTTTTTGTTTGTGGGGATAACAGGGCTCCTTGCACCCAGGCTGGGGCGTGACCGAGGGACCGTGTCAGAAAAAGCGATGAAAATTCCTATATAGAACGTCCCGAATTTCAATTGAAAGTCAAATGGATATTCACCGACTGAGCGCCGGGTCTTGGGTCGACATCACGACTGATCCGGAGCGGTTACGGCCTTTGCAGCGCCGTTTGTTCATTTGCTCGAACCGCCTGCCCGGGATTGATCAAATCATCAATTCGTCCATGTCGACAGATCTCCGCATGCGAATACTTGCACCCTGCAGGGCCTACTGCGCTCTATGTAACCATCTGTTTTTATAAGGTTTATTCTTTATTTAAGATTCCAGCTGTTGCGCTGGCACTCATGTTGCTCTGCATCCCTGCATAACAACAAGGGAGTTTCCGAGCATGAACCCATCTGGCAGCACCTTCGATCAAATGCCGCGCTACGTCCGTGTGCGCAGCGAGCCAGACGCTGCCTTTGTCGAGTTCGATTTCGCCATCGGCTTTCCCGACCTGTACGTCGAGCTTGTACTGCCGCATCAGGCATTCAGGCAATTTTGTGAAACCCACCACGTTCAGCACATGGACGCGCAAATGTCCCAGGCCCTCGACGCCGATGCGCACAAGTGGCGCTACGGCGAAACCCGCGGCGCCGCAGGTGACCAGGCCCCCCAACAATAATTACAGGAGTCCACACCATGAGTGTCGAGATCAAGACGACGACCGTCGAGACGATCCGCAACACCTTCAGCCATACCCGTCGCCGCTTTGGCGACAAGGTTGCCAGCCGATATCAGGAGGCGAGTTTCGACCTGGAGTCGGCGACCAATTTTCATTACCGGCCGTTGTGGCAACCGGACAAACTGCTCAATGACGCCACCCGCACTGCGGTGGTGATGGCTGACTGGTATGCCGTCAGCGACCCTCGCCAGTACTACTACGGCGCCTACGTCCAGGCCCGGGCCAAGATGCAGGAAAATGCCGAGCATGATTACGCGTTCTGCGAAAAGCGCGACATGCTTGCCGGGCTGTCCGCGCGCAATGTGCAGTTGATCAGCAGGCTGTTGTTGCCGCTTCGGCACGCCGAGATGGGCGCCAACATGAACAACAGCAGCATCGCCGCCGACGGGTTCGGCACGAGCGTCACGCAAATGCACATGTTCCAGGCCATGGATCGCCTGGGCATCGCCCAGTACCTCTCACGGATCGGCCTGATGCTCGATGACGGCGACGTGTTGCTGCTGGCCGAGGCCAAACAACAGTGGCTCGGCGACCCGGCATGGCAAGGCCTGCGCCGATACGTCGAAGACACCCTGGTGGTTCGCGACTGGTTCGAATTGACCCTGGCGCAAAACCTGGTCAGCGATGGCCTGGTGTACCCGCTGCTGTTCCACAAGCTCGACGAGCAACTCTCGGCCAATGGTGCCGGCCAGGTCGGCATGCTCACCGAGTTCATGCGCCTGTGGTTCGCCGAAAGCCAACGCTGGGTCGACGGGCTGCTCAAGACCGTGATCAACGAAAGCGCTGCCAACAAGGACCTGGTGCAAGGCTGGGTCGATCATTGGAGTGCCCGTTGCGTGGAGGCACTCGAGCCCCTGGCGGCCCTGACTCTCGATACGTCCGCGCTGGATACCGTGTGCACCGAGTTCAGCGCACGCCTGAAGAAAATCGGCCTGACAGGAGCCCGCCCATGACTTCCCTCGTCTACATCAACCTGCAGGACACCGACTACGCGCGCTCGATTGTCGACGCGATCGTCCAGGACAACCCCCATGCCGAGATTCAGCACCAGCCGTCGATGATCCGCATCGAGGCCAGGGGCCGCCTGGATATCCATCGCGAGACAGTCGAGCAACTGACCGGCAGCCCCTGGGACATCCAGGAAATGCTCATGTACGTCATCACCCTCGGCGGCAATGTCGTGGAAGAGGACGACAGCTTCTCCCTCCACTGGAACAACTGACCGCCGGTTTCAAGCCAGGGTTTGATCCATTACAAGAATACGGGAGCGCCATCATGGCCGTGAAAAAACGCCTTAATGCCAAAGAAAAATACCGCTGCATGACCCGTGACCTCGACTGGGAGCCCAGCTACCAGACCCACGAGGACATCTACCCGCACGAACGTTTCGAAGGCATCAAGATCACCGATTGGGACAAGTGGGAAGATCCGTTCCGCTTGACCATGGATACCTACTGGAAATACCAGGCTGAGAAAGAGAAAAAACTCTACGCGATCTTCGACGCCTTCTCGCAGAACAATGGGCATACCACGCTGTCGGACGCCCGCTACGTCAACGCGCTGAAGCTGTTCCTGTCCGGTGTGACACCGCTGGAATATCAGGCCTACCAAGGGTTCGCACGGGTTGGACGACAGTTCAGTGGCGCCGGTGCACGAATTGCCTGCCAGATGCAGGCTATCGACGAACTGCGCCACGTACAGACCCAGATTCATGCAATGAGCCACTACAACAAGCACTTCAACGGTCTGCATGATTTCGCCCATATGCATGACCGCGTGTGGTTCCTCTCGGTGCCCAAGTCGTTCTTCGAGGACGCGCGGACGGCGGGGCCGTTCGAGTTCCTCACGGCCATCTCGTTTTCGTTCGAGTACGTGCTGACCAATCTGCTGTTCGTTCCTTTCATGTCCGGCGCCGCGTTCAACGGCGACATGGCCACCGTGACCTTCGGCTTCTCCGCACAATCGGATGAGGCCCGCCACATGACGCTGGGCCTTGAGGTCATCAAGTTTTTGCTGGAGCAACACGAGGACAACGTACCGATCATCCAGCGCTGGATCGACAAGTGGTTCTGGCGTGGTTACCGCTTGCTCACACTGGTCGGGATGATGATGGACTACATGCTGCCCAACAAGGTGATGTCCTGGTCCGAAGCCTGGGGCGTGTATTTCGAAGAGGCGGGCGGGGCATTGTTCAAGGACCTGGAGCGCTACGGTATTCGCCCGCCCAAGCATGTCGAAGAAGCCAATATTGCCAAGGATCACGTCAGCCATCAGGCCTGGTCGATCTTCTATCAGTACAGCCAGGCGACCAACTTCCATACCTGGATGCCGACCGACGAGGAACTGGACTGGCTCTCGTCCAAGTACCCGGACACCTTCGACAAGATCTACCGACCACGGTTTGAGCACTGGCGCGCGCTCCAGGAGAAGGGCGAGCGTTTCTACAACCCGACCCTGCCGATGCTGTGCCAGATCTGCCAGATCCCGCTGTCGTTTGGCGAGCCGGATGACCAGACCACACTCAGCCATCGCAGCACCGAGCACGAAGGCGAGCGTTATCACTTCTGTTCCCAGGGCTGCTGCGACATTTTCCAGTACGAGCCGACCAAGTACATCCAGGCCTGGCTACCGGTGCATCAGATATTGCAGGGCAACTGCGGTGGCGCGGATGTCGAGTCGGTGGTGCGCGACTACTACAACATCGAACCCGGCCAGGACAACTTGGAATACCTGGGCTCCACCGAGCATCGGCGCTGGCAGGACTGGCACCCCAATGATCGTCACAGTGCGCCGGCCAATCCCGTCGACCCGGATCTGCTCAAGACCGGCTGACGCCCTGCGCCGAAGCGGGCCTGCTGGTCTGCTTCAAACCCACCTGACAGGAAGGAAAAAATCATGCCCGTGACCTCCATCGGTGCCTATGAGGCCCAACCCCTGGATCGCCAGGAAAACTTCCATGGCCTGCAACTGGTGTACCTGTGCTGGGAAAAACACCTGATGTTTTGCGCCCCGTTCACTTTCCCGCTGCCACCGGCAATGCCGTTCGCTGACTTCATCGAGCAGGTGGTCAAGCCCTCGATTTCCCAGCACCCGGATGCCAGTCGAGTGGATTTCAGCCAGGCGCTATGGCGCCTGAACGATCAACCGTTCACACCCGACAATGCGGCAAGCCTGATCGATAACGGCATCGACCATAAAAGCCTGCTGCACCTCGCTACTCCGGGCTTGAACGGCATTGCCGGCACCTTCAACTGAGGACACGGTGATGAGCTACCAAGTAACCATCGAGCCTACGGGCGAAACAATCGAAGTGGAGGAGGGCCAGACCATCCTCCAGGCAGCGTTGCGCCAGGGCGTCTGGCTGCCCTTCGCCTGCGGACATGGCACCTGCGCCACCTGCAAGATCCAGGTCCTTGAAGGCGAAGCGGATCTGGGAGCGGCGTCCTCGTTTGCACTGATGGATATCGAGCGTGACGAAGGCAAGGTCCTGGCGTGTTGCGCCATTCCGCAAAGCGACATGGTGATCGAAGCGGATATCGACGCCGACCCTGATTTTCTCGGGCACCCGGTCGAGGACTTCCGCGCAGTGGTCAGTGCGCTAGTGGACTTGTCGCCGACCATCAAGGGCGTGCACCTCAAGCTCGATCGACCCATGGCGTTCCAGGCCGGGCAGTACATCAACCTGCAATTGCCTGGCGTTGACGGCACTCGGGCGTTTTCGCTGGCCAACCCACCAAGTCGCGCCGACGAAGTGGAACTGCACGTGCGTCGGGTCGAGGGCGGGCGCATGACCGGCAGGATTCACGATGAACTGAAGGTCGGAGACAGGGTGGAATTGTCCGGGCCGTATGGGCAGTTTTTTGTGCGCACCTCGCAAAGCGGAGACTTGATATTCATCGCGGGGGGCTCGGGATTATCCAGCCCTCAATCTATGATTCTCGATCTGCTGGAGGCAGGGGATACGCGCCAGATCGTGCTGTTCCAGGGCGCGCGCAATCGCGCGGAGCTCTACAACCAGGAACTGTTCGAGGCATTGCAGCGCGACTACGCCAATTTCACCTACGTACCCGCACTCAGCCAGGCAGAGGACGATATCGCCTGGACGGGGTTCAAAGGCTACGTGCATGACGCCGCGAAGCAACATTTCGAGGGCCGCTTCAGTACGCGCAAAGCCTACCTGTGCGGGCCACCGGTGATGATCGATTCGGCCATTACTTGCCTGATGCAAGGGCGGCTGTTCGAGCGCGACATCTTCATGGAGCGCTTCTACAGCGCCGCCGATGGCGCCAGCGAAAGCACTCGCTCAGCGTTGTTCAAGCGCATCTGAGTTTACCCGCAACACACAACGCCGGACGCTGCTGACCTCCCGAAGGTCGGCAGGGTTTCGGCTGACTATAAAAACAACAAAAGGGTCATCAACCTATGAAAGCCGTACCGCGTAACAAGCGTGGCAATTGCCTGTGCCGTGCCGCAGTGAGCCTGCTGGCGGTGGTCAGTGGCGGGGCGCTGGCCACCGAAAACGGTGGATCTTCCTACCCGATGGGGGCGGAAAACTACATGTCCGGTGCCATGCCACCGCCGGGCTTGTATTCGCAGTTCTATGTCGGCCACTACGAAGCCGACTCGCTGCGCGACAATCGGGGTGACAAAGTGCCTGTGGACTTCCGCGTGCGGGCCAACTCCATTGCGCCACGACTGATCTGGGTCACCGAGCAGCAGGTGCTCGGTGGCAACCTGGCTTTCCACGCCATCGTGCCGCTGGTAGACCTCAAGGTTGAGCTCAATGGTCAGTCCCAGAGCAAACAGGGATTGGGCGACATCATCTTCGGGCCGGCGCTCGGCTTTCATCACAGTGAGAAGCTACACAGTATTGTCGCCGTGGATTTCATCGCGCCGTCCGGTGAATACGACCGCGGCGACCTGGCCAACCTCGGGCGCAATTACTGGGTGGTCGAACCCGTGGTGGCGGTGTCTTACGTCGACCCCAATGGCCTGAACGTCGACGCGAAAATCATGTATGACTTCAACCGCCGCAACCCCGCGACCGACTACCGTTCCGGCTCGGAACTGCATGCCGATTACGCAGTAGGTTGGGGCCTGGGCAATGGCTGGGTGGTGGGCGTGGGCGGTTACATCGTTCACCAGACCACCGATGACCGGCAGGACGGTGAACGGGTCAAGGACAACAAAGGCAGGGCGCTAGCGATTGGCCCGTCGGTGAAATATACGAGCGATAAAGGCTGGTTTCTGACCGCCAAGTGGGAGCAGGAAACCCAGGTTCGCAACCGCGCGGAAGGTAATGCCTACTGGATGAAATTGACCGTCCCTTTTTGATCGGTCTCCATCGCCGCCCCTAGCGAATACCGCTCACCGCCATGGACTCTGGCGCCCACTGCGCCGTCGACAGCGGTTCGATGTAGCGGATGCCACCGTGGGGGCCGACCACGCCATTGATGTTGTAGGTGCCACGCGACAGGTCGTACGTCATGAACGGGGTGGCATCGGGAACCTGCTGGTCATAGCTCTGGCTGAAGAAGGCGAAGGAGCCCCGATACAGCTGGCCATCGGTGTCGTACTGATCGGAGGCCACCGCGGCCCAGGTATCTTCATCCAGGTAAAAGCGGCGCTTCTGGTAGATGTGCTTGGCACCGGGCTTGAGATTGCCCTCGACGACGTAGACCCGGTGTTTTTCCCAGCGCACGTAATCCGGGGCAATGAAATTGGGGGTGGTCAGCGATTTGGCTTCGCGGGCGTAGGTGAGTTTGTAAGTGTTGTACGGCACGATCATTTCCCGCTTGCCTACCAGCGTCCAGTCATACAGCTCCAGCGCACGGGCGGTGCCGGGGTTGGGCGTGTCGTAGGCCAGGATCGAAATCTGCTTGACCCGGCGCTGGGCCGGCATGTACTGCCAGGCGCGGCCAGGAAACTCCGTGGCATTGGTGGCGTTCTTGAGCATGATCGACTCGCCGGCTCGGCGCGCAGGCCCGGTGTAGGACAGTTTCAACTGATAATAGATGTCCGAGCTGCTGAACGGCTTCGACATGTTCTCGTAGATCGGGAAGGACACGTACGCTTCGCCGGTGACCGCCAGGCTCGGCACGCCCGCCGTGTCGACGCTCCAGGAGTCGTACTTGGAATGGATGTTGACGCCCTGGTAGCGCAACAGGAAATTCCACATCGCTTCGGCACCGGACTGCGGGATCGGGAACGGCACGCCGGGCATCACATTGTCGATGGCGGTTCCGCCGTCGAGGGACCTGGCGTTGGTGGCATTCTTGCGACTGTTGTCCAGCACCGCCTGTGGCAACGATGCAGTGCGGTGGGTCGGATACACATCGACTCGAAAGCCAGGGTAGCGCTTGGCCAACGCGACAGTGGTGGCGGTCAGCATGCCTTTGTACGCATCGACGTTCTTGCCGTTGATCACCAGCAGCGGTTTTTCGTGGGCAAAGGGGTCGGGGCGCATGCTGTCGCCGGCCTTGAAACTGGCGGGGGCCGTGGTCAGGCCACCGCTGTAGGGCGGAATGGAACCGTCGGCATTGCCGGCCTGTTCGGCACCCACTCCCGTCAGGCTGGTGCCCAGCCGGGCGGCTTCCTGGCTCGATACATAGGCGTGGGCATCGATGACCAGCCCCATGAGGGGGATGGCGGCCAGAAGACTTTTCACCAATTTCATCTTGTTATTCTCCTGCCAGGCGGACCAGGCAACTCGTGACTCAGAGGCCACGGTCACATCCGTCGGCTCAATTGCCAGAGTTTGTAGCGCTATTAGAAGACCTGCGATTGAGGGGTGCTTCGCATTTGACGACAGTTACTTGGCTATTGATGACAGGGGTAGAGCTTCGGCGAGGATGTGGAATGTGTTGGCCAGTGATCCGTCCGGGCCCCACTCCACACGGGTGGGGGCGTGGACGTGAAGGCGGATTATCCTTCAGGCCTCATAAAACCCGCACGTTCTGCAAAGTTGGGGCGAATTCGAAGAGGTGTCTGTCGTGAACCGTTGTTTATCCACTCTGGCCGGTAGCAGTCGCAAGCTTGATGGTGGCGTGATGTTCGGTAATACGCCGCGGCAGTTATGGGCTGAATGGATCAAGCCCGACCAGGACAACCTGGTGGACCTGGCCTCGCGGGGCCTGCTGGTGCAGCAAGGGGGATTCAGGTTCACCCGTAACAGTCAGGTCGGCTTTAAGGCCGCCTCGCTTTGCTGTTGATCGCGAGCGCCCCGTTAACCAC
>NZ_JBXAHO010000068.1:0-16597 GCF_058795195.1 Pseudomonas sp. GW823-FHT06B06 | reverse complement strand
CCCCCCCCCCCCCCCCCCCCCCCCCCCCCCCCCCCCCCCCCCCCCCCCCCCCCCCCCCCCCCCCCGCTCCCACATTTGTATCGCATAATGGCTGAGCCTGGCGTTGTGTCCGGGAATGATTGGGGGGAGATTTGTTGACCTGGCGACGGTATGGTCTTTTGGTGCTGATCGGCACCTTGTCCGCCTGCGGCAATGGCGATTCCCTGGAAAGCTTCGGCGGTCCAACCATGGGCAGCACGTATTCGGTCAAGTACGTGCGTCACGCCGGTCTTCCTGCCCCGGCAGACGTCCAGGTCGAGGTCGAGAAGATCCTGGCGGAGGTCGACCGGCAGCTATCGACCTATCGCAGCGATTCGGACATCGAGCAATTCAATGCGTTACCGGCCAACCACTGTCGGGTAATGCCTGCGTCGGTCCTGCAATTGGTCCGCGTGGGTGAGCAACTGTCCATGCAAAGTGCAGGCGCTTTCGATTTGACGGTCGAGCCGCTGCTCAATCTCTGGGGGTTCGGCCCACAGGCCCGTGAAGAAAAAATCCCCACTGCACAGGCGCTGGCCGAGGTGCGTCAACGTGTCGGTCACGATCATCTGCGCATTGACGGCGAGCAGCTATGCAAGGACGCCGCCGTGGAAGTCGACTTCAACAGTATCGCCGCCGGTTATGCGCTGGACACGATTGCCGCGAAGCTCACGGCCATGGGCATCCACGACTATCTTGCCGAAGCCACCGGTGAACTCAAGGCCGCCGGCAGGAAACTCGACGGCACCGCCTGGCGCATCGCTGTGGAAGAACCTCGCGACGATCAACAGGTGGCCGAGCGCATCATCGCCATCGACGGTTATGGCCTGTCGACTTCGGGTGACTACCGTAACTATTTCGTGCAGGGTGGCCAGCGCTTTTCCCACACCCTCGATGCGCGCACAGGTTTACCGGTCTCACACAACCTGGCGTCTGTCACGGTGATTCATCCTTCAGCGCTGATGGCCGATGGCTTATCGACGCTGTTGCTGATTCTCGGCCCGGAGCAGGGTTGGGACTACGCGGAAAAACACGACATCGGCGCATTTTTTGTGATGCGTGCCGATACAGGTTTCGTCACACGCAGCAGTCACGCCTTTGAGCGTTTGAGTGGCAGGAAAACCGAGTGATTGCGGCGATTCGGGCATTGAAACCTGGCGTTGTAGTGCAGGCAAAACTAGCCTACGACGCGACCAAGGGTTAATGTGCGCGGCGTTGACGCTTCTATAGACTGTGTCCGGGTTCTGCATGGACCCCAAATTGTTCCTTCATGCCACAGATTGGCGTGATTTAGCCGCAGGTGCCGCTGGTGCCGCGGCCTGTTCTGAGGAGTACGCATGGCTGTCTACAACTACGACGTGGTGGTGTTGGGTTCCGGCCCGGCGGGGGAAGGCGCGGCAATGAACGCCGCCAAGGCAGGGCGCAAGGTGGCGATGGTCGATAGCCGTCGCCAGGTCGGCGGCAACTGCACTCACTTGGGCACCATCCCGTCCAAGGCACTGCGTCACTCGGTCCGGCAGATCATGCAGTTCAACACCAACCCGATGTTCCGGGCCATTGGTGAGCCGCGCTGGTTCTCGTTCCCGGACGTGTTGAAAAGCGCCGAGAAAGTGATTTCCAAGCAAGTCGCCTCGCGCACCGGCTACTACGCCCGTAACCGCGTCGACGTGTTCTTCGGCACCGGCAGTTTCGCCGACGAGCAAACCATCGAAGTGGTCTGCGCCAACGGCGTGGTGGAAAAACTGGTGGCCAAGCACATCATCATCGCCACCGGTTCGCGCCCTTATCGCCCGGCCGACATCGATTTCCATCACCCGCGTATCTACGATAGCGACACCATCCTCAGCCTCGGCCACACCCCGCGCAAACTCATCGTCTACGGTGCCGGCGTGATTGGTTGCGAATACGCATCGATCTTCAGTGGCCTGGGTGTACTGGTCGAGCTGGTGGATAACCGCGGTCAGTTGCTGAGCTTCCTCGACTCGGAAATTTCCCAGGCCCTGAGCTACCACTTCAGCAACAACAACATCACCGTTCGCCACAACGAAGAGTACGACCGCGTCGAAGGCGTGGACAACGGCGTTATCCTGCACCTCAAGTCTGGCAAGAAGATCAAGGCCGACGCCTTGCTCTGGTGCAACGGCCGCACGGGCAACACCGATCAGTTGGGCCTGGAAAACATCGGCGTGAAGGTCAACAGTCGTGGCCAGATCGAAGTCGACGAGAACTACCGCACCGGCATCCAGAACATCTATGGCGCGGGCGATGTCATCGGCTGGCCGAGCCTGGCCAGTGCCGCCCACGACCAGGGCCGTTCGGCCGCTGGCAGCATTGTCGACAACGGCAGCTGGCGCTTCGTCAATGACGTGCCGACCGGGATCTATACCATTCCGGAGATCAGTTCGATCGGCAAGAACGAGCAGGAGCTGACCCAGGCCAAGGTGCCGTACGAAGTGGGCAAGGCGTTCTTCAAGAGCATGGCGCGGGCGCAGATCGCCGGCGAGCCGCAAGGCATGCTCAAGATCCTGTTCCACCGTGAAACCCTGGAAGTGCTGGGCGTTCACTGCTTCGGTTACCAGGCGTCGGAGATCGTGCACATCGGCCAGGCGATCATGAACCAGCCCGGCGAGCTCAACACCTTGAAGTACTTCGTCAACACCACGTTCAACTACCCGACCATGGCCGAAGCCTATCGGGTTGCCGCGTACGACGGCCTCAACCGGCTTTTTTGAGCGGCTCCGGCCGGTGGCCTGAGCCGGCCGGGGAGACCGATTTCAGCAATTCTCGAGCGTGGCAGTGGCCAAACCGGGAAAGTCTGTAATCAGGCTGTCAACGCCGAAATCAGCGAGCCTGCGCATCAGCGCGGGTTCGTTGACTGTCCACACCGACACATGCAGCCCCTGGCGCTGCGCCTTCTCCAGGCGTTCCGGCGTACACAGGGTCCAGTTCAACGCGAGGATCTCGCAGCCATAGCCTTGCGCAACCTTCAACGGGTCGAGCCAGGCGTATTCGGCCACCAGTCCGCGGGACACGTCCGGCACCAGGTCCAGCGCCGCCTTCAATACTTCCCGTGAACTCGACGTGATGGTGATCTTGTCCAACAGGCCATGTCGTTGCGCCATTTCGCGAATCGCCAGCACCGTTGTGGCGGCGCGGGTGCGTGACGCGCTCTTGACTTCCAGCTGCCAGTGCTCGAAATCGCATTTCTCGAACAGCTCTTCCAGGGTTGGAATCGGGCACGGCGTGATCCAGCCCGGTCCGCCCTTGCGCGCGTCGTAGGTCACCAACTCTGCCGCCGTGTGCTCCACGACCTTGCCGCGCCGGTCGGTGGTGCGCTTGAGCGTCGGATCGTGGATGACCATCAGCTCGCCGTCCATGGACAGGTGCAGGTCCAGTTCACAACGGCGCACGCCGTGCTTGAGACATTGCTGGAAGCTGGTCAGGGTGTTTTCCGGTGCTTCGCCCTTGGCGCCGCGGTGGCCGTAGATGAGGGTCACGATCGTTCCTTAATTTAAATGCCTGATTCGTTCAGTTCGCGGGCCAGGCGTCGTTCCTGGGCCTGCTTTTGCAAAATGTAGCGCGCCAACAGTTGTCGCTGGGCATCGGTCAAGTGTTCGAACTCGGTGCCGACGTCGTAGCCCTCGCCCTTGCGGTCGCAGTGGGTGACGCGTGCGCGCAGCAACAGGCCCAGGGCCTGGGGCATCAGCACCAGCTTGATCGACAGGCGCGCGTCGGCGGCGATGGGGGTCGGGTGCTGGAAGTCGATGCCGCCTTCGGAAATGATCACCGGCTGGGGGACGCCGATCTGCCCGAGCACGGTGATGGCGATCACCTGGCTGAGCAGGTCGATGCGCTTGTTCTGGGATTTGAGGAACGCCGCGAGGTTGCGGTCGCGCTCGCTGATCTGGCGCAGCAGGTGTTGCGACTCGAATTCGCTCAGGTGCAGTTCGCTGAGCAGATTGAATAGCGGGGAAGCATCCTGCAACACTTCCTGCCCTGCGGCTTCAAGGGCGGACAGGGGCCGAATTTCCAGTGCGATCATGTCCTCGATACGGTAGTATTCGCGGCGATCTTCTTCATCTAATGTCGACATGGCGAACCCATGGTAGCGGCGGTGGTCTGAGTGTAAAGCTGGTTATCGACCCCCGCCACAAGGACGTTCCTTTTCCCTCCGAACAAGCCCCGACATGTTCAGACCTCTCTTCGTATTTATCGGCACGCGTTATACCCGTGCAAAGCGTCGCAATCATTTTGTGTCATTCATTTCCCTGACCTCGATGATCGGACTCGCCCTTGGCGTGGTCGTGATGATCGTGGTGCTGTCGGTCATGAACGGCTTCGATCATGAGATGCGTACCCGCGTGCTGGGCATGGTGCCCCACGCGACCATCGAATCCGGCGAGCCGATCAGCGATTGGCAAGGCCTGGCCGCCAAGGTCAAGCAGAACCCGCAGGTAGCGGCCGTGGCGCCGTTCACGCAAATGCAGGGGTTGCTGACCAACAACGGCAAGGTCAACAAGATCCTGCTCAATGCCATCGACCCGGCGCAGGAACGCCAGGTGTCGATCATCGACAACTTCATGCTGCAGGGCAAACTCGACGACCTGGCGCCGGGCGAATTCGGCATCGTCATCGGTGACAAGGCCGCGGCCAAGCTCGGTGCGGCCGTGGGCGACAAGCTGACGTTCGTGGCGCCGGAGGTCACTGTGACGCCCGCCGGGATGTTCCCGCGCATGAAGCGCTTCACCGTGGTCGGCATCTTCCATGTCGGCGCCGGTGAGCTTGATGGTTACGTGGGCATCACCAACCTGCAGGACCTGGCGCGCTTGCATCGCTGGAAACCGGACCAGGTCCAGGGCCTGCGGCTGAAGTTCGACGATCTGTTCCAGGCGCCGCGTGAGGCGTGGAGCATCGCCCGCGAGCTGGGCGAAGACCGCTACTACGCCCGCGACTGGACCCGCACCCACGGCAACCTGTACCAGGCCATCCGCATGGAAAAAGCCATGATCGGCCTGTTGTTGTTGCTGATCGTTGCGGTCGCCGCGTTCAACATCATTTCCACGCTGGTGATGGTGGTGAACGACAAGAAGGGCGATATCGCGATCCTGCGCACCCTCGGCGCCACGCCGGGCACGATCATGCGCACCTTCATGGTCCAGGGCACGGTCATCGGCGTGGTCGGCACGGCCATCGGCGCGGTGGTCGGGATTTTCGCCGCGCTCAACGTCAGCGCAGCGATCTCGGCGCTTGAAGGCCTGATCGGCCACAAGTTTCTCAATGCCGACGTGTATTTCATCGATTACCTGCCGTCGCAAGTGCAGAGCCAGGACGTGGTCATGGTCTGCTGTGCGGCGCTGGCCCTGAGTTTCCTCGCCACCCTGTATCCCGCCTGGCGTGCCGCGCGCACCCAGCCGGCGGAGGCGCTACGTTATGAGTGAGTCGCGCATGAGTGATAAAGCAATCTTGAGCTGCCGCAGCCTGGGCAAATCCTACGAGGAAGGCCCGGAGTCAGTGGAAGTGTTGGCGGGCCTGCAACTGGAGTTGCACCCGGGCGAGCGTGTGGCGATCGTCGGCAAGTCGGGCTCGGGCAAGAGTACCTTGCTCAACCTGCTGGGCGGCCTCGATACGCCGACCAAGGGCAGCGTCTGGCTCGACGGTGAAGAACTGTCGGCGCTGAGCGAAAAGAAGCGCGGCCTGCTGCGTAACCGTGCCCTGGGCTTCGTGTACCAGTTTCACCACCTGCTGCCGGAATTCACTGCCCTGGAAAACGTCTGCATGCCGCTGCTGATCGGCAAGACCGCGATTCCCGAGGCGCGCAAGCGTGCCACGGCGTTGCTGGAGCGGGTCGGCCTGGGCCATCGCCTGGAGCACAAGCCGGCCGAGCTGTCCGGTGGCGAACGCCAGCGTGTGGCAATCGCCCGCGCCCTGGTGAACAACCCCGGCCTGGTGATGCTCGACGAGCCTACCGGCAACCTCGACGCTCACACCGCCCAGGGTATCCAGGACTTGATGCTGGAACTCAGCACTTCGATGCGCACGGCGTTCCTGGTGGTAACCCACGACATGAACCTGGCCCGCCAGATGGACCGCGTCCTGCATTTGCAGGAAGGTTGCCTGACGCCTATCTGACGGGTTGAAACCCGACGGCACTGAAAAGTCCGTCGGGTCTTTTATTTTTATACGGTGCCCCAGCGAATGTTCAGACCGTTATCGATCTTTATCGGCACGCGCTATACCCGCGCCAAGCGCCGCAATCGCTTCGTTTCCTTCATCTCGATGACCTCGATGATCGGCCTCGCCCTGGGCGTGCTGGCGATGATCGTGGTGCTGTCGGTGATGAACGGCTTCCAGCGCGAAATGAGCTCGCGCATCCTCGGCATGGTGCCGCATGCGACCATCGTCGGCGTTAATCCGATCGACGATTGGCAGCCGGTGGCCGCCGCCGCGATGAAAAATCCGCAAGTGACCGCCGCCGTACCGTTCACCGAGATGGAAGGCATGCTGTCCTACAAGGGCACCATGCAGCCGATCCAGGTCAGTGGCGTCGACCCGGCGCTGGAAGGCCAGGTGTCGATCGTCGCCAAGCACATCGTCCAGGGGCGGCTGGATGCCCTGAAACCGGGTGAGTTCGGTGTGGTGATCGGCGAAATCACCGCGCGCCGTTTTCGCTTGAACGTGGGCGACAAGATCACCCTGATCGTGCCGGAAGTCAGCAAAGCGCCGGGCGGTATCACCCCGCGCATGCAACGGCTGAACGTGGTCGGCGTGTTCAAGGTCGGTGCCGAACTGGACGGTTCGATGGCGCTGATCCACCTCGCCGATGCCGCGCAAATGCAGCACTGGGAGCCGAATCAGGTGCAGAGCGTGCGCCTGGCGGTGAAGGACATGTATGCGGCGCCGCAAGTGTCGGGCGACATCGCAAACGCCCTCGGCGCAGCCTACAAGGCTGACGACTGGACCCACACCCAAGGCAGCCTGTTCAGCGCCATGAAGATGGAAAAAACCATGATTGGCCTGTTGCTGCTGATGATTGTCGCGGTGGCCGCGTTCAACATCATCGCGACCTTGATCATGGTGGTGAACGACAAGGGTGCGGACATCGCGATTTTGCGCACCATCGGCGCCACGCCACGGCAGATCATGGCGATCTTCATCGTGCAGGGTACGGTGATCGGGGTTGTCGGCACATTGATCGGTGGGGTGTTGGGCGTGATTGCGGCGTTGAACGTCAGCGCCATGGTCGGCTGGGTAGAGCGGGTCAGTGGCCAGCACATCTTCAGTTCCGACGTGTATTTCGTCAGCAACCTACCCTCTGAGTTGCAGGGCGCGGACGTGGCCCTGATCTGCACGGCGGGGTTTGTCATGAGCTTCTTGGCCACGGTTTACCCGGCGTGGCGGGCGGCGAAGGTCGAGCCGGCTACCGCATTGCGCTATTCGTAAGCCGTTACACCGCCTTCGTCGGAACGCCGCCCGGAGCAAGCTCGCTCCGGGCGGCGTTCCGACGAAGGGGTCAGGACTGCTGGCCTCATTCTCCCTTTGGTAACTCAATCACAAACCGCGTCCACCCATTTTCCGATTCACAACGAATCTGCCCACCATGGGCGCGGACAATCGACTGGGTAATCGCTAACCCCAATCCCGCATGCTCGCTGCTGCCTTCATGGCGCGCCGGGTCTGCGCGGTAGAAGCGATCGAACAGGCGTGGCAGCAGATCTGCCGGAATTCCTTCACCGCTGTTTTCCACCGACAGGCTCAAGCTTTTGGCCTGGTCGTTGATCCACACCCGAACCTCACCCCCGGCCGGGGTAAAGCGCAACGCATTGTCCAGCAAGTTGGACAGCGCCCGGCGCAACATGTTGCGGTCGCCTTGCAGGCGGGCATCGCCATCACGGCTCAACGTCACTCGCGCGTCTTCGGCCAGGGGCGCAAAAAACTCCAGCAACAGGTCCACTTCCTCTGCCAGCTCCAACGGTTCGCGCTTGGGCATCAACAGCCCGTGGTCGGCCTTGGCCAGGTAAAGCATGTCGTTGACCAGTTGCGCCATCCATTGCAGCTCCTCGAGGTTACTGTGCAGCGCTTCGCGGTAATCCTCGAGGGGGCGGGGGCGGGTGAGGGTGACCTGGGTGTGGGTCAGCAGGTTTGACAGCGGGGTGCGAAGTTCATGGGCAATGTCGGCGGAGAACGCCGACAGGCGCTGGAAGGAGTCGTCGAGACGCCCGAGCATGGCGTTGAAATGGTGGGCCATTTCCGCCAGCTCCGGCGGCATGTCTTCTTCCGGCAGGCGTGCGTTGAGCGATTGCGCCGAGACACCACTGGCGACTGCGCTCATGCGGCGTAACGGTCGCAGCCCGCTGCGTGCGGCCCAGGCACCGAGCAGGGCGGTGGCCAGGGCGGACAGGCCGACGGTCAGCCAGATCAGGTGTTGCATGCGCTGCAGGAAATGCTGGTGATGGGTGATGTCCAGCAGCAAGCTCAATTGCGGCGAATCGGGTGTGTCGGGGTACAGCGGTGCGTTCAGCACGCGGTAGTCGGTGCCATCGTGGCTCACCGTGGACAGTCCGGGCTGGTGCGGCAAGGTCTGCGGCAGGTTGGAGGAGCTGTCATACCAGCGGCGGCCATCGCTGCCACTGATGCGCAGTGAAAGATCGGCCTGCCGGCTCAACTCGTCGGCCAGCCGGGCGTCACGCTGGCTTGATTGAATGTCCGGCAATGCCCGTCGCAAGCCAATCAGCTTGTCCTCGAGCAACTGCTGGTCGAGCTCGATGAAGTGCGCCTCGCTGGCGCGGCTGAACAGCAGGCCGGCGAACAGCGAGACCACGGCGGTGCATGCGGCGAATAACAGGGCCAGGCGAGCGCTCAAGGACAGCCGGCGCATCAGCACTGGCGCTCTTCGAGCACATAGCCCATGCCGCGCACGGTATGGATCAGTTTGTTCGGGAACTCGTCGTCGATCTTCAGGCGCAAGCGGCGGATCGCGACTTCGATGACGTTGGTGTCGCTGTCGAAATTCATGTCCCAGACCTGGGACGCGATCAGCGATTTGGGCAGGACTTCGCCCTGGCGGCGCAGGAGCATTTCCAGCAGGGCGAACTCCTTGGCGGTCAGGTCGATGCGCTGGCCGCCGCGCTCGACCCGGCGGCGGATCAGGTCCAGGCGCAAGTCGGCCAGTTGCAGGCTGGTTTCCTGGGGCGTGCTGCTGCCACGGCGCAACAGGCTGCGGACCCGGGCGAGCAATTCGGAGAAGGCGAATGGCTTGACCAGGTAATCGTCGGCGCCCAGTTCCAGGCCATAAACCCGGTCCTCGACGGCGTCCCGGGCGGTCAGGAACAGCACTGGCGTGTCGAGGCCGGCGCTGCGCACCGCTTGCAGGATCTGCCAGCCGTCGCGGCCGGGCAGCATCACATCGAGAATCAGCAGGGCATAGTCGCCACTCAAGGCCAGTTGCTGGCCAGTGCTGCCGTCGGCCACCAGTTCCGTATTGAACCCGGCCTCGGTCAGGCCCTGGCGCAGGTAATGGCCGGTTTTCGGTTGGTCTTCGACGATCAGCAGTTTCATGGGCGACTCGGGCTAAATGGAACGACAGCGTTATACCGTGGGCGACGAGGCTGCGGGCCTTGCTGACAAAGTTGTAATTTGGCTGTCAGGTAAAGGGCAGCGGTGACAGTTTAGAGTTTTCCACAGGCTGAACCTTAATCTTGTTGGAGTACTTCGATGTTTTTGCGTAAATCCGTGTTGCTGGCCAGCTGTCTGTTGGCACTGGGTTCGCCGGTTTGGGCGGCTCCAGAGGTTACCTATGATTTTGGTCAACCGGCCCCGGCAGCCAAGGCGACCCGTAGCGTGGAGGTGGTCATGGCTGACATGACATTCACCCCCAAGTCTATCGAGATCAAGGCAGGGGAGACCGTGCGTATCGTGCTGGTGAATAAAGGCCAGTTGCTGCACGAATTCAACCTCGGCGATGCAGCGATGCATGCCCGGCACCAACAGGAAATGTTGCAGATGCAACAGAGCGGCATGCTTACGCCTACCGGCATGAAGGCAATGGACCACGGCGCCATGGCCGGAATGGGGCATGCCATGCAGCACGACGACCCCAATAGCGTGCTGGTGGCGCCTGGCAAGACCGCCGAGCTGACCTGGACCTTCAGCAAGGCCACTCGCCTGGAATTTGCCTGCAACATCCCCGGTCATTACCAGGCCGGCATGGTCGGCAAGTTGACTGTCAGTCAGTAAGCACTCAAAGGCTGCGGCAAAGGCTGGTAGAATCCGCTGATTCTTCAGTCAGGTTTCCGCCATGCATCCCGCAGCCGAACACTCGCCGCTGGGCAAATCCAGCGAATACATCGCCACTTACACGCCGTCCCTGCTGTTCCCGATCCCGCGTACCGCGAAGTGGGCCGAGCTCGGCCTGACGGCTCAGACACTGCCGTACAAGGGCGTGGATTTCTGGAATTGCTTCGAACTGTCGTGGTTGTTGCCATCGGGCAAGCCGGTGGTGGCGATCGGCGAGTTCAGCATCCCGGCGGATTCGCCGAACATCATCGAGTCGAAGTCGTTCAAGCTCTACCTCAACTCCTTGAACCAGACGCCGTTCGCCGACACCGCGAGTCTTGAAGCGACCCTGGCCAAGGACCTGTCGGCCGCGGCCGGCAAGCCTGTGGGCGTGCGCATCCGCAGCCTGAAAGAGGTCGAGGCCGAAGGCGTGGTGGCTTTGCCCGGCGTGTGCATTGACGATCTGGACATCAGCGTCAGCAACTACGAGCACCCGCGCCCGGAACTGCTGCGTTGCGATGAGTCGCGCATTGTCGAGGAGAGCGTGCACAGCCATTTGCTCAAGTCCAATTGCCCGGTGACCAGTCAGCCGGACTGGGGCAGCGTGGCGGTGGAGTACCGTGGCGCGGCGCTGGATCACGCAAGCCTGCTGGAATACATCGTCAGCTTCCGCCAGCACTCGGACTTCCATGAGCAGTGCGTGGAGCGGATTTTCCTTGATCTGCAGCGGTTGCTGAAACCGGAGAAATTGACGGTGTATGCGCGTTATGTGCGGCGGGGTGGGCTGGATATCAATCCGTATCGCAGTACCGAAGAGGTGCAGCTGCCGAACCATCGCCTGGTCCGTCAGTAACGATTCATTGTGTAGGAGCGAGCATGCTCGCGAAAAACCAGAGGGCAACGCGGGGCATCAGGTTTCCCGCGTTATCGTTGACCTCCATCGCGAGCATGCTCGCTCCTGCAGGGGATTTCTGCGTTTGGTTCAGATTCCCATGCTGTGCAGGGCCGTGCCAATCTGGCGCAGCGTGCTGGCGAGGGTCGGGTGTTCGAGTTCGAAGCGATCGACAGCCAGGTTGACGTTATCGGCGAGGCTCGAGTCCTGTGTCTTGGTTTCGAGCTCCAGCTCAAATTCGATCTTCTGCATCAGTTCGCGCAGGTCGTCACGCTCTGCGTCGGTCAGCGGAGGATTCTGTTCCAATTGCTCGCGCAGGGCATTGAGCTGTTCTTGCAGTTCGCGGGCAGACATGGCGTTCTTCCTTTTATCGATAGGCACTGGCATAGACCGCGACGGCGCGCCAAAGGTCTATGGCTTACCTTTAGATTAATCCACCCGCGCGTAACCTGCATGATCTGAATCAGGGCTTTTCGCCCTTGAGCCGACGCAAGCTGATGTCGGCCAGGCAAGTGTCGAGTTCACCAAGGTGATCGATTACCGAATGCACGCCCAGGCCGAACAGCTGCACCGTTGCCTTGCTGCGCTTGATGTCGCGCTCCTGCGCGGACAATGCCTGCCATTGCTCGGGCGAAAGCCCGCAGAGCGAGCCACAGGACGCCAGGCCGATGGTCCACAAGCCGGCATTGAGTCCCGATTGCAGCAGTCGTGGTTCGCCGCTGACCAGCACGCAGCCATCGAGTCTTTCGATGTCCAGCGCCATCAAGGCTTGCCAACACGCATCGGGCGCCGGCCAGGGTTTGATTGTTTCAGCGTATTGCGAAGGTCTTATCCATTGCGGCAGGCCGCCGGCCAATGCCTGGCTGATGGCGGGGGAGAGCTCATCGAGCCAGGCGCAGGGGATTTGCTGGCGCTGCAGGCTGATCAGACTGTCCAGGGCGCCGGGGGTGGCTTGTGCGTGATCAGTGCCTGGGTTGCCCTGAAGGCGCGTGCGGGCACCGAAATCCACCAGGCAGCCACTCAGCCCGAACAGCACGGCAGTCAGGTTCGGCGCATTTTGCGGGGTGGTTTCGGCGTGCGGCATATCAACGTCCCTGAAATAGTCTCAAGGCTAGAGGGCGACGGTGACAGTTGAGTGACACTGTTGTGAATTGCTCGCATTCTGCCAAGATCGTGCGCGGGGACGGGCCCCATGCTGCCTAAAGTGGCCGAATCGTCTTATACTGGCAGCCTTTGCGCCGGGCCAAGCGTCCGGCGACGGTATAGTCCAAGGAGTTTTTTTATGCGCTGGAGCAATCCTCTCGCTCGGCTTTGTGTATGCGCCGGTGCGCTGCTGATTCCGTTTGCTGCGCAGGCAGCCTCGGAAGATGATCCTTGGGAAGGCATCAACCGTCCGATCTTCAAGTTCAACGACTTCGTCGACACCTATGCCCTCAAGCCTCTGGCCCAGGGCTATCAGTTCGTGACACCGCAGTTTCTTGAAGATGGCATCCACAACATGTTCCGCAACGTCGGCGACGTGACCAACCTCGCCAACGATATCCTGCAGGCCAAACCCACCGCCGCGGGTGTCGACACCGCGCGACTGATCTTCAACACCACCTTCGGCGTGCTGGGCTTCTTCGACGTGGGTACCCACATGGGGCTGCACCGCAACGACGAAGACTTTGGCCAGACCCTCGGTTACTGGGGCATGGGCAGCGGGCCTTATGTGATGCTGCCGCTCCTGGGGCCTAGCACCGTGCGTGATGCGCCATCCAAGTTCGTCGATAGCTACACCGGTCCTTATCCGTACATCAACGACGTGCCGGTGCGTAATTCGATCTTCGGCCTGAACATCGTCGATACCCGGGCGGACCTGCTGTCCTCCGAGAAGTTGATTACGGGCGACAAGTACACGTTCATCCGCAACGCCTATCTGCAGAACCGCGAATTCAAGGTGAAGGATGGTCAGGTCGAAGACGATTTCTGATCCACAGCGGTAAAAAGAAGGCGGCCATCGAGCCGCCTTCTGCATTTTTGTCGTTCGCCAGGACCTTTCATTGGGTTTCGGTCAGGACGGTTCTTATAACTCCCGGTGATTTCAAAAGTGCCGGCGCCAAGCGACCATCGGCGTGAGCTTGAAACGCCTCGCGGATGGGAGTACCGTCTGCGCCTTAGAAGGGCACCTCTGGTGTACGTGTGGATCGGGTAAATGCTCGAAAACAGTGCGCCAGAGAGGCTAGAAAGCGAATCCAGTAGTCAGAGCCGGGCCAAAATCCGCGCCGCTACGCCAACCTAATTCTGGCGCCGTTTGCCCACATGCCAAAAACCAGTGCCACGCTGCTGATAATCGATGATGACGAGGTAGTGCGCGCGAGCCTCGCGGCCTATTTGGAAGACAGTGGTTTCAGCGTCCTGCAGGCCAGCAACGGTCAGCAGGGTCTTCAGGTATTCGAGCAAGACAAGCCCGACTTGGTCATCTGCGATCTGCGCATGCCACAGATGGGCGGACTCGAACTCATCCGCCAGGTCACCGAGCTTTCGCCGCAAACACCGGTGATCGTGGTGTCGGGCGCCGGCGTAATGAACGATGCGGTCGAGGCCTTGCGCCTGGGCGCGGCGGATTACCTGATCAAGCCTCTCGAAGATCTGGCCGTGCTCGAGCACTCTGTGCGTCGGGCCCTGGATCGTGCGCGCCTGCTGATGGAAAACCAGCGCTATCGCGAGAAGCTGGAGAAGGCCAACCGCGAGCTCGCCGCCAGCCTGAACCTGCTCCAGGAAGACCAGAACGCCGGTCGCCAGGTGCAGATGAACATGCTGCCGGTCAGCCCCTGGGCCATCAACGACTTCAAGTTTGCCCACCAGATCATCCCGTCGCTGTACCTGTCGGGGGATTTTGTCGACTATTTCCGGGTCGACGAGCGCCGCGTGGCGTTCTACCTGGCGGATGTTTCCGGGCACGGTGCTTCTTCAGCCTTTGTCACTGTGCTGTTGAAATTCATGACCACGCGCCTGTTGTTCGAGTCCAAGCGCAGCGGTACCTTGCCGGAATTCAAGCCGTCTGAGGTGCTTGGGCATATCAACCGGGGCCTGATCAGTTGTAAGCTGGGCAAACACGTCACAATGGTCGGTGGAGTCATCGACGAGGAGACAGGTTTGTTGACCTATAGCATCGGTGGTCATTTGCCGTTGCCTGTGTTGTACACACCCGACAGTGTCAGTTATCTGCAAGGGCGTGGTCTGCCGGTAGGCCTCTTCAATGAAGCCACCTACGAAGATCACGTGCTGGAGTTGCCGCCGACGTTCAGCCTGACGCTGATGTCAGATGGCATTCTGGACCTTTTGCCAGAACCCACACTCAAAGAAAAAGAAGCTGCGTTGCCCGAACGGGTCAAGGCGGCGGGCGGCAGCCTGGATGGCCTGCGGCAGGTTTTTGGATTGGCCACGCTAGGGGAGATGCCGGATGATATCGCCCTGTTGGTGTTGAGCAGGAATCTTTGATGAGTACCGGTAGAATCCAGTTCGCCGAACAGGACGGCACCTTTGTCCTGAAATTCGTCGGTGAAGTTCGCCTGACCCTGTGTTCGGCGTTGGATGCGACTATTGATCGGATCTTCACCGCGTTGAATTTCAACGCGATCGTGATCGACCTGACCGAGACCCGCAGCATCGACAGCACGACTTTGGGCCTGTTGGCCAAATTGTCGATCCTGTCGCGGCAGAAGGTCGGGCTGCTGCCGACCGTGGTCACCACCCACGAAGACATCACCCGTCTGTTGCAGTCGATGGGGTTCGAGCAGGTGTTCAACATCGTCGACCAGCCAGTGCCATGCCCGGAATGCCTGGACGACCTGCCTGATCAGGATCAGTCGGAAGAAGTGGTGCGGATCAAGGTGCTGGAAGCGCACAAGATCCTCATGGGGCTGAACGACTCCAATCGTGAAGCCTTTCATGACCTGGTGAATGCGCTGGAGCGGCATTGATGGTTGGCCGGGCTGGCCCCTTCGCGAGCAGGCTCGCTCCCACAGGGGAGCGAGTTACGTAATACGAAGGACATTGTGGGAGCGAGCCTGCTCGCGAAGGCGTCAGAAAGATCGCCACATCCAATCAGGACGCACAAAAAAGGGCGAACCCACCAAGGTTCGCCCTTTTTGCATTTCGCCGATTCAGATCACAGCTTGGCCTGCAACAACGCCTCCAGCTTCTCCTGGTCACGGGCGAACTGGCGAATGCCCTCGGCCAGTTTCTCGGTCGCCATGGCGTCCTCGTTGGATAGCCAGCGGAATTGCGCTTCATTGAGGTTCAAGCGCGCTTCACCGGCATTGCCCGGCGCCAGTTTGCGCTCCAGCTTGCCGGTGTCTGCCGCCAGCTTGTCGATCAGGTCCGGGCTGATGGTCAGGCGGTCGCAGCCGGCCAGTTGCTCGATCTGGCCGAGATTGCGGAAGCTTGCGCCCATGACCACGGTCTTGTAGTCATTGGCCTTGTAATAGTTGTAGATGCGGGTCACCGACTGCACGCCTGGATCGTCCGCGCCGACGAAGTCGTTACCGGTGGCTTTCTTGTACCAGTCGTAGATGCGGCCCACGAACGGCGAAATCAGGAATACCCCGGCGTCGGCACAGGCAGCGGCCTGGGCAAACGAGAACAGCAGGGTCAGGTTGGTCTGGATGCCTTCCTTTTCCAGGATCTCGGCAGCGCGGATGCCCTCCCAGGTGGAGGCGATCTTGATCAGCACCCGGTCACGGCCGATGCCGGCGTTTTCGTACAGCTCGATCAGACGATGCGCGCGCTTCAAGACGGCGTCCGTGTCGAACGACAGGCGGGCATCCACTTCGGTGGAAATGCGGCCAGGAATCACCTTGAGGATTTCCTGCCCCACCGCGACGCCAAAACGGTCGCTGGCCAGGCCTACATCGCCCTTGCAGTCGCTGACGCAGGCGTTCAGCAATTCGGCATAAGCGGGAATCGACGCCGCCTTGAGCAGCAGCGACGGGTTGGTGGTGGCGTCCACGGGTTTGACGCGAGCGATTGCTTCGAAGTCGCCGGTATCGGCAACAACAGTGGTCATCTGTTTGAGTTGTTCCAGCTTGGAAGTCATGGGCGTGCTCTGTCCTATGGGTCTGATGACATTACCCGAGCGCTGACAGCCACTCAAGGGCATGTAGGTGTATCGACGGCCCCAGTGGCAACAACCGCGAAACGGCTGTTTGAATGGTGGGGCGCGGTATCGGTAGATTCGATACCGAAACGCCGCGCAGGTTCCAGGCAACTGACCGGTTGTGCGGATTCATATAGACCTGTGGGAGCGAGCCTGCTCACGAAAGCTTTATATCAGCTGACGTATACGTTGGCTGACACACCGCTTTCGCGAGCAGGCTCGCTTGTATGGTAGGACTTGAAGGGAGGAGGAGGGACAAGGCTCGATTCTGACTG
>NZ_JBXAHO010000067.1:0-18090 GCF_058795195.1 Pseudomonas sp. GW823-FHT06B06 | reverse complement strand
CAAAGCCTTTTGCTTCCTTTTTGGCGTTTGAAAAAGGGAGTCGCTGTAAAAGCGAAACCATAAGCCGCCGTTACCGCACCAATGGATATGCACTCCGACAACCAATTTCACACAGGGCTTCCTGTGACGCCCCGCATCACCGTTGCGCACGCCTCAATTAATGCGTTGTCAGTGGAACGCGGAGCGTCCCTGGCGGCGTTCCCACGCAGAGCGTGGGAACGATCAAAACAAAGGCATCACCAAAAGTCAGGTCGGCTTTAAGGCCGCCTCGCTTTGCTGTTGGTCGCGAGCGCCCCGTTAAACACGCTGGCCGAACGCAGGCCTTGCCGCAGCAATGGATATGTACACCAAAAAACCGCACTTTCAGACAAACACAATCTCATAAGGCAACCGCATCCGCTCCAGCAAAATCCGCGGCAGCCGTGGCGCAATGCCGACGGCCGGTTCACCGTCAAGTTGACTGGCATAGGCATGGGTAGCATGGCTCTTGCGCGCCACCGTCCAGGTGTCCAGGCGCACCTTGCGCGCCCGGTGCCAGGGGATCAAGGCGCTGTCTCGCGATGGCCAATGCCAGGCCCAGACCGGTATCTCGGTGAAAACTGCACCGGCGATGGTGGCGGCATTGGCGCTGGCGCGGCCGACGGCGTCATGGTCGCTGTTGCCATCCTCGCACCAGGTGCTGAACACCATATCGCCTGGCCGTAGATATCGGACGATGAATTGGGTGAGCGCCTGTTCATGCTCAGCCAGGGTATGGTCGGTGAAGCCGCCGCGTATCCATTTCAGGCTGTGCATCGGCAAGCCAAGCCGGCGCAAGGCCTCGACACTTTCCTGGGAGCGAAACACGCTCAGGCGTTTCTCCGACCACTGTTGGGAGCCTGGATGACTGGCGCTGCCATCGGTCACCGAAATCAATTGCAAGGGGTGTCCCATGGCGCTGAGCAACTGCAGCAGACCGCCGCAAGTCAACACTTCGTCGCCGGGATGTGGGGCGATCACCACGGCGCGCGCACCCGGGGGGAGAAGGGATTGAGTACCGATGACCGGAATATTGGCCAGTTGCGGGGCGCTGTTCCAGATTTGCTCTGTACAGCTGCTGTCACTGATGGACACAGATTTCATGGCGTTACGTCCTTGTTCCATACGCCCCCAGTCCTGCGCAACGCAAGCGCTGCTACAGCCGTGAGGGCGGGTTGATAGCGAAGCGCGGCGCTCCGGACCCTGGACAGCCGCGCATCGAGTATTGCTCATGTATCGCTATTCGTCGCGCCGGAAGTGCACGCATGGCTCAATTTTTCCATTGCGCCGGTGATTTCTACTCCTCTTCCTCACGTTGCAATTCGAACAACAGCAGCGAACGTCCGGTGACCGAGTACTCGCGCCCGAAATCGAAGCGTTCCTGACCGCGTATGGACGGTTGATTGGTGTCCATCAGGCAGGTCCAGAAGCTGCCGTCCGGTACCTCCGGCAGGAGGAAGTTGACGATGTCGTGATGGGCGTTGACCACCAGCAACAACGTGGCGTCCGCGCCTTTGCGGCGGATCCCGGTTTCCTGGGCTCGCCCGTCGAGCAACATGCCCAGGCAGCGATTGTGCGCATCGTGCCAGTGCTCGGTGGTCATCTCGCTACCATCGGGCGCCAGCCAGGTGACATCCTTGACGCCGATGTCCTCATTGTAGTTGCCCACCAGGAAGCGCCCCCGGCGCAAAATCGGATAGGCCAGGCGCAACTTGATCAGACGCTTGACGAACTTGAGCAACGCCTTGCCGTCCTCGCTCAGGTCCCAATTGACCCAGCCGATCTCGCTGTCCTGGCAATAAGCATTGTTGTTGCCTTCCTGAGTCCGGGCGAATTCGTCGCCGGCCACGATCATTGGCGTACCCTGCGCCAGCAGCAAAGTGGCGAAGAAGTTGCGCATCTGTCGAAAGCGCAATTCGTTGATTTGCGGATCGTCGGTGGGGCCTTCTACGCCATGGTTCCAGGACAGGTTGTTGTTGCTGCCGTCCTGATTGTTCTCGTCATTGGCTTCGTTGTGCTTGTCGTTGTACGACACCAGGTCGTTGAGGGTGAAACCGTCGTGGGCGGTGATGAAATTCAGCGATGAATAAGGACGCCGACCACGCTGGTTGAACATTTCGCCGGACGCGGTCATGCGGCTGGCAAAGTCCGCCAATTGGCCGTCGTCACCTTTCCAGAAAGCGCGCACCGTGTCGCGAAACTTGTCGTTCCACTCCACCCAGCCCGGCGGGAAGTTGCCGACCTGATAACCACCGGGCCCGCAATCCCAGGGCTCGGAGATCAGCTTGACCTGGCGCAGTACCGGGTCCTGGCGGCAAGCCACGAGGAAACTGTGACGTTCGTCGAAACCGTCGTGATAACGCCCCAGTATGGTCGCCAGGTCGAAGCGGAAACCGTCCACGTGCATTTCCGAGGCCCAGTAGCGCAGCGAATCGGTGACCATCTGCAATACGCACGGATGGCTGAGGTCCAGGGTGTTGCCGGTGCCGGAATCGTTGATGTAGAAGCGCTTGTCGTCAGGCATCAAGCGGTAATAAGAGGCGTTGTCGATACCGCGCATGGACAGGGTCGGGCCCTGTTCGTTGCCCTCGGCGGTGTGGTTGTAGACCACGTCGAGGATGACTTCCAGGTTGGCTTCGTGCAGGTGCGCGACCATTTCCTTGAACTCTGCGATCTTGCCGCTGGCCAGGTAACGCGGGTCGGGGGCGAAGAACGCAATGCTGTTGTAGCCCCAGTAGTTGGTCATGCCTTTGTGCAGCAGGTGCTGGTCGTTGACGAAGGCGTGGATCGGCAGCAGCTCGACGGTCGACACCCCCAGCTTGCGGATATGCTCCAGCACTTCGTCGACCATCAAGCCGGCAAAGGTCCCGCGCTGGTTTTCGGGAACGGCGGGGTGGCGCATGCTGAAGCCGCGCACGTGGGTTTCATAGATGATCGTTTTGTCCCATGGCACGCTGACCCGGTGATCGTGGCCCCAGGTGTGCGCCGGATCGATCACCTTGCATTTTGGCACGTAGGGCGCGCTGTCGCGCTCGTCGAAACTGAGGTCTGCGTCGGGGTGGCCAATGGTGTAGCCAAACAAGGCTTCGGACCATTTCAACTGACCGACCAACTGTTTGGCGTAAGGGTCGATCAACAGCTTGTTGGGGTTAAAACGATGACCATTGACCGGATCATACGGGCCGTACACGCGGTAGCCGTAGATCAGCCCCGGATGGGCATCGGGGAGGTAGCCGTGGTAGATCTCGTCGGTGTACTCCGGCAGTTCGATGCGTTCGAGCTCCACTTCGCCGGCGTCATCGAAAATGCACAGTTCGACGCGGGTGGCGTTGGCCGAGAACAGGGCGAAGTTGACCCCCAGGCCATCCCAGGTCGCACCGAGCGGGAAGGGCAGTCCTTCGCGGATGCGCGAGGGTTCGGCACGGGGAGGTGGAGTTTCTTTCTTGGTTCGGGTCATAAATGCTCCAGTAACGGCAGGCAGTGACAGGGCTCAATATTTTTTTCGCGGGCGAGCGAATCCCTCGGTGGCGAGAGGGCTCGCCACTGGAATCTTCAGGACAGCGGGAGAAAAGCTTAGACCGCAGGCGGTTTTCGCGGTGCGCGAGGTTTTTTCTCGGCGGCCTTTTCCCCCGGTGGTATCACCGCGGAAGCAGCTGCCGGCTTGGCCTTGGCCTTGGGTTTTGCTTCCCCGGCCTTGCCATTGAGTTTGCCGTCGCCGGCTTTGCCCACGGTTGTCTTGCTCGACGCTGCTTTTGCCGGCTTTTTCGGAGCCAAGGCTTCGGCTTCAGCCAGTTTGCACGCCATCTCCCAATGCCGTGCTTCCTGGCCCTCAGGTTTGCCTTCGGATTCCCAGATCTGATAGGCAAACTCGCGGATGCGTTTATCGTCGGTACTCATCGCATTGCTCCTGAACTGAACTCAAATGTTTGTAGCCTGGATAAAGAGATTGACCGGGAAATCCCCCAGCGCGGCGCTGATCATCAGCTCCCTGTGTTTTGTGACTGCGACGCTTGAAAAAAGTCCCTTCAGATTTTCGTCGGCGATTGTGAACGGCAAGCTGATCCGGGTATCGCCCCACTGCGGAGCGTCGACATGAGGCACGGCACTGTTTTCCAGCAATGCCGAACAACGGATCGGCACGATGACGATGGCGCGGGTCCCCTCCCATTCACGGACAAATCCCAGCACCCGATTGGCCTGGTTGCCGATGACTTCGAGGGGCTGGTAAGTCCCGCGTCGAAACAGCTTGGCGTGCTCGGTCCGGGTGGTTAAAGTCCGCACAATCAAGGCTTGCTTGATGCGCCCGTCGTGCCAGTGCTCCAACAGATCAGGCAGATCCAATGGCTGCTGCAAGGCCTGCTGGCGGCTGGCGTAATCCACTGGCCGGCGGTTGTCCGGATCGACCAGCGTGAAGTCCCAGAAGTCGTTGCCCTGATACAGGTCCGGTACTCCCGGTACCGTCATGCGCAGCAAGGTTTGCGCCAATCCGTTGAGGGCGCCAGGCAGGGCAATCGTGCGGGCTGCCTTGCCCAGGGCGGTGCGCAATAGATCACCTTCCGGGCTCAGCAGCAGGCGCCGGGTAAAGTTTTCGCTGGCTTGTTCATACGCTTCATTGGGTGCGCTCCAGCTGCTTTGCAGCTTGGCTTCGCGCAGGGCCTTGCGTTGCCATTGGCTGATGCGTTGGGCGTAGTCCTCCAAGGCCGCTGGGTCGTCGGTGCGCAGGTCCAGCGGCCAGCTGCCCAGCAGTGCCTGATAGAGAATCAATTCATCGCCGGCTGACGGCATCTGCTCATCGTCGCGCAAGGGCCGGGCGAGGGCGTGCCAGAGGCCGATCTGTTCGACGTACCATTGACTGCGTTCACTCAAGACGGACAGGCGCGCGCGCGTATCCTCGCCACGCTTGTGATCGTGGGTCGCGGTGGCGAGCAGGTTGTCCGGGAAATCGGCCAGGCGCTGGGCACAGGCAGCATGGAAATCGGCCACAGGCGCACTGAATTGCTCGGTGCTGAAGCCGACGTCATTGCGCGAAAGCAACACCGCCGAACGATAGAACGCGGTGTCTTCCACGGCCTTCGCGGCGGCAGGTGAAGTCAGTTGCTGAAAGCGCACGCAGGCATGCTTGAGCCGTTTGCGCAGCCGGCCAGCCGGACGTTTTCGCCAGCTCTCGCCCCCCAACCACCCCGCCAGGCACTCGAGCACTGGCCAGTCGGCTTCGCCAAGGGTTTGTCGGGCGCCTTCCATGGCTTGCTGGAAAAACACTTCGTCCTGCGCCGAACGGCCCAGAGCGCCGATGTAGGTGCGATACACCGAGAAATGCACGATCAGTTCCTGCAGCGCGCGACGGATCGCCCCCAGCGTCAGGTCACGGGTCATCAGGTCATCCCGGGCCACTTGCAACAACGCCTGGGCGACACTTTCGAAATCCCCGGCCAGCGAGCCATTGAGAATCTGCTGGCGCGCCAGTTGCGCTTCCTGGCGGAAGTCAGCCGGGCGCCCGCTATAGCGGTGCCAGAGCTCACCCAAGATGGGTTGACCGGCGGGATCGTGCTGCAGCAGTGACAACTGGTTCATGAACTCGTAGCCGGTGGTGCCATCCACCGACCAGTCGCGGTGCAGGGTTTCGCCTTCGCCCAGGATCTTTTCCACATAGATCGGCAGGTGTCGACCCGCTGCCAGGCTGTCGACGCGCCGACGCAGTTTGCGACAGTAACCCCGTGGGTCGGCGAGACCGTCTATATGGTCGATGCGCAACCCGTCGACCAGTCCTTGTTCCACCAACTGGAAGATCTTCGCGTGGGTCGCCTCGAACACTGCTGGGCGCTCGACGCGCAAACCGCCTAGCTCGTTGACATCGAAAAACCGCCGCCAGTTAATGTCGTCCGCGGCGGTGCGCCAACTGGCGAGGCGGTAACTCTGGCGCTCCAGTAAGTCATGCAGGCGTTGAAAACCTTCGCTGGTCAGCGAATCGTAGGCCTGCAGGTTTTGTTCGATGGCGTGCAGTATTGCGGGATCGCTGGCCAGTTCGCGCAATGCTTCTTTTAACGCAATCGCCAGGGTGTAGGCATCTGTCTGATAGCTCAAGGTGTTGAACCGGTCCGCCAGCAATTTCAGCGGCTCGGCATCCGTCTTGAGCAGCTCGCCGTAATGACTGGGGCATATCGGAAAGTGATGATCGTAATGCTCCACATGAAACGCGCCGCGCTGCGCATTGAAACGCAGCGCCAGGGTGCCGTCCTGCAAGGCGATGCCGTAGTCGCTGCCCAGGAACGGCAACAGCAACTGGCCTTCCATCAAGGGGTCGGGCGAGTGCCACTGGATATCGAAGAACTCGCCGTACGGGCTCAGGCGACCCCACTCCAGCAAGTCCAGCCACCAGGGATTGTCGTTACCGCCGACTGCCATGTGGTTGGAGACGATGTCGAGGATCAACCCCATGTCCTGTTCACGCAGCGCGGCGACCAAGCGGTGCAGCGCAGATTCACCGCCCAGTTCCGGGTTGACCGTGGTCGGGTCCACCACGTCATAGCCGTGCATGGAGCCCGCGCGGGCGCTCAGCAGCGGCGACGCGTAGACATGGCTGATGCCGAGGCGGGCGAAATAGGGCACCAGGGGCACGGCATCATCGAGAGTAAAGCCTTTGTGAAATTGCAGCCGCAGGGTGGCCCGTAGCGGCGCGATAGCGACCGGGTTCATTGGTCACGCTCGGCCGCCTGAAGTCGCGCGCAGGCGAGCAGTTCCAGGCGTCTGGCGGCGTCCGGGCCATCGAGCAAGGCTTCGCTGGTGACGGGTAAACGGCGGGACCAGTTGGGGTGGGTATCGATGGTGCCGGGCAGGTTGGCCTGCTGTTCGATGCCCAGTGCATCCTCCAGAGGCAGCAGTACCAACGGCGCGCGGGTGTGGCCGAGGAAACGCACACTGGCATCGAGGACCTGATCGGTTTCGTGGGACTCTTCGCGAAAGTTCTGCGGGTCTTGGCTCAAGGTCCGGCGCAGGCCTTCGCGCTCGCGCTCGCGATGCTGGCGCCACTCGATTTCAGAACTGGCATCGATTAGGCCGAGGCGGGCGTTCCAGTCGATATCGCGGCCATGCCACCAGCCATTGAGGGTGGGCAGGTCGTGGGTACTGGTGGTGGCGAGGGCGTTGTCCGGCCAGTCGAGGATCGGTTTGAAGTGAGTGTTGTCCTGTTCGAACAGCAACACTCGCATACCGAGGATCGAACGGGCGCTGAGTTTTTCCCGCAGACCGTCCGGCACCGTGCCCAGGTCTTCACCGAGGACGATGGCCTGGTGGCGATGGGACTCGAGGGTCAGCAGGCGCAACAAGTCGTCAAACGGGTAATACAGGTAAGCCCCATCAGCGGGCGATGCGCCATTGGGGATCACCCACAACCGTTGCAAGCCCATGACATGGTCGATCCGCAGGCCACCGGCGTGGGCGAAGTTGGCGCGCAGCATTTCAATGAACGCACGAAAGCCGTTGCGCACCAGGCCTTCGGGTGAGAAAGCGGAGATCCCCCAACCCTGGCCGGTGCGGTTGAGAATGTCCGGTGGCGCGCCAACGGTGAGGGAAGCGAGCAATTCGTCCTGGCGGCTCCAGGCCTGGCTGCCACCGCCATCGGCACCAACGGCCAGGTCGGCGATCAGGCCAATGCCCATGCCGCTGCTGCGGGCGGCGGCTTGCGCGCGCTCCAGGCAACGGGTGATCAACCATTGGCAGAAGGCGAAGAAGCCGATGCGGCCAGCGTTCTCTTCGGCGAACTCGGCCAGGGCAGCGCTGCGCGGGTTGCGCCACTGCGGCGGCCACTCACGCCAGTCGAGGCTTTCGCCCCGGGCGGCACGGGTTTCTTGAATGGCCTCGAAGCGGCAATGATTTTCCAGCGCTTCACCGCCGGCATGGCGAAAGCTGCTGAAGTCGGCGTGCAGTGGATGTTCGCCGTGCACGAATCCGTCGTACAGCGCCTGTAATAGGCGATGCTTGGCTTCGGCAGCGGCCGGCCAATCGATCAATGGCAGTTCTTGCAAACGCAGAAGTTCGGCAGCCAGGCCGGTGGCATCGATAGCGGTGCGCATCGCGCGCTCACCAAGAATCGCCCCCGGCGCGCAATACAGGCTATTGAGAAACAGACGGCTTGACGGCGAATAGGGGCTATAGCGCTGGGTGTCGTTGGCAAACATGGCATGCAAGGGACTGATCGCCAGTGCGTCGGCGCCGCGTTCGCCCGCCACCCGGGCCAGGTCTTCCAGTGCCTGGGTGTCGCCAAAGCCGCCATCGCCGGCACGGCGCAATGCATACAGTTGCACGCTCAGGCCCCAGGCGCGCGGGATCGGGCTGTCCACCGCATCGGCTACGCTGTAGCAACGGGCGGGAGCCACGGCCAGGGTAAAGCTTTGTCCATCGATCTCGACGTGTTGGTAACCGACCGGGATCAGCCCCGGCAGAACGGCTTCGGCATCCAGCTTGAGACTGAGTTTCGAGCCATCTTCAAGATGGATCTCGCAGGGTGTCAGCGGCTCAAAAAAGTGCGCCAGGTTGAGTCCCACGCCGACATCGGCGGTGATCAGAGGCGGCAGGTGCCGGGTCTGTTGTACTTGTTGCAGTTCGAGCAGGCTGGCGTCGATTTCCTGGGCGCTGCCGGCCGGGTGGCCGAGTCCCGTGAGGACGTTGCGCAGAACCGAAGGCGCGACTTTTTGCGGACGACCGTTGGCGTCGATCCAGTCGACCGCCAGGCCAGCCCGGCTAGCAAGGATTTCCAGTTGCGCATCACTCATTGGCGCTCTCCATCAAGGTGTAGCAAAGGGGCCGCGGCCGTGAGGCTGACAATTGCGCAATACGGGGGCAAGGTGCCCTGGTCCAGCCGTTGGCCAGACCCGGGCGGGTGTTCGAACAGCAAGCTTGCGTCCACCTGTGGCATATGGCGGACCGGCGTGTCGCTGAGGTTGAGGTCGATGCGCAATTGACTGCCATCGCCCAGGCACCATGACGCGCTGACCGCGCCAAAACCCAGCACCTGGGCATTGCGCGCCCGGGTCCCAGGCAAGTGCGGGACGATGTGCCGATGGCGGATCTGCAGCAGTTGGCGGTAGAACTCATGCATCGCCGAAGCCCCGTTGACCGTGAGGGTAGGGCGGGACGCTTCGAAGGTCTGTGGTGCGTTGGGATCGGGAATCCGTTCACGTTGATGCGGGTCGGCAAACGCGCTGAACGCGGCAAATTCGTTGCGCCGCCCTTCGCGCACCAAGCGTGCGAGTTCGCCGTGGTGGCTGGTGAAAAACAGGAACGGTTGTTCGGCGGCAAACTCATCGCCCATGAACATCAGGGGGATCATCGGTGATAGCAGCAACAGCGCCGTCGCGGCTTTTAATGCGTCGGGGTGGGCCAGTTGATGCAGACGCTCGCCAAAGGCGCGGTTGCCGATCTGGTCGTGATTCTGCAGAAACAGCACGAACGCGCTGGGTGGCAAATGCCCGCTGGGCTCGCCGCGCGCTTGGCCATGGCGGTTGAGGTGGCCCTGGAACACGAAGCCCTGGCTCAGGCAGCGGGCCAACTGTTCGGTGGGATTTTTTGCATAGTCGGCGTAATAGGCATCGGTCTCGCCGGTCAGCAGCACGTGCAAGGCGTTATGACCGTCATCGTTCCACTGTGCGTCGAAGCCCTGTTCGAGCAGGCTGGCCTGGTTATGTTCATTTTCCACCACCAGCCACACATGTCGCGACGGATCGGTTTGCTGGCGCACACGCTGGGCCAGTTCCTGGAGAAAGTCCGGGTCTTCGATGGCATGCACCGCGTCCAGGCGCAAGCCGTCAAAGCGGTACTCCAGCAACCACATCAAGGCGTTGTCGATGAAGAAGTCGCGCACCTCGCGCCGGCGAAAATCGATGGCCGCTCCCCAAGGCGTGTGCCGGTCTTCGCGGAAGAACCCCTTGGCGTAGCGGTGCAGGTAATTGCCATCCGGCCCGAAGTGGTTGTAGACCACATCGAGCATCACCGCCAGGCCAAGGCCATGGGCGGTGTCGATCAGGTGCTTGAGTTGTTCGGGAGAACCATAGGAGGCCTGGGGTGCATAGAGCAGCACCCCGTCGTAGCCCCAATTGCGCTCGCCGGGAAATTGCGCGATCGGCATCAACTCGATTGCGGTGACCCCAAGCTCCACCAGATGTGCCAGGTGCTCCTCGACGGCGAGAAAGCCGCCGAGGGCGCCGACGTGCAACTCGTAGATCACCGCTTCATTCCACGGACGTCCCAGCCAAGTGCTGTGCCGCCACTCGTAGGCCAACGGGTCGACCACCACGCTGTGCTGGTCAATGTCCCCGGCCTGGGCGCGGGAGGCCGGGTCGGGCACCTCCAGTTCGCCATCGATGTTGTAGCGGTATCGGGTACCCGCCGGGCAGCGGGTGTTGATCACGAACCAACCGTCGGCCTGAGGCAGCAACGGCAAGGACTGTCCATTTTCCAGTTCGACACTGACGTAGAACGCATCGGGTGCCCACAACGCGAATCGCGTGTTTTGCGGGTCCAGTTTGATTGCGCCGTGGGGCCAGGTCTCAAGGGTCCGTAACGGCATTGCGTGAGCCTCTTACTGTTTGTGCGATTTCCCCAAGGCTTTGGCTACAAGCTGCTCGTAGAGTTCGGCATAGGGTTCGACCGCCTTGCACCAGTTGAACGGTGCCGCCATGGCGCGGCAGCGCATGGCATTCAGCAGGTCGGGGAAGGCGAACACCTTGAACGCTCGGCTCAAGGCTTGCTGATAACTTTCCACCGTGGATTCATTGAACAGGAAGCCGGTCACGCCATCTTCGATGGTGTCTGCCAGGCCACCGGTATTGCGCGCCACCGGCAACGAGCCGAAACGCTGGGCGTACATCTGGCTGAGGCCACAAGGTTCATAGCGCGACGGCATCAGGAGGAAATCGCTACCGGCAAACATCCGTCGGGCATCGGTTTCGTTGAAGCCGATGCGCACACCGATCTGCCCGGGAAAACGCAGGGCCAGTTCGCGCATGGCTTGTTCTTCTTCCGGCTCGCCACGACCGATGATCGCGATCTGGCCGCCGGATTTGACGATGTATTCGGAGACCGCTTCGGTCAGGTCCAGGCCTTTCTGGTAAACCAGGCGCGAGACCACGGCAAATAGCGGGCCTTTGCTGTCTTGCAGGCCGAACAACTGGCGAACGTGGGCGGCGTTGACCGCCTTGCCGTCCCAGTCACCGATTTTGAAGGGGCAAAAGAGGTGCGGGTCGGTGGCCGAGTCCCAGCTTTCGTCGATGCCGTTGGGAATGCCGCTGAGCAGGCCTTGCTGGGTCTTGGCGGCGAGAAATCCGTCGAGACCGCAGCCGAAGTCCGGGGTGGTGATTTCCTGGGCGTAGGTCGCGCTGACTGTGGTGATGTGGCTCGAATAGGCCATGCCAGCCTTGAGGAACGACATCTTGCCGTAGAACTCCATGCCTTCCTGTTGCAAGGCGTGCTGCGGAATGCCCAGTTCGGGGCAAGACCCCAGGCTCGTCACGCCCTGGTACGCCAGGTTATGGATGGTGAACAGGGTCGGCGTGCGCTGCCCACGCCAGTGCATATAGGCAGGGGCCAGGCCGGCGGGCCAGTCATGGGCGTGCACCAGGTCCGGGCACCAGTGGATCTGTGCGAGGTTGGCGGCAATATCGGCGGCCGCCAGGCCCAGGCGGGCGAAACGAATATGGTTGTCCGGCCAGTCGCGGCCGTTGTTGGCGCCATAGGGTGAACCTTCGCGCTCGTAGAGCTCAGGGCAGATCAACACATAGATAACCAGACCGTCAGGCATGTCCATGCGCCCGATCTTGCACGGCGGGAGCGCCGCGTGACCACCGAGTTCACCGATGATGTGAATCGGATTTTCACTGTGCATGACCTGCGGATAACCGGGGATCAGTACACGCACATCATGCAGGTGTGCCATGGCCCGTGGCAGCGCGGCGGAAACGTCTCCCAGGCCGCCGGTTTTCACCAGGTCGGCAATTTCGGAGGTGACGAACAACACTTTCTTCTTATTGGGATTCTGACTGGCCACCGGCGCCAGCGTCCGCGTACTGCTAACGCTGATCGGTTGGGCACTGAGAGCAGTCGCGGCGCTCGATTCGCCGATCTGTTGATGAGCCAGCTCTCCCTGAACATCCAAAGCCGCACTTATCATATGAATCTCCCGTGTTGTTGATCTAGTTCTTGGGTCTGGCAAACGTTACCTGGCCAATGGGTGTGGCCACGCGCAAAGCGCTACGCCTCGGCGAGCAAGCGCTCCCCAAATGCGCTGAAGCAAAATGGGTGAATTAACCATTGCAAGGATTGCACCAGTCGCAACGCACCTTCTTTTTACTCGACCGATCCCGTGTGGCAAAAGTTTCGACTTTTTTTCCACTTTTTGACTGACCGGTCGCCCTTGGGGAAATCAGTCTAGGCCAGAACTTAGAGCGGTAAAGTGCTGATGGCAAAATTGTTCGACAATCGGTTGTTTAGGTACGAACGTGCCTGATACCGGTGCGAAAGCACCGACGAAATGCAGTTTTTTTTGAATTGTTGCCCTGGAAATTCACTGGGTGGTCACATGGATGTGCGTAACGTCTTGCTACGCGCGCACCGTTATGGTGCGCGTGCAAGTCCCGCTTTTGGCTGAACCACTGCCTTGCTGCCTTGTTATAGTTCAGGCTTCTTTTTTGCCCGGTAAAGGATCACTAGCATGTCTGAGTACACAGCGTTCAGCGTCGAACTGGTAGATAAAATCGCCCATGTGCAGATCAATCGCCCGGACAAGATCAACGCGATGAATGCTGCCTTCTGGACCGAAATCATCGAGATTTTCCAATGGATCGACGACACCGACGAAGCTCGGGTAGTCGTACTCAGTGGCGCCGGAAAGCATTTTTCCTCAGGCATTGACCTGATGATGCTGGCTGGCGTGGCCAATGAGCTGGGCAAGGACGTCGGACGCAATGCGCGCTTGCTGCGCCGCAAGATTCTTGATCTGCAGGCGTCCTTCAATGCGGTCGACCAATGCCGCAAACCGGTGCTCGCGGCCATCCAGGGTTATTGCCTGGGCGGTGCCATCGACCTGATTGCCGCCTGTGACATGCGCTACGCCGCCGAAGACGCGCAATTCTCGATCAAGGAAATCGATATCGGCATGGCCGCTGACGTCGGTACACTGCAACGCTTGCCGCGGATCATCGGGGACGGCATGCTGCGTGAACTGGCTTACACTGGTCGTATTTTCGGCGCCGAAGAAGCGCGAGGCATTGGCTTGGTCAATCGCGTCTACAGCGATACCGCCAGCCTGCTCGACGGCGTCATGGGCATTGCCCGCGAGATTGCGAGCAAGTCGCCGATTGCCGTTACTGGCACCAAGGAGATGATCAGCTATATGCGCGATCATCGCATCGACGACGGCCTGGCATACGTCGCCACCTGGAACGCCGCCATGCTGCAATCGACCGATCTGCGCGTGGCCATGGCCGCCCATATGAGCAAACAGAAACCCGAATTTCTGGATTGATTGAAAAATGACACCACGCTGGACCACGGCAGTACTGGACACCGACCAGCCCGGCGGCTGGGCGGTAGCACGCAGCCCCGAAGGCTTTTTGTTCGATGACAACGGCGCATTGTTCCCCCGCGAATGGCTCAAGCGCCAGGACCTGGCAATACTCGCCGAGCACGGCATTGGCCATCTGGATGGCGAACCTGTCTATCTGCTGGAGTTGCGCGCCCACAGCGAGGTGCCGGGCTGTAACTGGAAAGGCTTGCGGGCGTTCATGCTTGAAGGCGATCACACGGTGTTCAAGGTCCTGGGTTACGCGGCGCAGATCGGCACCTGGGCCCGAGAGCACCGTTTTTGCGGCAACTGCGGCCAAGCCATGATCCAGGTGCCGCGTGAGCGGGCGATGTATTGCCAGCCGTGTGATTTACGCAGCTATCCACGGATTTCCCCAAGCATGATCGTGCTGGTGACGCGTGGCGATGAGGTGCTGCTGGCACGCTCGCCGCGCTTCGTCGCCGGGGTCTACAGCACGTTGGCAGGGTTTGCCGAACCTGGCGAATCGGCCGAGGATTGCCTGATTCGCGAAGTGCGTGAAGAAGTGCAGATCGAAGTGAAGAACGTCCAGTACCTGGGCAGCCAGTGCTGGCCGTTCCCGCACTCGATGATGCTCGGCTTCCATGCCGAATACGCCGGTGGCGAGATCGTCTGCCAGGAGGACGAGATCGAAGACGCCCAGTGGTTCAATGTGCATGATCTACCGCCGTTGCCGGCGTCACGTTCGATCGCCCGCTACCTGATCGACGTCTACGTGGCGCGGCGCTTAGGCCACGCTGAACCAGTGTTGCCAGGCTAGCCGGACGGTCAGGCCCAATACCACGGTGATGAAAACCGGACGAATGAACTTCGCGCCACCGCTGATGGCGGTGCGGGCGCCGAAGAATGCCCCGACCATTACCGACAGGCCCATGCTCAGGCCGATGATCCAGTCCACCTGCCCGGAAAACACGAACACCGACAAGGCCGCAATGTTGCTGACGAAGTTCATGCTGCGTGCCACGCCGCTGGCCTTCACCAGATCGATCGGGTACATCAGCAGGCTGCTGACGGTCCAGAACGCGCCAGTACCGGGACCGGCCACGCCATCGTAGAAGCCAAGGCTGAAGCCTTGGGTCGATTGCCACTTTTTCCTGATCGGGGCGTTGCTGTCCAGCGGCGCTTTCGGCGTGCCACCGAACAAAAGATAGAGGCCACAGGCAAACACGATCACTGGCAGCATCTTGTTCAACCATTCGGCCGGCAGGTAATGAGCGACTACCGCACCGGTCAGTGCTCCGACCAGGGTGCCGACGATGGCGTGTGTCCACTGCCTGGGGTGGAACAACTTGCGGCGGTAAAAAGTGAAGCTGGCCGTGGCCGAGCCAAAGGTCGAACTGAGTTTGTTGGTGCCCAGCACCAGGTGCGGTGGCAGGCCAGCGGTCAGCAAGGCCGGGGTGGTCAACAAGCCGCCGCCTCCAGCGATGGCGTCGATGAAACCGGCAATGAAAGCGACAATGGCCAGGATGGCCAGGGTAGTGAGGTCAACGCTGAGTTCGAAAGGCATGGAATCGGCTTAATCGGCGGGGGGCAGCGAAGGGCTGCAGGGAAGGGCCGGTATCTTACCTTTATCCAACTCTTGCTGCGACCGCGCTGACGCAACCCCCTGTAGGAGCTGCCGCAGGCTGCGATCTTTGATCTTGTTTTTGAGGGGGCAAGATCAAAAGATCGCAGCCTGCGGCAGCTCCTACGGGGATCGGGCTCAGATTTTACGGTCAGGCCCATTGCCGATCTGCCACACGAATGGCGGCTCGGTCCGGTTGATTTCCCAGTCCCCGACAATCCGCGACTTGTAGATCACCGGATTGTGCGACGACACGGTACGCGCATTGCGCCAGTGCCGATCCAGCGATTTGCCCTGGCGAATATCCGAAGCCCCCAGCGCATTGAACAACTGCGTGGACGCGCGCTGGATCAACTCCGTGACCACCACCTGTGCTTTCGCCGATTCGATTTCCGCTGCGACGTTTGCCGAACGCTCCCATTGTTCATCGCCGGCGAACCGCGCCAGATAAGCCTGTTGTGCCGGCTGCGCCGCCCGCAAAGTGGCGGCCTCGGCGGCATACACCCACGCGGCAATATCGCCGACCACTTGCTGGACCTGCGCATCCTCACTGACGCGCTGGGCATTGCCATGGCTGTAGATGCGTTGGCGTTCGCGCACCTGCCGGGACACATCGCGCAACGCCGCACGGCCGATCCCGGCCAGGGTTGCCAGCAACACCAACTGATAAAACGCGGTCTGGTACTTGAAGCGCGTAGCGAAGTCGATGATGTTTTGTGCGTCCACCTCGGCGTCGACAAAGCGCGACGTGCCGCTGCCCGTGGTGCGCTGGCCGAACCCGTCCCAGTCGTCGCTTTGCACGATCCCAGGCTGGCGGGTGCGCACCGCGGCAATCACGTCGCCACCGGTATCGCTACGTTGGGCATAGACATCGATCCAGTCGGAAAACAGGCTACCGGTGCTGTAGAACTTCTCGCCGTTCAGCCGCCATTGCTCGCCATGGAGCGACACCTTGGTGATGACGTCGCCAATCTCCACGTTGCCGATTTCGGTCCAGGCGCAACCGACGACGTCACCGTCTACAAACCGTTTGAACCAGATGTCCCGGGCCGCGCCAGGCGGGGAATTGAGGCGATCTTCGGCAAAGGCGAAGTGACCGCGCAATGCCTGCGGAATGTTCGAGTCAGCCTCGGCCAGTTCGATCAGCAACTCAACCAACTGCGGCAGCGAGGCGCCGCCACCGCCGTATTCAACGGGCACCCGCACTGCGCCAAAGCCAGCGTCCTTGAGCCATTGGATCGGCTCATGGGGCAGGGTGCGCGACTGCTCGCGTTCGAGGGCACCTTCGGCGATTCGCTGGAAAATCGGGCGATACCGGGCGGCCAGCGCTTCGTAGTCAGTGCCGATGGACAGCGGGTTGATTACCTGGTGTTCGGTCATGGAAACAGCTCCTTGGCTGGGCAGAAAAAACGATGTTTGTGCAAGGAGCGATTGCACAGTCCATGCCGGAGGCTAACGCGTGGATTTACTGGCCGGCGCTAATACCATGACGTCCTCAACTGTTGCCGGATCAACAGTGCATCAGCAAATTGCTTCTGACACAGCTCAATCATTGTGGGAGCGAGCCTGCTCGCGAAGGGGCCATCCGACTCAACATCGATGTTGACAGACAAGCCGCCTTCGCGAGCAGGCTCGCTCCCACAAGGGGATCTCGTTCGGTTCAGGGAAGTCGTGGCAGGCACTGGCACGCTTGCTGCTCTACCCCTGGGACATTCCCAATGTCCCGAGGACACGCCAATGAGTCAGCAAGCCGTCAAATTCGCCTACTGGGTACCGAACGTCAGCGGAGGGCTGGTGGTCAGCAAGATCGAGCAACGGACCCACTGGGGCATCGACTACAACCGCAAACTGGCACAACTGGCCGAAGAGGCGGGGTTCGAATATGCGCTCACGCAGATTCGCTTCACTGCCGGTTACGGCGCCGAATACCAGCATGAGTCCGTCGCCTTCAGCCATGCATTGCTGGCCGCCACCCACAAACTGAAAGTCATCGCCGCGATCCTGCCGGGGCCATGGCAACCGGCACTGGCGGCCAAGCAACTGGCGACCATCGATCAACTGACCAACGGCCGGGTGGCGGTCAATATCGTCAGCGGATGGTTCAAGGGCGAATTCCAGGCCATTGGCGAGCATTGGCTGGAGCACGACGAACGCTATCGCCGTTCCGAAGAATTCATTCGCTCGCTCAAAGGCGTATGGACCGAGGACAACTTCACCTTTCGCGGCGATTTCTATCGTTTTGACAACTACAGCCTCAAGCCCAAGCCACTGGGCCGGCCGGAGATCTTCCAGGGCGGCAGTTCCCGTGCGGCGCGGGACATGGCAGCGCGGGTGTCGGACTGGTACTTCACCAACGGCAATACCCCGGAAGGCATCAAGGCCCAGGTCGACGACATTCGCGCCAAGGCCGCGGCGAACAATCACTCGGTGAAGGTTGGCGTAAATGCCTTTGTCATCGCCCGCGATACCGAAGAAGAGGCGCGAGCGGTGCTGGCGCAGATCATCGACCAGGCCGATCCGCAGGCAGTGAATGCCTTTGGTGATGCGGCGAAACAGGCGGGCAGGGCATCACCCGAAGGTGAAGGCAATTGGGCCAAGTCGACGTTCGAGGACCTGGTGCAGTACAACGACGGCTTCAAGACCAACCTGATCGGTACGCCGCAACAGATCGCCGAGCGCATCGTCGCATTGAAAGCGGTGGGTGTAGACCTGGTACTGGCGGGGTTCCTGCACTTTCAGGAAGAAGTCGAATACTTCGGCAAGCGGGTGTTGCCGCTGGTGCGTGAGTTGGAGGCCAAGGCGCTGGTGAAGCCGCAATCAGCCGTCGCCTGAACACGACTGATCGTTCCCACGCTCTGCGTCACTAGTGTCCGGTAAAAACCGAAGGGGGAGCTTGCTCCCCCTTGCTGTTGGCGGC
>NZ_JBXAHO010000066.1:0-18178 GCF_058795195.1 Pseudomonas sp. GW823-FHT06B06 | reverse complement strand
CGGCGTTCCGTTTTTCCAAGTGACTCGCTGTAAGAGCGAAACCCTAGGTGGCCGTTACCGCAGGAATGGATATGTACACGAAAAAAAACAGTCGATCACTGGCCTAACGCCAATCAGCAACAATCCCATGCTCCAACGCAAACGGCTGCGCAGCAATCGTCCGACGCTGAAACCCTGGTGCCTGCTCTGCAGTAGCCAGCCACAACATCACCGCCGCCGGCACATGCGGCGGCGCACTGCCGGAACGCAAAGCGATCAATCCCTTGTCACCGATGGTCGCCTTGAGCGCTTCAGTGGTCACCACCCCTGGGTTAAGGGTGTAGGCACGAACGCCGAGATCACCCAATTCCGTGGCCATTACCCCGGAGAGTCGCGACACCGCCGCCTTGCCCGCGCCGTAGGCATAACCCCAGCCGCCCTTGCCCGCCGCCACCGGCGGATCGCTTTCGCCGGCGCCGGAGGTGACATTGATCACCACCCCGCCACCGCGCGTCACCATGTGTTCAGCCACCGCCTGGGTCAACAGGAATGGGGTGAGGATATAGCCCTGGAACATCCGCTCCAGGGTCTGGGCTTGCAAGTCCATGAACCCGGCGTTGAGGTCGCTGCCCTGGTAGATCGCGTTGTTGATCAGTACGTCGATGCGACCGTACTCGGCCAGCACCGCCTGGCAGGCGCCCAGGGCCGAAGCGCTGTCGAGCAGGTCCATGGGCACGACAAGCACCCGGCAACCAAGATCGCGCAACGCCTGCGCAGTGCCGTTGAGGCTGCCAGCCAGTGGCGCTCCGGCGGCATCGCGCAGGGCATGTTCATGTTGTTCACCCTCATTGAGGGTACGGGCGCTGATCGCCAGGTCGAAACCGGCGCGGGCGAACGCCAGCGCCGCCTCGCGACCGATACCACGGCTGGCGCCGGTAATGAATGCCACCTTGTTCATGCAAGTTCCTTTCAGAAGTGCGGAGCGCGGACCATGGCGTCCATGCCGCCATCGACGAAAACCACGCTGCCGTGGACAAAAGACGCTTGTGGCGACTGCAGGAAGACCACCACGGCGGCGATCTCATCAGGGCAACTGGAGCGGCCCAGGGGCGCGACGAAATCACGGGTTGCCTGGCCAAAGCGCGCATCATCCAGCGACGCCTGGTGCAGCGGGGTTTCTACCGCACCCGGCGCCACCACGTTCAAACGCATGCCCCGCTTGCCCCAGCTTACGGCCAGGCTACGAGCATGACGGCTGATCGCGTATTTGGAGGCCGCATAGGCGACATGAGGCTGACCGAGGGTATTGGCCAGTTCCAGCGCCTGGACTTCATCGCCTGCAATCATCGCTTCAACCATCGCCTGACCGTCGACGCCTGAATGAGTCGCCGCCACCGAGCCGATCACCAGTGCCGCCGGTTGCTGACCCTTGGCAAGCGCACCTTGCAAGCCATCGAGCAATTGGCTGACGCCGAAGTAGTTGACCGCCGGGATCAGGCCGCAGGTCGGCGCCGTGACACCCACTCCGGCGCAGCAGATCAGCCCGTCGAGGACGCCGCCGCTGAGCTCAAGCACTCGGGTGATGGCCGCGTCACGCCCCTGGGCAGTGGACAGGTCGGCGATCACTTCGGCGTTGCTGCGATCGATCCCGATAACCTGGTGCCCGGCGGCGCGTAGGGCGGCGGATACGGCGGCGCCGATTCCCGAGGCGCTGCCGGTGATGGCTGTAATTGGCATAGTGGTTCTCCGTGATAGGTCCGCCCAGTATCGACAGGGCAATCACGGGACGGCATCGTCCGTGCGGACTAAAAATTGATGTGTTGAAACCAGAGGAAACCCGGGCGCCGCGGTGTGACTGATACACCGCGGCGCCTGGTTCGCCTGTAGGAGCCAGGCTTGCCGGCGAAGAACAATTATGCGGAGTGACAGATACACCGCGGCGCCTGGTTCGCGGGCAAGCCTCGCTCCTACAGACCATCAAATTCAGGCCTGGCGATAAATCGGCACGGCCAGTTGCAGCGGCGGCACTTTGATCTTTTCCGTCACTTTCAACCCAAGCCTGGGTTTGCCCAAAGCCACCACGCTGTTGAGCAGGATGCGCACCAACTCGGTCTGGCGCCGCACGCCGGTCTTGGAGAATATCGAGCGCAAATGCGCCCTCGCGGTATTGCGTCTGATATTAAGAACCTCTGCAGCTTCTTCCAGGGACAGGCCGTTGGCCAGTTCCATGGCCAGGGCAGTTTCGGCCTTGGTCAGGTTGAACAACTGCTTGGTCACCACCTCGCTGGCCAGGGATTTACTCGACGCATCGCGGATGTAAACCAGCGCTGCGGGCTGGCCCTTCTCCTCGGCCCAGTCCAGGGACCGTATCGATTCAACCACTACACCGAGGGCGACCAGTCCGGAAGGACGGGTCACTGACATGGCCTCGGCGTCTTTTGGAGCATCCGGGGAAAACGCGGCGCGAATCAAGCGTTGCAGCTCGCGGTTGTCGCTGGGGTAAGTCGCCTCCAGGCGCCCGCCCACCAGTTTCAAGCCGTCGGAACGGGCGAGGATTTCCTGGGCCACCGGGTTGATCTGCAACACGCTGCCGCTCTCGTCGAGCACCAGGGTCGCCACCGATAGCCGGCTGATGGCCTGGGAGTACAACTCGCTCAGCGATTCACTGCGGTCCAGCAGGTTATGCAATTGCGAGGCACGCCGAAGGTGGGGCAGGAAACTGGCGCACACCGCGCGTTCATGGGCAGAGAAATTGGCTGCCCGTTTAGGGCGGGTCATGCGAAAACGCAGTTTGCCGCCGTCCGGCGTGGAAATGTCGGCACACATCAGGTGGTACACGTCATGGGGCTCGCAGAACATCTTGAAGTAGCCGTTCTGCTCCCACTGCGTGGTGCTCATGATGTCGTCCACGGTGAATACATGGTCCAGCGGCTGATTGGAGAAAGGTGAATTGGTTTGCGGGTAGGTCATGTAACAGACATCACCGGCACCTTCGATCTCGCCAACGATGATCATCACGCCGGTATCGGGTTGATCCGGCACCCGCAGGATCAGCGTGACGAAGTTGGCATCGTAGAGTTTGAGAAAGCTCCTGAGCGCCGTGGCCATCAGTTTCGGATCGAGTGCGCCTTCATAGATCTCGCCCACCAACTGGTTGTAGCGTGTAAGGTCCAGGCCAAGACTGGCCAGGGCTTCATGGGTCAAGTCACCGTTTTGCATAGTCTCATCTCGCTCGGGTAAGGACTGTGCCCTTCCCTTGTTATTTTTATAATTTCGGCTGGGGAGCCCAGGGCTCCCCTCTCTCGACTGCTACTTGCCCGCCAGTTTCACCAGCGCCTGCGGACTCCACAATAGGTCCGCCAGGATTATTTTTCGTTCGCGGTATCACGCGCAGCCGGGCTGTTTTTCAAGCGGAACTGCCCGTGTGCCGGTACCGGTTGGCGTACCCGTGCGGTGACCAGTGGTCGCCCGCGATTGAACCAGGCCGCCAGCGCCGGCAGGAGGAAAATTGCCCCCAACACGTTGACCAGGAACATGAACGACAGCAGCACGCCCATGTCGGCCTGGAACTTCAGCGGCGCGAACGCCCAGGTGCAGACCCCGATGGCCATGGTCACAGCCGTGAACACCGCGGCCGTACCCCGTTGGCACATGGCCTCGTAGAACGCCTCCCGCAGATTGGCACCGCGCAGCATTTCATGCTGGATGCGCTCGTACAGGTAAATCCCGTAGTCGACCCCCACCCCCACTCCCAGCGCCATCACTGGCAAGGTGGCAACCTTGAGGCCGATCCCGAGCAGGGTCATCAGCGCGTTGCACAGGATCGCAACAATCGCCAGCGGCACCAGAATGCACAGCACCGCGCGGATCGACAAGAAGGTCAGCCAGCAAAACAACGCCACCGATCCGAATAGTGCCCCCAGCATGATGACTTCGGCACGCTTGACCGCCTCGTTGGAGGCTGCCATCACCCCGACGTTGCCACCGGCCAGGAGGAATTCGACTTCTGGCGAGCTGACTTCGGCAATGATGCGGTTGGCCTCACTGATCACATGGCTGACGGTGCTGCCTTCGTGGTTGGCCAGGAACACCAGGATCTGCATCTGTTGGCAGCCGTCGGTGACCAGTCCGTCATCCGGCATATAGGCCCTTGCGCCCTGGCTCAGGCCTCGGGGCGAGCCCGGAATCGCCGCCCAGCGCGGATTGCCTTCGTTATTGCCGGCGATCACCCGCTTGCCCATGTCCGCCACGCTCTGGATCGACTGAACGCTTGTGACGGTGCGCATACGAAAGTCGAACGCCTCCACCGCACGCATCACCGTGGGTGACAGGCAGCCTTCGTCGACGCCCTTGACCTGGACGAACACTGACAACACATCAAGACCGATGGAGTAGCTGTTGATGATCTTGGCGTTGTCCTGGTTGTAGCGCGAATCGGCCCGCAGTTCCGGCGCGCCCGCGCCGATGTCGCCTACCGCCAGGTCGCGAGCCTTCCAGGCCCCGGCTGCCAGGAGCAACAGGCTGACGGCAAACACCCCGAGGGCCGGCCCCGGTTCGGCAAGCGCCGACAGGCGCCACCACAGGCGATGCCTGCCCGCCGGCCGCGCCTGCGCCCGGCGCAACAGCGCAGGTTCCAGGCGCAGGTAGGAAATGATCACCGGCAGCATGAGTTTGTTGGTGATGATCATCAGCATCACGCCGATGCAGGCCGTTACCCCCAGTTCGTGGACGATGGGGATATCGATCATCATGATCACCGCGAACCCCAAGGCGTTCATCAGCAAGGCCAGGGAGCCGGGGATGAAGATCTTGCAGAACGCCAGGCGCGCCGCTTCCCTGGAACTGCTGCCGGCCAGCACGTCCTGCTTCCAGGCATTGGTCATCTGCACCGCATGGGATACGCCGATGGAGAAGATCAGGAACGGCACCAGGATCGACATCGGATCGATGCCCAACCCCAACAGCGGCAACAACCCCAGCAGCCAGACCACCGGCAGCAACGCTACCAGCAGCGCCACCACGGTCAGGCGCAGGGAACGCGAGTACAGCCACAGCAGCAACCCGGTGATCACGAACGCGACGACAAAGAAGCCAATCACCGTGTTCAGCCCTTCGACCACGTCGCCCACCAGTTTGGCGAAGCCGACAATGTTGATCTCGATGTCAGGGCTGTTGTACTTGCCGCGAACTTCTTCCAGGCGCTTGGCGATTTCAACATAGGATACCGGCTGGCCGGTCTTGGGGTCAGTGTCCTGCAAGTCGGCACGGACCATGGCCGACTTCAGGTCGTTGGCCACCAGGCGGCCGACCTGTCCGGACGCCGCAGTGTTGCTGCGCACCTGCGCCAGGTCCTCAGGGGTGCCGCTGAAGCGCGGTGGCACCACCACGTCGCCGAAGAAGCCTTCCTCGGTAATTTCGATATAGCGCACGTTGGCGGTAAACAGCGACGTCACGCTGGGACGGCTGACTCCGGAAATGAAAAACACGTCGTCGGTGACTTTGCGCAGGGTCTCCAGGTACTCGGCGTTGTAGATGTCGCCCTCGCCTTTCCAGCGCACGCTGACCAGGAAACGGTTGGCGCCGGTGAAGTAACGGCTGAACTTGAGAAAGTTGACCATGTACTCATGACGCACCGGGATCTGTTTGTTGAAGCCCGGGTCCAGTTGCGTGTGGGTAGCGCTGTAGCCCAGGCCCAGCGTCACCAGGACAAACAGCAACAGCAGTCCCTTGCGCCAGGCCATCAGGTAGTCCGCGCACGTTTCGACGCCACGCGTCACCCAGTGTTTACCTTGATTCATTGCCTGCCTCTCATTTACTGGGTGGCCTGTGTGGCCACTAGGGCAGCAACGCTGCCACCTGAACCCTGCAATACCCCACGCTCGCCACCCACCAGCAGGCGCGAGCCCACCATCGCCGCCGAGGTCAACGTACCGAGCCCGGCCAGCCGCGCGACACCTACCAGTGCACCCTGTGCATCCAGGCGCACCACCGAGCTGCCGGCACCGACGATCACCAGGCCCGAGTGATCGGGCAGCAGTACATGGCCGTACAGCGGCAGTTGATTACCCACGTCGATCTGGGTCCAGCTGTCGCCGAAGTCGTGGCTGACGAACACATGCCCGCGCATGCCATAAGTCACCCAATTATTCGCGCTCAGGCGCACGATGCCGAACAGCGAACCGCTGTAGAACGCCGGCAAGGTTTGCCAATGCTGGCCGCCATCGGCCGTGCGCAGCACCAGGCCCTGTTCGCCCACCAGCATGCGTCGGCCATCGTCGCCACCGGCCATGCTGTTGAGGTGTGCGCTGTCGATGTCCAGGACCTGCGGTGTCCAGGTCTGTCCGGCATCGGAAGATTGATAGAACTTGCCAAAGCTGCCGAACGCCATGACGTTGTCGCCACCGCTGCTCCAGATCCCCAGCAATGGCTCGCCCAAATCGCTGTCGTAGCGAATTTCCTGCCAATGGCTGCCGGCGTCCGTGGAACGCAGGATCAAGCCGTCATGCCCCACCGCCAGCAAGCGCTGCGGGTCCAGCGCCACCAGGGCAGTCAAGGTGGCATCGCGTTGCGGGGCGACACTGGCGGGCTGCCAGCTGACGCCCTGGTCGTCGCTGAGCAGGATGCTGCCGCGCTCGCCCACGGCGACCACGCGCGAGCCAAGGTTGAGCAGACCGTTGATCTGCACCCGGTCCGGGCGTGTGGCCAACAGTTCTGCCTGCGGTGGAGATTTTGGGGAAAAGGTGTAGCCGATGGTCAGGGCGACCACCAGGCAGACCAAGTAGCCGATCACAGAGCGCATGAGCAACGCTCCTGTTCGGGGCACGCGTGCATAGGGCAAGTCATAGGCCAATCCTCTTGTTCTTGTCAGGCGCCAGGGCATGCGAGGCAACCGAATCGGGCGTCGCCTCCGGGGCAATAGTCGGCGCAAGGGGTGGGTCACACATCGTCCAAATGGCTTATGGATTGGCGCAAATGGCGTGGCGGTCGGGACTTGGTTTTTTTGCGGGAGTATTCGATCCCCCGTCGGAGCGAGCATGCTCTGCGATGGAGGTCAACGATGACGCGGGGAGCCTGACATCCCGCGGTGCTCTCAGGTTTTTCGCGAGCATTCGAGCGTCGACCGGCTGCTCCTACAGGGCCCGCCGCGCTGGGCAGAACCTGCACTCGGGGGCAAAAAATCAAAAACCAAAGCAGAGCAAAAGCAAAGGCAAACGGCCTGCCAGTCGACCTGATTGCAGGACTGTCCACGATCCAATTGTGGGAGCGAGCCTGCTCGCGAAGAGGCCATGCCAGTCGCCATCCAGGTCAACTGATCTAACGCTTTCGCGAGCAGGCTCGCTCCCACAGGACCTCACCCATTCAATGGCTCCGGTGGCGATCAGGCGAGGTACAGGATGACCAGGTCGTTGATCACCGACGGCCGGTCCTGGCCCACCACGTGGGTGGTGAGTTCCAGGGTCAGCTGGGTGCCACGGGCCGACAGATCGACCTTTTTCACCCGCGCCCGCGAATGGATGCGCGAGCCGGCCGGTACTGGCGCCGGGAAGCGCAGGCGGTCGGAGCCGTAGTTGACCTGGGTGGTGAAACCACTGATTTCGAAGCCCAGTGCCAGTTTCATCCGTGACTGCAGCACCTGCACCAGCGCGCCGTGGGCGATCGTGCCGCCGAACGGGCTTTGCAGGCGGGCGCGTTCCGGATCGGTATGGATCCAGTAATCGTCGCCCGACAACTGGGCGAAGGCGTCGATCAGCGCCTGGTCGACCACCACCACGTTGCTCCAGTCGCTGAACTGATCGCTGACCAGGGCCTGCAAGGCCGCTTCATCATTGAGGTCAATCTGCCGCACGGGCGGTTGCTCCGACGCCACCGGCGCCGGTTCGCAGTCCTGCGCGGGCAGCGGCTCAAGGCTCGCCGCGTCCTTGTCCACCCCGGTGAAACGCAGCAGGCGGTTACCCTTGGCATCGACTTCGGCGAACACCGGCTGCAAGGCCATGCCGATGCGGATTTCGTCTTCTTCGAGGCCCACCAGGTTGGTGTTGATGCGCACCCCTTGGGCCAGCTCTACTACTGCCAGCTTCTGCGGCATTTCATCCATGAAATCGGGCAAGGTGGCAATGCGCGTCACCGTGTAGCTGTACAGCGTCGCGGCGCCGTCGACTTCGCGCCAGGCCAAATCATGTTCCAGGCACACCGGGCAATGCCGGCGCGGGTAGAAATTCCAGTGCGTACAGGCATTGCATTGCTGGATCAACAGGCGGCGAGCCTTCAGGCCCTCCCAGAACGGTGCGGAGATCTGCGTCGCGACCGGCATCGGTTTGTTGTTGGACATGTGCTTATGCTCCCTGAAGTATCAATGCGCCCTGCTCGCTCATCACGCCGCCGGTGCCGGAGACGTAGACGCTGTCGCAGCGCCCCAGTTGGCGCTCGCCGGCAGTGCCGGCGATCTGCGTCACCGCCTCGATCACCTGGCTCATGCCACCGGCCGAGGCCGACTGGCCGAAACTGAGTTGCCCGCCGTGGGTGTTCATCGGGAAGTCGCCTCGCCAGGTCAGGTCGTGTTCACGCACGAAGGCCATGCCCTCGCCCTTGCCACAGAAACCGGCGTCTTCCAGGGTCAGCAAAGTGGTGATGGTGTAGCAGTCGTAGATCTGTGCGGCATCGACGTCCTTGGGCTTGAGGCCCGCCATGGCAAAGGCCCGCTCGGAAGCCGGGCCAATCGGCGTGCGCAGCATGTCCTCGGCATACGATGGCGACTTGAATGCCAGGTGCTCGCCAAAGCCGGTAATGAAGGCCGGGCGTTTGCGGGCCCGTGCCGCCACTTCCTTGTTGGTGATGATCAGCGCGGCGCCACCGGCCACCGGCATGACGATCTCGAGGACGTGGAGAGGGTCGGCGACCATTTTGCTCGCCAGGACCTGCTCGATGGTCAACGGCTGGCCATAGAACATGGCTTGCGGGTTGGCCAAGGCATTGGTGCGCTGGTCGACGGCGATCTTGGCCATCGCCCGCTGGTCGTAGTCGTACTGAGCGGCATAACGCTGGGCGATCATCGCGTAGCCGGTGTTCTGGCCCATGTGCCCATAAGGCAGGTCGAACTCGGCTTCAGGCGCGCCAAACGCGGTGCTGTGTCCGCCGAAACGCATGGAGCGGGCCATCCAGCCGGGATCTTCGTCGGGTCCCAGCGGCGCCATGCGCGCAGGAATGACGCACAGCACGGCCTGGCACAGCCCCAGTTCGATGGCGGCGGCAGCGCGCCAGACCATGCCTACCGAGGTGCATCCACCCAGGTCCACCACTTCGGCGAAGTTCAATCGCAGGCCCAGGTATTCGGCGGCCATCGCCGGTACGAACACCGAAGCCTCGTGAAAGTGCGGGCCGTTGATCACCAGCCCATCGAGGTCCGAGGCCTTCAGCCCGGCATCGCGCAGGGCCTGTGCCGCCAGGTCGGCGACTTGCTCGAGGTGAAACATCTTGGGCGCGGTCGAATATTTTTCCGGTTTGTATTGTGCGCTGCCAACGATGGCCGCATGCCCTTTGAGTCCCATAGTGCCTCCATGCCGAAGCGTTCAGCTGCGGCCTATTCCAGGTTGTGTTGAAGCTCCGGGCACACCACGGCGACCCGGATCTTGGGGGGTCGATCAGAAGGTGTATTTCATCGAGAACGTGGCGTAGTCGCGGTCGGCGAACGGACGGTCGATCGGATCAGCTGCACCCAGATAAGAGATGTATCTCAAGCCGAGTTCCAGGTTGCCCAGGTACTTGAAGGTCGTGCCCGCGCTCAGGCGTCGGTCACCGGCGACGCCGGAGATGCTTCCGGCCATGGGCGTGGAGCCGCTGAAGACGTTGGAGAAACTGAAGGGGACTTCCAGATCCCAGCCTTGGAAAACTCCCGGATAACTGAACGATGCGCCCACGGTGTAGGCGCTGGAAGACTTGGTGCGGTAACCCGCGGCTGTGCTGTAGGTGTAGTCATCGGAAGAGGCCACTAGAGGTGCCAAGGAGGGTAATAGGTTCACGCCTTGCAGGTTGGGCGCCGCCGAAGTGGATTCAACGCTGTCGACCTGCACACGGATGATTTCGGCAGTCAGGGTGGTCTGGCTGGCCCAGGGGCGGTTCCCCAGGATCCGGAGCGCCGATAGCTGCATTTGCTGGCCCTTGCCTTTGGACGGCACCGCGCCAAGGCCGGTATTGACCATCACTGGCGCACCGTCGCGGTACGACCATTCGGCGCCGAACTGGGTGTCGCCGATCTTGGTCGAGGCGGCGATGCCGGTCAGCTTGATGTCTTCAAAGTACTTGATCCGGTAACCATTGCTGACGAAGGCGTTGAGGCCACCGCCCACCGGCCGCGGGTCGTAGCCGACCAGAGCGGTGGCCGGGTTCTTGTCGTGGTAGTTGACGTGGAACAACGACAGCTCGATGGCCGGTACCGGGCGGTAGCGCACCTGCACGCCCCACTGGCCGCTATCGCGCGGTTCGTCGGTGCCGCGGTAAGCGATCTTCTGGCCGTTGGCGTAGATGAACTCGCGACCGGGGCCAACCACGTCACTGCTCGATAGGTAGCTACCCACCGGCGGCAGTTCGGTGCCCTTCCATTCGTATTGCACATATGCACCGAACGTCAGCTGGGGGTTCAGTCGGAACGAGCCGGAGAACTGGCCCACCGGCAAGAGTATTTCCTTGACCTCGACACCCGGCTGGGACGCTTTTACCGCGTCAGACGGGTTTTGTACGCCATTCACACCCGGGTAGAACAAACTTTCGCCCCAGGATTCGATATGCCGCCCGGCCTTGACGTCCAGCATGGTGTCGTTGTCAAAGCGCCAGCCGCTGAACACATAGGCATCCAGCAGTTTGCTACGTCCGCCGCTGTAGTAACGGGTATCACTGGTGAACTCGTCATTGCTGCCGGTTTTGTTCACGGTGGCGGGCGAGTCGTTATCGTTCCCGCTGTGGTAGACGTCGTCGTAGAAGGTACTGCCGCGCACCACGGCGCCATAGTTGTCCTTGCGCAGGATTATTTCGCCCAGCGCGCCCACACGGTTGGTGGTCAGGCTGCCACTATCGAAGTTGCGGTTGGCATCGTCGGCGTTGACCGTCAGCAAGCGATCGCTCTGACTGCCGGTGCGCACACCGATGCCATAGCTGGTGGTCACCGACCAGTCCATGGTCAAACCGTTGTCGAATTCGATCGTATCGCCGGCCCATACCGGCGTGGTCACCAGCGCAATCGCCGCCGCCAGGCTGCTGACCTGAAATGCGCTCGAAACCATGACCTTAGCGTTATTTTTGTTGTTGTTGATCACACTGATTCTCCTCAAGGGCAACCGGTTGGCTGCCTGGAATGTTCAACACTGCTGCCGTGCCATCCGCTCAAAACACGTTGAGCGGTGTAACCGGGCACGCTCCCCTTACAGCACGCCGGTAGCGAAAACACCCCCGGTCCTCTTCCCGCGCAAGCGACCCTTCGGCCACCAGGTAGTTGGCATGGGCCAACGTTTCGCCAAGCGCCATCAGTTCGTCGAAACGACCCGACAGCCTGGGGAACAGCACAGCCATGAGCTCGAGCACGGTGCGCGGCTCGTCACAGTTGGCCAGCATCTGCGCCAGATGCCCGCGGTGATGGGCGTCCAGCTGATCCAGGCGTTCATGCAAATTGAAAAACGGCCGCTCGTGCGCCGGCAGCACCAGCACGCTGTCGGGCACGCTGCGCAAATGCTCGATGGAATCGAGCCAGTCGCCCAGCGGGTTGGCCAACGGCTCCGTGGCATGTACGCCGACGGTGGAGGTGATGCGTGGCAACACCTGGTCGCCGGAGATCAGCAAGCCGTCATCGGCGGCATACAGACAGGCATGCTCCGGCGAGTGACCGCGGCCGATGACCACCTGCCAGGTGCGGCCACCGATATTCAGGAGGCTGCCCTCGCGCAAACGGCGGTAATGGTTCAGCGGCGCGGGCAGAAAATGGGCATTGCTCATCACCGCGAACATCTCGGTGCTTTGCTCGTCAGCCACGCCGGCCTTGCGGTAGAAGTCGAGGAAGTCCCAGCCCGGTGGTTGACCGGCGGGAAACTTGAGGTGCAGCGCCTGGAACTCGCTGGCGGTCATATACACCGGGCATTGAAAGCGCTCCGAAAGCCACGCGGCCACGCCGGCATGGTCAGAGTGAAAGTGCGTGCAGACCACCGCCAACAATGGCAGCCCGTCGCACACTTCACTGAACACCCGTTCCCAGACTTCGCGGGTCTGGTCGGTATTCATGCCGGTGTCGACCGCCACCCAGCCATCGGTGTGACGCAGCAGATAGAGGTTGATGTGGTCCAGGCGAAACGGCAGCGGCATGCGCAGCCACCACACGCCCGGCGCCACTTCGCGCACCTGCCCGCGATCGGGCGCCTGCGGCCATGGATACCGCAGGCCGCCGCGCAGTTCGTGACCGTTGTCGTCGAGGTCAGCCATGGTTGGCCACCGAAAAGGGCGTGAGGCCGGCGCGCGTCAGGGCCTCTACCGAGTAGGGCACATAGGTGCGCGCCTGGTCGTCGCGAATGAACAGCGGATCGCTGCACAGGCTCGGGCAATAGCCCTGGCGTTGCAGATCGACCTTGCGCAGCTTGAAGCTGGCCGTCAGGTCTGCCGACTGGGTGACTCGCACGAACACCGGGGTCGCATAGCGCGGCAAGCGCGTTTCGGTCAGGCGGTACAGAGCGTCCGGATCGAACGCCTGGCCTTCCTGCATGAGCACGGCGGCCATGCCGGCGCGTCCTTCATGGCCCGGTACCTGGACGCCATAGACGTTGATCAGCTCCAGGCCCGACAGATCGCTCAGGGCGTCCGCCACTTCCAGGGTCGACACGTTCTCGCTCTTCCAGCGATAGGTATCGCCGATGCGGTCGACGAAGTAGCAGTAACCGTCGGCGTCCTCGCGCAGCAAGTCGCCGGAGCTCCAGTAGGCATCGCCCTCGCGAAACACATTGCGGCGAATCTTGCTTTCGGTAGCCTCGCTTGAGGTGTAGCCCTCGAAACGTCCGCCACCGATCTCCGGGTGATCGACGATAAAGCCCATGGCCTCGCCAATCTCACCCACTTTGCAAACTTGATAGAAACCGTTTTCGTCCCGTGGATGGCAGTCGTTTTCGATGTCGTAACGCACCAGCCGCAGGTTGGTTTTGCTCCAGTCGGGTACCCGGCCGCAGGAACCGAAATAGTTGTCGACGTTGATCACCGTGGTATTGGCCTCGGTGGCGCCCCAACCCTCGAACACCTGGATCGGACCGAAGCGCTCCAGCCAGCGCTGCCAGGAGTCCGGCGACAGACCGGCACCGAGCATGCAACGCAGACTGTGCTCGCGCTCACCCGTTTGCACCGGCTGATTGAGCAGGTAGCGGCAGATCTCACCGATATACTGGAAGATGCTGATCTGATGACGCGCGACGTCCTTCCAGAACTCTCGCACGCTGAACTTGCGGCGCACCACGATGGCAGCGCCCACCCGCAGCGCGGTAGAGGTCACCGACGTGGCCGCGGCGCCGTGGTACAACGGCAGGCAGCAATAGAACACATCCTCGCGGGTAGCTTGCAGGGTCACTTCCATCACATCGCCCGAGGACATCCAGCGCATATGGCTGTAGCGCGCCGCCTTGGGCAAGCCGGTGGTGCCCGAGGTGAAGATCAGCAGGGTCGCGGCCTGCGCTTCGATGTGCGCGCGGATATCGCGGGGAAACGGCGTGCGCGGGGCTTTCTCCAGGCGCGCATCGAAATGCCCGTCGACGCCCTTGGGCAGCGGGCCACTCCAGGGATTTTCCGCGTCGCGTATCAGCCAGCACGGCAGGTCCGGAAACCCTTCGGTGGCCTGCACATTGGCCAGGCATTCTTCGCCTGTCACCAACGCCTTGGCTTCGGTGGTTTGCAACGCATGCAGCAGCGCGCGACCGCTGACCTGAGTGTTGATGAATGCCACCACCACCCCGAGCTTGACCAGGCCAAACCAGGTGCAGAAGAACGAGGGGCGGTTTTCCATGGCCAGGGCGCAGACATCGCCGGCACGCAGGCCATTGGCATAAAACGTGTGGGCCATCTGATTGGCCCGCGCATCGACCTCCAAGTAGCTCAAGGTCTGCTCGTTGTAGATCAGGAACGGGCGATCGCCCTGTTCACGCGCCTGGTGTTCCAGTCGGTCGGCCAGGGTGTAACGATCGCTCGGCTTGATCAGCCCGGCGGCGGCCGAACGCTGGTCGAGCAGCGCCTGGGTTTGCTCCCGAGGCACGGGGTGGGTCGGCAGGACGCCGGTCAGGTCGTTCAGGTTCATTGCGCCACCTCCTGGGCGATCGCTTGATAGGCGGAGTAGTCCGAGTAGCCGGCCGGGCCTGGCGTGTAGAGGGTCTTGCGGTCGAAACCACTGAGCGGCAGGCCCCGCTTCAAGCGCTCCACCAGATCGGGGTTGGCAATAAAGTGACGACCGAACGACACGGCAGCCCCCTCGCCCGACGCGAGAGCGGCGCTGGCCGAAAGGCCGTCGAAACCATCGTTGAGAATCAACGCATGGGGGCTGTGCCGGCGCGCCAGGGCGAAGGCATCGAGGTCAGCCAGGGGCGAGCGCATGATGTGCAGGTACGCCAGGCCCAACGGCGCCACGGCTTCACACAAGGCGGCCGCCGTCTCGGCCGGATCGCGGTCGTCGATGTCGTTGTAGGGGTTGCCGGGGCACAGGCGAAAGCCAACGCGGCCGGCGCCGATCGCAGTCGCCATGGCTTCGATCACTTCCTTGGCAAAACGCACCCGCCCCTTCGCGTCACCGCCGTAGGCATCACTGCGCTGGTTGCTGCCGGAGGCCATGAATTGCATCGGCAGATAACCGCTGGTGCAGTGCAGCTCGACACCGTCGAAACCGGCCTGACGCGCATTCAACGCGGCCTGGCGATAGTCTTCGATCACATCGCCAATGCCTTGCAAGGTCAGCGCCTGTGGCTCGTCGGTGTCCACCAGGCCCGCGGCATCGCTGAACACCTGGGTGCGCGCACGCAGCGCCGAAGGTGCCACCGTGGCGGCCCATGTCGGCTTGTTGTGCCGACTGGCGGCGCGGCCGACGTGCATCAGTTGCAGGACGATGCGCCCACCCTCGGCATGCACCGCCTCGGTGACCTGCTGCCAGCCGGCGATCTGTTCGCCGGTGTAGATGGCTGGGGTGCGGCAATAGCCCAGGCCGCTGGCGGACGGCGCGGTGCCTTCCGCCACGATCAACCCGGCACTGGCACGCTGGCGGTAGTACTCGACCATGGCGCTGCCGGGCACCGCATCGGCAAGGGCGCGACTGCGAGTCATGGGGGCCATGACAATGCGGTTGGCCAGTTGCAGTTCGCCCAGGGCGACCGGCTCGAACAAGACGCTCATTGCAATTCCTCAGCTTCTTATTGTTTTCTGGCGGCCTGAGGGCTTGCCACAGTGTGGGCAAGCGCTGGCACACCAGCGGATATGGGCTGAATGATTGATCGTGAGCGCGGGCGAAACATCGTCCGACAAGACTAGGTTCGCTATCGACAGGACGAACCCGATACCGCATCGTCTGTACGGTTCCGTAGGAGCCAGGCTTGCCGGCGAAAGGGACGCTGCGGTGTATCTGACACACCGCCTGTGGGAGCGAGGCTTGCCCGCGAAGAACGATGACGCGGTTTGGCAGATGTACCGAGGCGCCTGGTTCGCGGGCAAGTCGGATCGACCCCCGCTCGCTCCTACAGACGATCGGAACACCGCGGTGTCCCTTTCATACCGCGTCATCGTTCTTCGCCGGCAAGCCTGGCTCCTACGAGTGAACCGTTCCGGGGCGAAAAAGATGGTCTGAACGGACGATGAGAAAAAACCGGGACAAGCCCAGCATCGCGACAACTAGAACAAAACCGGGAGCACCCGCAGTGAACCAATCCACCCCCGTGACATGGCGAACGCACTATGCGTTGTTCGTGCTCGCCAGCATCTACGTGTTCAACTACATCGACCGCCAGTTGATGGCGATCCTGATTGAGCCGGTGAAGCTCGAATTCGGCATCTCCGATACCGGCATCGGCCTGCTTTCGGGCGTGACCTTCGCGGTGTTCTACACCGTGTTCGGCTTCCCGCTGGGGCGCCTCTCAGACCGCATCGGACGCAAGCCGGTGATCGCCTTCAGCTGTATCGCCTGGAGCCTGATGACCATGCTGTGCGGCATGGCCGGCAACTTCCTGACCCTGGTGTTGGCGCGGATCGGCGTGGCGGTCGGTGAGGCCGGTGGCACTGCGCCTTCGGTGGCGATGGTCTCGGACTTGTACCCGGCGAACCGCCGATCCACTGCCCTGTCGGTGCTGATGCTCGGTTCCAGCCTGGGGGCGATCGTCGGCTTGGGCCTGGGTGGCTGGATTGCCCAGCACCACGGTTGGCGCTACGCCTTCTTGCTGATCGGCGCACCCGGGATCTTCCTGGGCCTGCTTTTGCTGCTGACCGTGCGCACGCCCAAGCGCGTAGTGCCGCAGGCCCATCTCGCGATGCAACAGGATGGCTGGCTCAAGACCCTGGTCGAGCTGTTTCGCATGCCCTCGTTCCTGTGCCTGGTACTCACCGGCGGCGCGGCGGCGATTGCCGGTTACGCGATTGGCACCTGGAGCCCGAGTTTCCTGATCCGCTCCCACGGTCTCAACCTGCAGGAAGCCGGATTCCTGGTCGGTGTAGTGGGAGGTACCGGTGCGACCTTCGGCACCCTGCTGTGCGGCATGGTTACCGACCGCATGGCGCGTCGCGATGTCGGCTGGCAAATCGGCGTGCCGTTGTTGGGTACGCTGATCAGCATTCCCTTCGCCCTGGCGTACTTCCTCTGGCCCCAAGGCACGGCATTCCATATCGGCAACATCGCAGTACCCCAGGCGTTCCTGTTCTACAGCGCATTCGCCTTTTTCGGTGTGTGGTGGGCAACACCGTGCCTGAGCGCGATCACCCACCTGTTCCCGGCCACGCGACTGGCCCAGGCCACGGCCATTTTCGTCATGTCGATGACCCTGCTGGGCGTCGGTATCGGGCCGCTGTTCGTCGGCATGCTCAGCGATTTCTTCGTGCCGACCCTGGGCAGTGAATCCCTGCGTTATGCCCTGGCTTCGTCGGTGTCCATGCTGATGCTGGCCAGCGTATTCCTGGCCTTTGCACTGCCCCGTTATCGCCAACAGATGAAGAGCCCGGCTGCGCACCTTGCACCGGTCCGTGCCGTGACGGCCTGACCCTTTCCCGCACCATCACGCCGCTGCAACCTCGCCAGGTTCCAGCGGCTTTTTTAAGGGTTCGTCTTGCATTCCCGGGAAAAATGTATGAAGCATTACCTGTAGGAGCGAGCCTGCTCGCGAAAAACCTGATAGCACCGCGGGGCGTCAGGCTCCCCGCGTCATCGTTGACCTCCATCGCGAGCAGGCTTGCTCCTACAAGTATCGCGTTATCTGTTTTACCGGGATCGCGTGAAAAACGTTTTCTCATGAGGATCACCATGAGTACCAGCGCCGTACAGATCTGCAACCTGCTCTACCGTTACGCCGAGCACCTGGACAGCGGCCAGCTGGTCGAGGCCGCCGAGCTGTTTCGTCACGCCCGTATCAAGGTAAGCAGCCAGGACAAGTGCATTGATCACACCGCCCTGCTGGGGATCTGGCAGCAACGCATCAAGCTCTACCCCTGCGGCACTCCGCGCACCCGACACGTCATCAGCAACCCCATCGTCGACATCGATGAAGCCTCCGGAACCGCCACGGTTCGCGCCTGCTACACCGTGCTGCAGGCTACCGACACGCTAACCCTGCAACCCATCGCCGCCGGGCGTTACCTGGATGAATTCGAACGTGTCGACGGGGTCTGGCGGTTCAGCTTTCGTGATTATTCACACCTGGACATGATGGGGGACTTGCGCGGGCATTTGTTGATGTAGGCACGAAGGCGGCCTGACAGCCGGCCTGGTTACTGGCGTGTCCGCGATCCTCTGTGGGAGATTGTTGTCTGAGTACATATCCGTTGCTGCGGTAACGGCCACTTTTGGTTCCGCTTTTACAGCGGGTCACTTTGAAAAGCGCAAAGTAACCAAACGCTTTTGCCCCACCACTCGGTACCTCGCTAGGGCTCGGCATGCCCTCACTCCGGCATTGCTCCGTGGGTCGCCGCGATGGGCCGTCCCTGGCCCAGCGCGGCTAAACCGGCGTCC
>NZ_JBXAHO010000065.1:0-18424 GCF_058795195.1 Pseudomonas sp. GW823-FHT06B06 | reverse complement strand
CTTCCAGGAATCTTTTTCCCGCATGTTTCCAGCACCGCGTCAGCGCTGGGTAGCCGCGCTGGCTAGTTCGGATGCAGATATAAAAGGGCTTTCCAACGAGACACTGATTATTCATGGGCGTGAGGATCAGGTGATTCCGCTATCCAGCAGTCTGCGTTTAGTCGAACTCATCGAGAGTGCGCAGTTGCATGTTTTCGGGCATTGTGGGCACTGGACGCAAATTGAGCAGGCCGACCGATTCAATCGGCTTGTGGTCGACTTTTTTGATGAGGCTAGCATAGTGCCTAAACTGGATGTCTTGTAAATCTGAGCGATTCGCAAAGGCGAATGCGACTTTGGTACCGCCAATACCACCCCGCTTGGCGGCTTAGCATTATATTTTAGGTTGAGTTTTCTGCGCGGGGCCTCAGGAAAGGCCTGAAATAGTCTCATTTCCCACGCTTATTCTGTTTGGCAAGCCGATAGCAGCATCCTGCTGATCGCCGAGCCTGCGCATCCAATGGCTGCAGTGCTAGTCTGTGCGGCGCAACTGGAACCATTCGTCTCGCACAGGGAGGCTTTTGCAGGCACCCTCCGTGCGGGGGGTGGGGGCGGTGCGGTGGACGGTAGACCCAGGCCCCGGCGTGGGGCCGAGCCGGTCCTGCGATCGTTGGACAACTTGATAGAGGTGCTTTTTTCGGATTGAGGTCAATCAACTCCAATTGCGCGGTGATTGCTATGCGGTTGATCGGCAGTACCGCCGAGAGCGTACTGAACCGCGGGCCGTGCAGTTTGACGATCGTCAAGCCACTGCCCGGGCTCGACTGAAAGGGCAACCCGTCGCGCCCACAGTTGATAAAAATCAACTGCCCTCTGTTGCTGAATAGTTGATGTAGGAGTGATCAGTGAGGGAACCAATATCCCTCGAGGGCAGATTGTTGCCATCTCAGTCGATTCCGGACAGAGATTCACTAACGACATTCCACGACGGAGTAGGCTGACTCACTGGCTGTCTATCGTCATTACGCGGATGGTCAACACGGTCAATCTACCTGACGAAGCAGATACCGCCGAGTGATGTTCGGTTCTCCATATTTTTAGGGAAATTCTGAAGAAGACTTCCTGATTTTGGCAAAATACCAGGACTCCACCCGCCGAGTTTTCCGATGAAACAGATGACCTTCGCTGACGCCGAGTACGCAGGCAAGCGTAAGCAGACCCGCAAAGAGTTGTTCTTGATCGAGATGGATCAGGTGGTGCCGTGGAACGGCTTGATCAAACTGATCGAGCCGTTCTACCCGAAGGGTGAAGGCGGTCGTCCGGCTTATCCGTTGATGACGATGCTGCGTGTACATTTGATGCAGAATTGGTTCGGTTACAGCGATCCAGCGATGGAGGAAGCGCTGTACGAGACCACCATCCTGCGGCAGTTCGCCGGGCTGAATCTGGAGCGTATTCCCGACGAAACCACCATCCTCAACTTCCGCCGACTGCTGGAGAAACACGAGCTAGCTGCCGGCATCCTGGCCGTGATCAATGGCTATTTGGGTGACCGAGGGTTGTCGTTGCGCCAAGGCACCATTGTCGATGCCACGCTGATCAATGCGCCCAGCTCGACCAAGAACAAGGACGGTAAACGCGATCCAGAAATGCACCAAACCAAGAAGGGCAACCAGTACTATTTCGGCATGAAAGCGCACATCGGTGTGGATGACGAGTCAGGTCTGGTGCACAGCGTGGTGGGCACAGCCGCCAACGTGGCGGATGTCACTCAGGTCGACAAACTGCTACACGGTGCGGAGAACGTGGTCTGCGCCGATGCCGGTTATACCGGCGTCGAGAAACGTACCGAGCATGATGGGCGCGAGGTGATCTGGCAGATCGCGGCACGCCGCAGTACTTACAAGAAGCTGGGTAAGCGTAGCGCTCTATACAAAGCCAAGCGCAAGATCGAGAAGGCCAAGGCCCAGGTACGCGCCAAAGTCGAGCACCCGTTTCGGGTGGTCAAGCGCCAGTTCGGTTTTGTGAAAACGCGCTTCCGTGGCCTGGCCAAAAACACCGCGCAACTGGTGACGCTATTCGCTCTGTCGAATCTGTGGATGGCACGCCGACATTTACTGACCAGTACAGGAGAGGTGCGCCTGTAATGTGGGAAATGACCGTTGCGAGGTGCTCGCGGCGGCTAAAAGCTCAGAAATAAGCGGATGATCTGATCGTTTTGGTCGATTCGCCGTTTTCAAAATCAGCGGAGGCTGAAGTCAGCCAGAAAAGCGTGACTACTTCAGACCATCCCTAGAAGCGCAGAATCGATACGTTTTCAGCAGTCGAAGTAACTGCCCAAAATGCCCAGTAAACAGATTGTTTACCAATGACTGTATATGGACTCCTCCTCATTGCAAGCTCTTTTGCTTTGGCTCCCGCGCCGACTGCACACGTATATTCGGCCTCTAAATACAGCATCGTTTCGATGCAGGGCCATGATGGGCTATTCGCGCGTCAGCTCCCGAGTGTTTTTTCGTGCTTTTCGCACTTAGACATTAGAGGGTTTTGCCGACGCCGGTTCGACCGGTTTGCCATCGTTCAGGTTGCTTTGCAATCGTGGTTAAGAGTTGTTTCTCTCGTGGAACACGTCGGGTAAATAGATCAGGCCGCTGCCTGATCCGGTTGGTAATCAGTGCCGTGACGCAGCATCGCCCAAGCCATGCGTGCAGTTTTGTTGGCCAGTGCAATAGCGGCCACATTGGGATGTGATCGCTCGGCTAAACGAACGGCCCACTGGCTGAGTCGATCCTCTTTGGATTTGGCTGTGCGTAGCGCCGAGCGCGCGCCATGCACCATCAGTGTTCGCAGATACGCATCACCGCGCTTGCTGATACCGAGCAATCGATCCTTACCGCCAGAACTGTGTTGTCTGGGTGTCAGCCCTAGTGAGGCCGCCAATTGTCGGCCATTGGCAAACTGGCGGGCATCACCGAGAGCGACGACGAGCGCTGTGGTTATTTTCGAGAATGAAATCCAATGCCTAAATCTGCATTACGTAGGGGTCACCCGCGCAGTCAATGCTTGCGTGCTGATGACATCGAACTTTCGTATTAACGGGCAGGGAGCTGTTAAGAACGGTGCTCCCTCACAGTTCATCGACAGGAACGGAGCGAACGCTACGCCCATCTTTTGGTAACGCAATTGATGGGGCAACTCGGCACTCTACGTAACAGTAGTAGACCTTAATCTGTTCAAATTTGTGCTTTGAGTCGTAAGCAGCTTGTCGCGAACGGCAGCTTTTGGCCGATTCTGTTGAAAAAGTCGGATTTTCAGATCGCCTGAACTCAGGCACGACCACCACCGGAGAACCTACTCACCACATGGAGTGGTTTTTCGGACCTTCGTTGGCCTTTGCTGCTCTGTTAGTGGGTTAGTTTGAGGTTTTTTGCTTGGTGCAGGCGCACCTATCCCGTGACTGGTGGCCCTTGAGATGAAAATTTGGCCAGCCGTCGCAGGTTCTGCACCGCAGCGGCCAGCGTGAATTCATCGGTCGCGTCACTCAGGCCACGTAGTCGCAAGCGATCCAATTTCAGGATGCGCTTGAGGTGGGCAAACAACATTTCGACCTTTTTACGTTCGTGGCGAGAGCGCTGATATGCCGGCGTTGCTGCAATGCGCCGAGCCACATCCCGAGCGGCTTCATTGACGCTGCGGGCGATCTTGCGAAACGCAGTGTTCGGGCAGCACTTGGCTTTCATCGGACACGTCGCGCAGTCGGTCTGTCTGGATCGGAAGATGATGTGTTGGCTTTGGTGACGTGCGAACGCTCGTTCTTGAAGACTCGCCATTCGCTGCGTAATACGTTGCCGGCTGGGCAGCGGTATTCCTCGGCCTCTTCATTCCAGTGGAAATCGTTACTCGAAAAGCTGTCGTTCTTGCGCTCAGTTTTGTCCCACACCGGCACATGCGGCTCGATGTCTTTTTCCTCCACCATCCAGGCCAGCATCGGCGCTGTACCGTAAGCGGTGTCGCCAATGAGGCGTTCCGGCTTGATGTCGAACTGCGCTTCGACCCGATCGATCATCGTCTTGGTGCTCTCGACTTCTGCGGTTCGATGAGCCGGTGTGGGTTCCACATCCATGATCACGCCGTGCTCGGTATCGATCAGATAATTCGTGAAGTAAGCGTAGAAAGCTGGGCCGCCTGGAGCAGCGGTCCAGCGGGCCTGAGGATCCGTCAGCGACAGGCGCTTCGGTAGCGTTTCGGCCAGAGCCTCTTCATCGAGGCCTTCAAGGTACTCACGCACGGCGCGGGTGCTCAGGGCCGGATCGCTCCAGTTGACCGGTTCATCACCCGGTACGCCGCGCTGCCGACTGGCATCCGCTTTAATGATGCTGGCGTCCACGGCAAATCCTTCGCCTTTAACCAAGCCTGCGTCCATGCAGCGACGCAGCACTTCATTGAACAACCAGCGAAACAGATCACTGTCCCGAAAACGGCCGTGTCGATTTTTGGAAAAGGTCGAGTGGTTGGGGACTTCATCCTCAAGGCTCAACCGGCAGAACCAGCGATATGCCAGGTTCAAATGGGCCTGTTCGCACAATCGCCGCTCTGAGCGAATGCCGTAGCAGTAGCCGACGATCAGCATGCGGATCATCAGTTCAGGATCAATCGACGGACGCCCAATCGGGCTATAGAAATCGGCGAGGTAATGGCGCAGGTCGCTCAGATCGAGACATTGATCAATGCTGCGCAGAAGGTGATTGGCTGGGATGTGATCTTCAAGGTTGAACGAGTAAAACAGTCGCTCCTGCCCACTCGATAACTGTCCCATCATGCTGCGCGCTTCCCTGCTGGCCAATGCAGAGATTTTGCCGCAGGCCAGACAGGGGAGCTACTTTTTCAACAGAATCAACCGATAGCGGTCGGTCGTGAAGGGAGGGCTGTCTACCCCGTTGGGACCGATTACCACAGGACACGCGCCAAAACGTCACCACTGATTTGATGCAGAACCTGCCTCTTTTAAACCAGGGTAATCATCGAGCGCGAGGCTAGATTTACCATCGTCCACCTGATCCTCCTTAGGTTTATGTATCACTCCGGCTTCGGCATCCGCACGCATCTGGTCGAGCTCCTTGTGGAACGCCTTGTCCTGAACAGTTGGCTTGCTCGTGTATGGCTTTCGTTCCGGTTCCGGCTTCGCTGCATAAGTAGTTACCGCATCAGGGTTGTGCTGTAGCTTTTCTTGAATTTGAGCTTCGAGCATCGCACGAAGCGCGTCTTTATCTGGGCGAGTCAGCAATTTTTAAGTCCTATCGAAAAACCATCACCCAGTAATCGACTGAGCAAATGGCCGGTTGGTAAAAATGAAATCGACATGTCGAGAGTTTGGGCTGCAAGTGCAGTCACTGGGATTGCAGGTTGAGAGGGGCGCTTAATCAATTTCTTCCAACATGATGAAAGTGTCAAATTGGGTACATGCCTTGGGTGATCTGTAGTCGGCAGGAACACAGGCTATGAGGAATTGAAAACATCATTCCTTTTATATTTGGGGGCTTTACTCATTTTTCGCAGCGATCCGCCAGACAGCTTTTGGACAATCGACACGTTTCTTTGCCTTTGCCTTTTAGAATTTTAAGAAGATGCAAATGGCAGAGTAGGGCAGACAGACTCACACGCCGGGTAGGAGAAATCACTTCTTTGCGACCCTTCCGAATGAGAAAATGACATGGTTGTATATCTTGGGCCTCCCCCCTTTTTGGGAGGGGGGTGGATTGGCAGGATGCTTACCGTGAGCGGCCTGGCCATAACGCCGAAGGGCGGTTTTTACCGGCCTCTGGGAGGAGGTCGACCTCGATAGGATGGCCAGCCACGCATTCGTGGTTGGCGCCCTTGCCTTTATGCGTCTCGAAAGCTTTTCGGGGGCGTTGCGTCGATCCCGATGACTCGAATAAATCGCCTGCGATCCTGTCCTTCCAACTCCAGGGCCCGGGCTTGTAAAAGCTCAATCAGTGCCTTGAAATTAATTAGCTTTTTGGTCACAGGGTGCCGCCATTTTTTAACCTCCTGCAGCACGATGACCAGAAAACCCGTGGTCGCATTGTGGTTGCGCATGTATTGACCCACCAGTTGGTCTTCAAGCGCCTCCAAATACTGGGGTACGGTCCAGCGAAACGACATTTTGAGTTCGATGGATGCGTAGTCAGAACCTTTCCGGCACAACACGTCCCGTCGCGTGGCCTCCGCAGTCTCCGACTCAAGCGTGACCGTGTAGCGTGACCCCGAAAGGTGGTTCATCTCACTCCCAAGCAAGGCTTGGAAGTCAGCTTCCAACGCTAGGCCTTCCTCTTTCGCATTGGGTTTATCCGACTCGATTCGAGCAAACATCAGTGAACTGAAGAAGCGTCGAAGGCTGAACTCACCTTTTTCAATGCTGTACTTCACGGCAAGGAGGTCTTCCTGGACGGCCAGCGCCAGCGAAAGTGTGCCGGCGACTGGCTGCCTGAAGTCGTCATCGAACTTGTCAAAATCTCTTTGCAACACTGGCGAACGACTGAAACGTGCTTCCTGCATGTCGAACAAAACACTGCTCAGGTACTGTGCTTGCTCGCCGCCCGCATCCTTGCGAATTGCGTCGAGGGCTTCATAGGCTCTTGTCGACACTGCTGCAGCAATAGCGGGTATGAGCGCATCACGCAGTTGCTCGGCTGCATCCCGATTTCCTGGCGTATACACACTTCCTTCAGCATGCTCGATGTCGTTCTCTGGCCGGACGATATCGAAGGTCCACCTGTAAAGAGCTGCCAGCGTGTCAACCCCGTCGTCACTCCGTTTGGCGAGCCCGATCACTTTCGCCCCATAATCCTTTCCGAGGTAGGCCGCCAACTCAAAGACAAAACTCTGCGCTTGGGGCCTGGCGTCAGCCAGCCACCGCTCAAGATAGGATTTGAATGAACCTGGGTAGCCAGTAAGCCAGAAAGCCCCCCACATAACACTTTGCTCTACTGTTTCCAGCAGGGGGGGCTGAATGATGACCTCACCTGAATCAGTAAGCACGGCCGTGCTGAATGTCGCCTGAAGTCGGCTCGCCGCCTGTGCCTCAAACACGTCCTGAGTTGTTGTGCCTGGAACATTGCTTACCAGACGGAGAAGCGACTCGGTGGTGTGGTTTCTGCACCGTGGCTGTTTAAGCAGGAAGGCCCAGGCCGCCGGTGCCAGCTCTTGCTGAATTCGCTCCGGTGCCCCATTTAAGTTAACAAGCAACTCTTCTGCGTGTTCGAAGGAGGTTGGCCCCCGATCCGCGCGTGCGATCAGCTGCTGTAACTCGACAATTGCCACAGTCTGGTGTGCGTCGACCAAAGGCCAGAACCATTGTGGAAATCCGTTGATCTCAAAGCTAGCGTATAGAATAGCCTGCCTTACCTCGGTCGCCGACAAAGTCGGCAAATCGGTGCCGTCGCGAAGCTCATGGCTTAGCCCCAGTAAGCCAGCAGCCGTGATGTGGTAAGTGGACCTTGGTTCATCCTCCTTGAACATTGGCAGTTGATCACGCCAAAGCGTGGACAGCCCGGCTTTGAATGCGGCTGTCAGGTCAGCGCCACCGACCTCCGCCACCGGGTCGATGCTGACATCACCGTAGCGGGACGACGTGTTTGCCTGCAAAAGCCAGCCAACCAACCAGGCAATTGCTTGACTTCCGGAGCCGTCACGTATCAGTTCAATTTCCTTGTGCAGGGTCGCCAGTGATGACGCGTCAATGGTCAAGCGGCTCTGGCGAATCTCCTTGGCCGTTGGCCGGGGCTTTTTGCCAGCCGCGGTGACCTCTTGAAACGCCAGAATCGCGGATCGCAGCGGGTCTGACATGAGCGTCGTGGCGTCCTCCAAGGTGGGTTCACAGATAAAGCCAAAACCAAAAATTGCTTGCCTGAGCTGGTCGTCATCTGGGGGCGTCAGCTTGAGAATTTTCCGAAGGAGTTCTAGGCGGACCGCCGGGTTTTGGTGAAGCGCTGTGCGCAAAGCTGAAAAATCACTCGATCCATAGAAGCACTCGCGGAAATACCGGCGAATGATGAGGCAAAGGTGAACCACGCGGGCTTCATAGCGGTTCCCTGATCGAGTGATAAGCGAGGCCAGCACATCGATCACAAAACTGATCCTACGATCGGAGAAGTCCGAATAGACTTTCTTTCGGGCGTCTGGCAGATGACGGTCCTGGACCAAACGAATTACCAGCGATCGCGCCAGCTGATAGGCCTGCTGATCATCCGCAGCGTCGAGAACCGGACCAGCGATGGTGGAGGTAAGGCGGAAAGCCCCTTGACCCCGGTCAAACTGCCTTTCGATCAAGGTAACGATCTGAGCCACCGTCAGGTGCGACCAGGCCAGGCGGGTGATCGAGGCGGAGATTAGGCTTTCATGGAGAGCAGCTTGCTCCATCAGCGCGGCTGCAATGCCTTGAAGGTCCTCGTTGACGCCAAGGTCCAGTAGGTAATACAGGTCGAGGCCCTGTCGCTGTTGCATGAGAAGGGCGAAGTCACCCTGGCACGACTTCAGCACCTGCTGGCGCAGAATATCTGACCGGCTGTTGGTCGCAATGTTGATCAGCGCACTTCGGGCGCGATAATTTGAACCATATTGCTCGAACAGCTTGCTGATCAATGGCAGGTTGCCGTTGGCGCCCACCTGCCAGTAGTTTTCGGGTGAGAGGTCGTAATGTTTGCGTCCAAGGCGATCCCCTTGTGTGGCCACGAGTTGAATACTTCGCTTGATCGCCTCGTGTGCGTCAGCCTTAGGGATGTCCCGGTTACGTAAGTCACCAAAAAAGGCGACCACTTGCGGGTCCCGCGACAAAAGCTCTGCGCGGCAATAGGCGCTCAAGGTTGCCAGCCAACCCAACATTGTCAGCAGCCGCCGCTGTACGCCGCGTTCTCCCGTAGGGGCGTCCCAGGAAAACGCATCGACTAGGCGTTTGGCATTTTCCGGTGATTGAACCCGCGATGCGAAATGTTTCGCGGCAAGAAACGGAACGAGTTCCTCAGGGTAGAGCTTGACCTGGTGATGGCCAGCATCACTGAATAACTGCGATGTCAGCAATTGCTGCAAGGCCGACTCGGGGTGCTGGGTACCTGCAATCAGTCGCGCGGAAAGAACCGCGTCATCCACGCCGAACTGTTCCGGGGGCATCTCGATGTTCATCAGCTGACAAACAATTGAGGCTGCCGCAATTCTGCTTACAACAGCCACCTGTGCAGAGGGAGTGCCAGCAGTTGACAGGCGATCGTCGCGCCCTTGTTGGATTTCGACAGCCTGGACCACCCCCTTGTACACCTCGGTTAGACATTCCGGTTGGCGGTTTGCCAGATCGAGGTGGGCAAGGATCGCAAGTCCGCCGGGGCTCTTCGTGAACCCAAGCACGCCCTTATTGTGGGCTACCTCAAGGAGTGTGGCCGCATCATCAACCTCATGTGCACGCTGCAGGTAGGTCTTGGCCTGGCTTGAGGTAAGCGGAGCCATGGAGAAAATGGACAAGGCGGCTTGGCTGCTGCTTAACCGGGTGGTTATGCCCTTATCCGCTTCATCACCAAGCAGCCGCCCGAGGTCGGTCTCCTCCGTTGAGGTGACCTCGAGGGGAACATCCAGGATCGCAGATAGCTGGCTCAAAACATCCCGAGAGAGTACGGCCGGGCGTGTCGAGATGACCCAATGGGTGTTACTGGTTGGCCAGTGAACCGCCGTGAGCACCTTCTTCAGGGCATGATGCAGATCGGCTCGCTGATTGGACGAAGCCTCATCCAAGGAATCGATGAACAGGGTTACTGGCGCATCAGGAGCCTGCTGCCAGGCCTCGAAGGCATCAACTTCAGACGGGATCAGTGAGTCCTCAAAGGCCCCCCGGTCAAGCACTTTGCGCAGCTCGACAAACACCGCGTATTTCCCCACCGCCCGTTCACGCTTTGCCTGCTCTTTGAGTTCAGTGGTTTTACCGAAGTTCGCCGGTGCGACGATAATCGCATAGCGGCTTGCCAGAACCTCATCCCATGGCATTTTACGACCACTGAATTCTGACCTCAGTAATTCCTCCTGGTCGTATTTCCTCCGTTGCACGAAGCGTCGGTCTAGGTTGAGGTACGGCATAGGGTGACGCTCCATGAAAACGGTGCGATACGTTAGCGTCCCGGACCTAGAGTTCAAAGCTTGAGATCAGTGACTTGCTTGATATGAACCTGCCCCGGCAAGCCTGCGGCTGCATTCCATGACATGAGGGTGATGCTCACGTTTGCGGCGGAATGGGCTGGCACGGTGCTGCAAGCGACATGGGGGGCCGGTGCTTGGGCTCGGCAAAATCAGTCGATTAACCCAAGGCCTTCAATCTTGGCTTTGTCGCCTTCGATGGTCAGCGTGTAAACGATGTTAGTGTTTTGCTCCCGGTGCTTGTACACGCCCCCGAAACCGTCGAAGCCGTACATGTTGTCAGCTGCGAGCAGTGGCGTTGAGATGAAGGTTGTCGCAGCTGCGGCAGAAAGTAGCCAACGCATAGTTCTCCTCAGTCAGTTAGGTCAATTCGGCCATTGGGGTATATGCGGCGTTGGCCACCGCCGTTGCAAATCCACGTCGATGTGCATAGCGGCGGCTGGAAGGGTAACGAGTTCGTTACGTGGCTGCGAGCCAAACTGGGCCTCCAAACTCGTGGAGGAGCTGAAGGTCGATCCTTCGAGCTGATATTCAAGCGGCCTAAGAGCGGGCAGGGGGACTTGACCCGTACCAGACCGACAGCAGATTCGCCCCCCATGTCGGGGCTCAAACCGCCCGGTCACACTCCACTACGAACTCCACGTGCTGTTCACCTAGCCGGGTGAGATCTGCTCGATGGTCTGTGCAATATCGCGCAAGAACTCACCCGGGTCAGCGAGTCTTCCCATGTTTTTAGCCACGTGTTCCTGGTAGAGGCAGGAGAACCACTGGGTATTGCTCCAGACTCGATGGCAGAGGTTCTGAGGTAGCCACGTCAAGTATTCCTCCGGGCGCTCGATCTTACAGAGCTGGTGATTTCTCGAGGGCACGATGCCGTAATGAAGGGCATCGGTTGCCACCTCGATTCTGAATAGCAGGTCGTCGCGTCCAATCTCGAAGAACATACCAACGTTTGAAATCCTCTGTCCCTTTGGCATAAACCATGTGCTGCAGTTTTTCTCCGTACACTCATGGCCACGAAATCCAGAAGGGGCATGAACACGCGAGTGTCTCTTGGCCAACTCGTCCTGAACCGCCTGAAAGAATCGAAACAGGGCGGCCCCCTTGGCGTAGGGCAGTGCACTGGCAATCTGATCGGCAGTTTGGAAGTTGTCGCCTACGGCAAGCAGCTCGAACAAGGCCTTCATGGAGATATCGGTCATGGTTTTCCCTGTAATTTTTTGCACCAGGTTCCGGTACTGGATCAATGCATGTTGCAGCGCCGGCACGTCGTCCGAGCGCGTGATGCATTGCTCAACCCAAACCAGAATATGGTCTCGGTAGGACATCGGTAGGTAGCTCGCCCCGCCATGGCTTTCTTCCGTTGCGTCCCGGCCGGTCTTGGTCAAGTACCACAGGTGCCAGCGTTTACCTGATGCTTGACCGATCGCGGCGTAATTCTTCAGTTGCTCAAACCCGTCTCCGGCGTCGACCTTGTTCTCGATCAGAATGAGGTGATCCCTCAGGTGTATGGCGATATCGACCCGGCCCTTGCCATAGGGGAACGACTGTTCTTTGCGCACGCGAGCTTCGAACAATGAACAGCCGTGCGAAATCCCCATCTGGGACAACATGAGTTCGAGGAAGAGAGGGCCCTTTCCGTGCCTACCTTTGGGATTGAGCAGCTCCGCGATCATTGCTGAGTGGGTATTCACCTCCGATCGCTCGATTTTCGTGATTTGGAAGAGGTTGAATGCTTCCCCGCTGGCAGCACGCCTCGCCGCATCCTCGCGAACAAGCTGGCCGGCCTGGCGTAGCAGCGACTGAATCTTTTCCATGGAACCGGCACTCTCCGTAGCGGTGCTACATATCAGGTCGATGACACCGAGAACCGCATTCTACGGAAATAGTTGGTAAAGGGGGTTGCACAAGCGAGGTCAGGTTCCCTAGTGCGTGTATGGCCATTGTGACGTTCAATTTGACGCCTAGGTAGGGGGGAACGCCGTTACCTGGATAGCGGGGTAGGCGAATTTTGGATGGGTATTTTGGGTGGCAACACGCAGCGGAGCTCATGAAAATAATCTCTTCCCATGTCCAGAGATTGCCCATGACGCTTGCAGCGACAATCGAAAGAAAACCCAGAATGGCTTCCATTAAATGAACCGCGAAACGCCTATTCGCTTTCATCACACTTTGCTTAGGGGTAGCACACTGTGCGGTGACCTATGAATTGGCCAAAGACAAATTTCACACAACCGTGTCCGCACAGACTTAGGCAAGTGCCGCCCACCGTGGTTTCCGTGATGGGACAATGAGCGGTGACATCGCCTTCGCTAAACTTGAAAGTATCTCGAACATTGATGACTCCAGCCTCAATGCGATGCTGGCGGCAAATCTTTGGCCAAAACGCTACCGAAGCGCCTGTCGCTGATGGATCCTCAGGCCCGCTGGACCGCTGCTCCGGGAGGCCCAGCGTTCTTCGCCTATTCCACGAACTATCTGATCGATACCGAACACGGCGTCATCGTGGATGTGGAACCCACACCAGCTCATCGCACGGCCGAAGTCGAGAGCACCAAGACAATGATCGATCGCGTTGAAGCGCAGTTCGACATCAAACCGGATCGCCTCATCGGCGATACCGCTTACGGTACCGCGTCGATGTTGGCCTGGATGGTGGAGGAAAAAAACATCGAGCCGCATGTGCCGGCATGGGATAAAACCGAGCACAAGAACGACAGCTTCTCGAGCAACGATTTCCACTGGAGTGAAGAGATTGAGGAATACTCCTGCACGGCCGGAAACGCATTGCGCAGCGAATGGCGAGCCTTCAAAAATGAGCGTTCGCATGTCACCAAAGCCAACACCATCATCTTCCGATCCAGACAGACCGACTGCGCAATGTGTCCGATGAAAGCCAAGTGCTGCCCGAACACTGCGTTTCGCAAGATCGCCCGCAGTGTCCATGAGTCCGCTTGTGATGTGGCTCGGCGCATCGCAGCGACGGCGCAGTACGTGCGTTCTTGACACGAACGCAAGAAGGTCGAAATGTTGTTTGCACACCCCAGGCGCATCCTGAAACTGGATCGCTTGCGTCTACGTGGCGTGAGTGGCGCGACCGATGAGTTCACACTGGCGGCCGCGGTACAGAACCTCCGGCGTCTGGCCAAACTTACATCTCAAGGGCCACTTGCTACGGGATAGGTGCGCTTGTACGAAGCAAAAAACCTCAAACTAACCCACTACCAGAGCAGCAAAGGTCAACGAAGGGCCGAGAAACCACTCAATATGGTGAGTAGGTTCTCCGGTGGTGGTCGTGCCTGAGTTCAGGCGAGCTGAAAATCCGACTTTTTCAACAGAATCGGTCGGTTGCAGTCCTTCAGTCCTTGGCTGACGCACTTTCCCTGAGTGGCTCCCGCTGACACCCATCAACTGCAAACAGCTGGTCAGCGCGAATGCAAATGACTGGTCAAGTCGGATGCAAACGACTGGTCAGTGGCGATGCAATTAGGTGGTCACGTGAGATGCAATTACGCAATCACCGAATGGTGCGCCAGTGCTGGAATCCTGTGCGTCATAATTGCCTGAATGCGGCCGACCACTGCTTTACTAGTTCGCATTGATGGAGGAGGGATGCAATATGGTTGAGACGGGCACGACAGCAACGCTATTCCTCATCACGGGTGCGTGGATCGGCAATGAAAGGTAGGCGCAAATCGAAGGCAACGAAATGGGCAATGAAGCTTCAATTTCAGAGGGAGGCCTATCGATTGATGGCCACTAGGTCTGCAAAAGTTTCGAATCGTTTTCTCAATGCCGTCCTGCAATTGGATTCATCGTCCGAGCCGACTAGCAGGCTCGCCGGTGCGTCGAGCAAGCACCACCGATCGCAAAATCCTGACCTGCCAGCACTGCTGTCCCTCGTCGTCGACTTGGTTTGCCGGGCAGGGCAGCTTCTTGTCGCAAAATGGGAACGGGTAGATGGACCAAGAGGGCAGGGAGACAAGGCTGTAGTCGATGTCGAAATTGAACTCCTGCTACGCCGGCAATTGCTTGACCTGTGTATTGCTGCGACTTCTGGGCCACATCCTGACACGACACCCATGGCGCTGGGTGGTCGACCCCAACGATGGCGCGAGTGATTTCCTGAGTGGGCTTAAAGGTTCAGCTATTTCTGTCGGACTTCTCTACGACCACTCCCCAGCATTAGGTGTGGTTTATGCACCTGTGACGATAGAAGGTATTCCTGATTGCATCGCTTAGGCTGAAGGATTGTCCAATGTAGTGCGCAATGGACAACCGGTAACGACCAAACTTTCTGACAAAACCTTGTCATGCGACAGCCGGGTGATGCTCAGTTCCGCGGCTGTTAACAAGGCAGATATCAATCGCGAGCTCTGCACCCCACATACCTTTATTTCAATGCCCTCAATTGCCTACCGACTTGCAAAAGTTGCAGCTGGTGATGGCGTTTGCGGTGTTTCTCTCTGCCCGGTTTCTGCGCATGATGTCGTTGCAGGTCATGCGCTGCTCAGGGGTGGGGGTGTGCGGCTCAATGAGAATGGCGAGTCAATACGGTATGTCACGGAAGATAATATACGAGCTGTCTCACGACGGTGCTTTGGCGGATTGGAAATTGTGTGTCAGACATTGGTGGCCAGGGGATTGGGACCGCATTTTTCGCGGCTAACCAGAACGCAATTCCCCGGGCCGCAAGGAGATTTGTGGAGCTACTACCCGTCAGGCCATCGATCGGGGATCCATCCGACGAACCATTGGCCCCCAAGGTGCAGGTGTTGATCAGCTTTCTGGCTGAGCAGTTTGCTTGGGAAAATTAGACGTCAGTGGCGTGCCCCGCTCAGGCTGGGGACTCAATCCTGACCTTGATATGCCGCGTCCTCGATTTATTCACCCAGCGCCAAGGTAGTCGCCTGGGGCAGCGCCGAGGGCGTGAACGGCTGCCTCATCGCCAACTCTCCGAAAGAGTCTGCCGTGTCGATGTAGCGCATGGCTGACTTCATGTCCTTCCAGCCGACGTACGTCATCAGTGCTTTGATATCCCAGCCATTCGCCGCCGCCCAGGTCGCAAAGCCCCGACGCAGCGAGTGACTGGTGTACAGCTCTCCGGACAGGCCGGCGCGCTGGAATATTCGCCGCAGCAACGGGATCAGGCTGTTGGCACTCAAGCCATCGTCCGCCAAGTGCCCCCAACGATCGAGCTTCCTGAAAACCGGACCCTGCGCAATCCCCGCCACGGTGATCCAGTTCACATAGGCCTGCACCGGACAAAGCTGCTTTAAGGCGGGGGTACGAAAAGTCATGCCGCGGTGCTGGCGATCGCCCTTGCTGTGCGGCAGATAGAATGTAATGCCTACCCCGGTTTGCACTTGGGTGTTTTCAACCTGCAAGCGCGACAACTCATCCCCGCGAAAGCCCCGCCAGAATCCGATCAGGACCAAGGCCAAATCACGCCGACTGCGCAGCAGCGCGGCCAGGTCGTGCTGCGCGGCGGCCTGCTCCGCCTCTCGTCCCAACCACTGAACAGCTTGTTCCAGGTGCCGCAGGAGCAGGGGTGCCGCCTGCTTTTCCTGGGTCGGATGCAAGGTGCGAATGCCCTTGATCATCTGCCGCACCGCCGGCGTCTTGGTCGGATCGGGGAAGCCCTGGGTGATGTGCCACTGGGCGAGGGCGGCCAGGCGCTGTTTCAGCGTACTGATGGCGTGCTGATCGGCGTACTCGGCGAGGTAGCGCACGATGCCATCGCCAGTCGCCGGCAGAAACCCACCCCAGGTCACTTCGAAGTGCTCTACCGCCGCACGGTAACTGCGCCGGGTGTTTTCCCGGGTGCCGGCCTGCAGGTAACGATCAACCTTGTTCATCTCTACCCTTTTGCGCGAAACGTGCCATTTCCGGCGACGGAAAAAGCCAAAACCAGCTCTATGATGCGATAACGCTCGATTATTTTATCAAAGAATCACCCTTATATTGTTCTTTTTATAGCAGTAAAGTGCTATGTATATACGTGGTATGTAGAACAGTACGAAATCGTAGGAGAGAAAATGGCACGCGGCGGAATTAACAAGGCGATTGTCCAAAAAGCCCGGGAATCGCTGCTTGCTCGGGGAGAGAATCCGAGCATCGACGCCGTGCGCATCGAGTTGGGAAATACCGGCTCAAAGACCACTATTCACCGTTATTTGAAGGAAATAGAAGATTTTGACCCCCGGCCGCGAGCCTCTAGAGAGCGGCTGAGTGATGAATTGACCGAGCTTGTTGCCGGCCTCTTAGAGCGAATGACGGAGGAGGGAGGCGAAGCCCTTGCATACGCCCAGGCGCGCTTCGACGAGCAGCGCAGCGAGCTGGAGCAAAAGCTCGACGGCTTGAGTGCCGAACTCACCTCATTGCAGCGTGAAGTGGATAGTCAAAAAGGAGCGTTAGCGCTTCAAGCGGATGAGTTGCAGATTTGTCAGACAAGCCTGCAAACCGAGCTTACCCGCAATGCCCGCCTGAGCCAAAATTGCAGTGACTTGGAAATTCGCGTGCAGGAGAAGGATGAGCAGATCCGCTCTCTGGAAGAGAAACACCTTCATTCCCGAGACGCTTTGGAGCATTACCGCAATGCAGTCAAGGAACAGCGAGATCAGGAACAGCAACGGCACGAAGGACAGGTGCAGCAGGGTCAGGTTGAGCTGCGCCAGCTGCAGCAGACGTTGATGGTCAAGCAGGACGAGCTGACTCGACTGAACAGAGATAACGAGCGCTTGCTGAGTGAGGCTCGACAGCAGACCAAAGCGGCGGCGACGCATGAAGATGCGGCGGTTCGATTGAGCGGTGAGATTGCCGCCATGAAGATAGCAGTTGCCAAGACAGACGGGGCGAAAGAAGCGCTTCAGGAGCAGCTAGGCATATCGCGCGCCGAATCTAAGCGGCTAGAGGAGGGTTTGGCGCAGGCTAGCTCGCAACTGGCCGAAGCCACGAGGCTGTCGTTACACTATTCAGCGGAGCTCACTCAGCTACGACAAGCCGTGGCTCATCCTGATACCAACAATGGAAGCTCCACAAAATAAGACCAGGGGAGAGTTAGATTGAACAAATTTAACGCGGTGTGCCGCGGTCCTGATGCAAGCACTCTTGACCTGAAATATACGCATGAGCGCCTGAACCAGATGATCTCCTCGGGCGATTGTTCGGACCCACTGAAGCGTATTGGTCGAGTCGCGTCACGCGTGAAGAAAGTGACGCCCGAAATGAGCAAGTGCTGCCCGAACACTGCGTTCCGCTAGATTGCCCGCAGCGTCCATGAAGCCGCGCGCGATGTGGCTCGGCGAATCGCAGCGACACCTGCGTACGTGCGCTCTCGCCACGAACGTAAGAAGGTCGAAATGTTGTTTGCCTACCTCAAACGCATCCTGAAATTGGATCGCCTGAGACTACGTGGCATGAGTGGCGCGACTGATGAATTCACGCTGGCCGCTGCGGTACAGAACCTGCGACGGCTGGCTAAATTTACATCTCAAGGGCTACCTGCCACGGGATAGGTGCGCCTGCACTCAGCAAAAACCTCAAATTAACCCACTAACTGAGCAGCAACGGTCAACGAAGGGCCGAGAAACCAATCAATGTGGTGAGTCGGTTCTTAGGCGATGGTCGTGCCTGAGTTGAGGCGAGCGGAAAATCCGACTTTACAGGAATCACCTTCCGCTTGTATGAGTCCAGCCAGAGACGAATACCAGAACGGTAAATAGCTCGAAGACCAATTGCCCGATGCTGGCCGATTTCTGCATGTCGCCACCCTCAGTTATGTGGCTGGGGCTGGCGATCAATTAACATTGAGAGCAGTCTGGAGTGATGATTTTAAATCCAGTCCGGGATACGACTACCGCCCACTAATCTTTGAGGCTTCATTCGACACGAATCTGTTGGGTGCTCCGCGGTAACCGAATGCGGTTTAATGCCCAGGCTGGTGAGCCAAAGGGAAGTACCCCCTTACATCGACTTGACCGATACCACTTCCACAAACCTGAATTTTTTTCTGGCCGTCTTAGTAGCTTCTTGTTCTGCAACTAGGGAGCTCAGCGTATCGGCCTCGTGTACCATCTCGTGCATCTCGCCTTCAAATTCATTTCCCACACGGAGCGTGACTCTCAACCTAGGTGTGAAGCCTTTTGAGACTGTCTTTTTCTTCTCAGCCTTCACCGGTTGCACGATCACAACATGGCGGTCTCAAGGAACAAGTGCAACACCTGATGTAAGGTGTTGCCATGTCTACCCAATACAAACACTTGAGTACCGA
>NZ_JBXAHO010000064.1:0-19790 GCF_058795195.1 Pseudomonas sp. GW823-FHT06B06 | reverse complement strand
AAAAGCTGAAGGCTGCCCAAGGCAGCCTTCAGCTATGAAACATGTTTACCGGACACTAGTGACGCTCTGCGTGGGAACGCCTCACCGGACGCTCCGCGTCCGCTTCAGGGACGCGGAGCGTCCCGGGCTGCATTCCCACGCAGAGCGTGGAAATGATCAGTGCCGGGTTACAGGCCGAGGTCCGACAGGCTCGGATGGTCGTCAGGACGACGCCCCAGCGGCCAGTGGAACTTGCGCTCGGTTTCCTTGATCGGCATGTCGTTGATGCACGCGAAGCGCCGCGCCATCAGGCCGTCCTCGTTGAACTCCCAGTTTTCGTTGCCATAGGAGCGGAACCAGTTGCCCGAATCGTCGTGCCATTCATAGGCGTAACGCACGGCGATGCGGTTATCGGTAAACGCCCAGAGCTCCTTGATCAGGCGATAATCCAGTTCCTTGGCCCATTTGCGCGTCAGAAAGCCCTTGGCTTCTTCACGGTTGTAGGCGAACTCGGCGCGGTTTCGCCATTTCGTGTCCAGGGTGTAGGCCAGCGAAACGCGTTCCGGGTCGCGGGAGTTCCAGCCATCTTCAGCCAGGCGAACTTTTTCAATGGCTGATTCACGGGTGAACGGCGGCAATGGCGGACGAACTTCGGCGTTAGACATTTCATGTCTCCCTATTAATTTAAAGTTCAAACAAGTTGTCGGTCTTGATCAGGTTATTACAGGCCCAATAACTTCCGCGCCATGCATTGCGCATTATCGGCAGCCCTGTAGTCACCCATGACAAGTGCGACGGTAATGGCGCCGTCGATCAGGATCAGCAGTTGCTTGGCCAGCGTCTGCGGATCTTCAGCGCCATATTCGGTACACAGCTCGCACACGTAGTCGAGCAGCTTCTGTTTGTGGTCCCTGGCGACCAGGCGAACCGGGTCTCGCGGATCGCCGGTTTCACCGCTGGTGTTGATGAATGCGCAGCCGCGAAAGCCTTCGCTGGCGAACCAGGACGTGAGTACGGTGAACAGGTTGAGCAGGCGTTCGGCTGGCGTTTGGGCCTGTCCGACTTCGCTTCTGTACCACTGCATCCAGCGTTCATCCCGGCGTTGCAGGGCGGCGACGGTCAGCTCCTCCTTGTTGGCGAAGTAGCGATAGATACTTTTTCTGGAGACGCCGGCGGTTTTCACCAGGAGATCCATGCCCGTGGCGGCAATGCCACTTTTGTAGATCAACTTTTCGGTGACATCCAGAATGATGTCGCGTGTGTCGTTGCTGGTTATCTTGTTCATGTGGCTACAGTAGAACGATCGTTCTCCTTGGTCAACCTGTTCTTGAAATCAAAAGATCGCAGCCTTCGGCAGTTCCTACACCGATCTCTGTAGGAGCTGCCGCAGGCTGCGATCTTTTATAGGGTATGAGCCTCATCGCAAGACCCGAACCGAACGATGGTGTAAGCTCTCGGGTTCTTCGGATTCGACCCATTGCGAGCCCTATGCCGTCGCTTTTCAAACGCCCCCTGCTGCCCAAACTGCGCAGTTTCCCGCTGACCGCCGATGCCGTCACCATCCTCTCTGGCGCCGCCGAGTTCCGCCGTTGCCTGCTGGAAAAAATCGCCAGCGCCACCCAGCGCATCTATATCGTTGCGCTGTACCTGCAACAGGACGAGGCCGGCCAGGAAATTCTCGATGCCTTGCACGCGGCCAAGCTGGCGCGGCCGGAACTGGAAGTGGCGGTGGTCGTTGACTGGCTGCGCGCCCAGCGCGGGCTGATCGGTGCCGGCAAGCAGCCGGGCAATTCGGCCTGGTATCAGGAAATGACCCGCACCCACCAAAGCGTGGTGCCGGTGTTCGGCGTGCCCGTGCAGACCCGCGAGCTGTTTGGCGTGTTGCACTTGAAGGGTTTTGTCATCGATGACTGCGTGATCTACAGCGGTGCGAGCCTGAACAACGTCTATCTGCACAAGTTCGACAAGTACCGGTATGACCGTTACCACCTGCTGCACAACCGCGCGCTGGCCGACTCGATGCATCACCTGGTGCAGCACGGCCTGGTGGCTTCAAAGGCGGTGCATCGCCTGGACCTGCCAAACCTGCCGACCACCCGCAGCCTGCGCAACGACATCGGCGACCTGCGCAGCCGTCTCAAGCACGCGGCCTACGACACGACCCAGGGCACCACGGACAAAGATGGCCTGTCGGTCAGCCCGCTGCTGGGCGTAGGCAAGAACAACCCGTTGAGCCGGGTGATTGGCGAGCTGATCGGCAGCGCCCGGCAGCAGCTGACCATCTGCACGCCATATTTCAACCTGCCGTTGGCGGTGACCCGGGAAATTAACCGGGCGCTGGCCAGGGGTGTGAAGATCGACATCGTGGTCGGAGACAAGACCGCCAACGATTTCTACATTCCACCCAGCGAACCGTTCAAGGTGATCTCGGCGCTGCCGTATCTCTACGAAATCAGCTTGCGCCGCTTTGCCAAGCGGCATCAGCGCAACATCGACAGCGGCCAGTTGAACCTGCACTTGTGGAAGGACGGCGACAACACCTACCACCTCAAGGGCATGTGGGTCGATCAGCGCTACACCTTGCTAACCGGCAATAACCTCAATCCGCGGGCGTTTCGTCTCGACTTGGAAAACGCCTTGCTGATCGATGATCCGCAAAACGAATTGCTGGAACCACGCCGCGCCGAGCTGGCACAGATCTTCGAGCACACCCGGCGCATCGAGCGCTACCAGGACCTGCAAACCCTGCCGGATTACCCGGCAGGGGTGGCGAAGTTTCTCAAGCGGGTAAGCCGGGTGCGCATCGAGCGGTTGCTCTACCGCATTCTTTAGAAGCTGTAGCGCGACCACTGACGCCATCGCGAGCAGGCTCGCTCCCACAGTGTCCGATGTGAACACAAATTATGTGTACATCATCAATCACTGTGGGAGCGAGCCTGCTCGCGAAGAGGCCCGTCCAGGCACTACAACACTCCATTCAACCCAAGCTTGCCCCGCATCATCGACAGATCTTCAGCCAGCCTATTCACCGGCCCGACCAGCGCCTTGCGATCGTCTTCGCCGGCAAGCCTGACTCCTACAGGCGAGCCAGGCTTGCCGGCGTGTCTGTTGCACCGCGATATCGTTTTTCGCGGGCAAATCGGGATCAGCCGTTACGGTGACGCAAACTGCGCTCCATCCGAGCAATCCCTTCTTCCAGCAACGACCGCGGGCAGCCGAAGTTCAGGCGTACGAACTGTTGGCAGCCATCGCCGAAATCCAGGCCTGGGCTCAAGCCGACCTTGGCCTGTTCGAGGAAGAACTGTTGCGGGTTATCCAGCCCCAGAGCCGAGCAATCGAGCCAGGCCAGGTAGGTGCTTTGCGGCACATTCATCGTAATGCCCGGTAAACGGCTGCGCACGGCGTCGACCAGGTAATCGCGGTTGCCCTGCAGGTAGTCCTTCAGCGCGGCCAGCCAGGGGGCGGCTTCGCTGTAGGCGACGCGGGTGGCTTCCATGCCCAGTGGATTGACGCTGTCGACCATGCCGCAACGGGCGTGATTGACCTTCTCGCGCAGGTGGCGATCCTGGATGATCATGAACGAGGTTTTCAGGCCGGCGATGTTGTAGGCCTTGCTGGCCGACATCAGCGTGATGGTGCGCTGGGCGATTTGGGGGCTCAGGGTCGCCATCGGCAGGTGTTGGCGACCGTCAAAGCACAGTTCGGCGTGGATCTCGTCGGAGATGATCCAGGCTTCGTTGGCCAGGCAGATGTCGGCAATAGCCTGCAGTTCATCCCGGGCGAAGGCTTTGCCCAACGGATTGTGCGGGTTGCTCAGGAGCAGCGCACCGCCGCCTTCCAGGGATTCGTTCAAGGTCGCCAATGGCGTGGCGTAGGTGCCGTCGGGCTGCGGGTCGAAGCCCAGCTCGACCTTGTTCAGGCCCCAATGACCCGCTGCGTGACGCAGGGGCGGGTAGTTGGGAACCTGCACCACTACATTCTGTGCCGGCTGTACCAGCGCCTTGAGCGCCATGTTGAAGCCCGACTCGACGCCCGGCAGGAAGATCAGCTCTTGCGGCTCGACGCGCCAGGCGTACTTGTTCCACAAATCGGCAACGATGGCTTCGCGCAAATCGTCCTTGGCCACGCTGTAGCCGAGCAACGGGTGTTCCAGGCGCTTTTGCAGGGCCTGGATGATCATCGGCGGCGCGGCGAAATCCATGTCGGCGACCCACATCGGCAGCACATCGGTCGGGTAACGGCTCCACTTGGTGCTACCAGTGCCGTGGCGGTCGAACACCTGATCAAAATCGAAAGTCATGCGCAGTCTCGTAAACGCTGGGTTGGAATGGCAACCATGATAATCGCCAAGCCCCTGTGGGTGCGAGCAAGGATGTCGATGGTTGCCCGACGGTCGGTTTTCACACAAGACGCCTACCCATTGTCTACAGTTTCAGGTGTCGGTAGCGAGACTGCCGCCACCGTGATTGTCCAGAAAAATCCGGCAACGCACCGGATTTCCACCTGATAAGGAGTGCACGATGGACCTCAGCCGTCGTCAGTTCTTCAAGGTCGCCGGTATCGGCCTTGCAGGCTCGAGCCTGGGCGCGTTGGGCATGGCCCCGACTGCCGCTTTCGCCGAGCAGGTGCGCCATTTCAAGCTTGCCCACACCCATGAAACCCGCAACACCTGCCCGTATTGCTCGGTCGGTTGCGGGGTGATCATGTACAGCCAGGGCGATGCGGCCAAGAATGTCGCGCAAAATATCATCCACATCGAAGGTGACGCCGACCATCCGGTGAACCGCGGCACCCTGTGCCCCAAAGGCGCAGGCCTGCTGGACTTCATTCACAGTCCCGGCCGCCTGCAATATCCGCAGGTGCGCAAACCCGGCAGCAGCGAGTGGACGCGAATCTCCTGGGATGAAGCGCTCGATCGCATCGCCGACCTGATGAAGACCGACCGCGACGCCAACTTCATCGAGAAGAACGCCCAGGGGCAGACGGTCAACCGCTGGCTGACCACTGGTTTCCTCGCGGCATCGGCGGCGTCCAACGAAGCGGGCTACATCACCCATAAGGTGGTTCGCAGTCTCGGCATGCTGGGGTTCGATAACCAGGCGCGTGTCTGACACGGCCCGACGGTGGCAAGTCTTGCCCCGACGTACGGCCGTGGTGCCATGACCAACCACTGGACCGATATCGCCAACGCGAATCTGGTTCTGGTAATGGGTGGCAACGCAGCGGAGGCGCACCCTTGTGGTTTCAAGTGGGTGACCGAAGCCAAGGCGCACAACAAGGCTCGGTTGATCGTGGTCGACCCGCGATTCACCCGTACGGCCTCCGTGGCCGATTATTACGCGCCGATCCGCACCGGCACCGACATCGCCTTCATGGGCGGGCTGATCAATTACCTGCTGACCGAGGACAAGATCCAGCACGAGTACGTGCGCAATTACACCGACGTGTCGTTCCTGGTCAAACCCGGGTACGGCTTCGAGGACGGGATTTTCAGCGGTTACGACGCGGCCAAGCGTGTGTACACCGACAAAACCGGCTGGGGCTATGAGCTGGGCGAAGACGGCTTCGTCAAGACTGACCCGACCCTGCAGGACCCGCGCTGCGTCTATCAACTGATGAAGCAGCATTACAGCCGCTACAACATCGAACTGGCGAGCCAGATTTGCGGGATGCCGGTCGATGCCATGCAGAAAATCTGGGAGGAAATCGCCACTTGCTCGCAACCGGGCAAGACCATGACCATCCTCTATGCACTGGGTTGGACCCAGCACTCGATTGGCGCGCAGATCATCCGCAGCGCGGCGATGGTGCAACTGTTGCTGGGCAACGTCGGCATGCCGGGCGGTGGGGTGAATGCCTTGCGCGGGCACTCCAATATCCAGGGGCTGACCGACCTGGGCCTGCTGTCCAACTCGCTGCCGGGCTACCTCACGCTGCCCGGCGACGGCGAGCAGGACTACACCGCCTACATCCTCAAGCGCACGCAAAAACCGTTACGGCCGGGTCAACTGTCCTATTGGCAGAACTACAGTAAATTCCACGTCAGCCTGATGAAGGCCTGGTACGGGGCCAATGCCACGCTGGAAAACAACTGGGCCTTTGATTATCTGCCGAAACTGGACATTCCCAACTACGACATCCTCAAGGTGTTCGACCTGATGGGCCAGGGCAAGGTCAACGGCTATATGTGCCAGGGCTTCAACCCCATTGCCGCGTTGCCGGACAAGAACCGCGTGATGGCCGCGCTGGCCAAGCTCAAATGGCTGGTGGTGATGGACCCGCTGGCCACCGAAACCTCGGAGTTCTGGCAAAAGGTCGGGCCCTATAACGACGTGGACAGCTCCGCGATCCAGACCGAAGTGATTCGCCTGCCCACTACCTGTTTCGCCGAGGAAGACGGCTCGCTGGTCAACAGCAGTCGCTGGTTGCAATGGCACTGGAAGGGCGCCGACGGCCCTGGGGAGGCGTACACCGACATTCGCATCATGAGCGAGCTGTTCCTGCGCCTGCGCCAGCGTTATCAGGCTGAAGGCGGCGCCTATCCCGACCCGTTGCTGAAACTGTCGTGGCCGTACAAGGTGCCTGACGAACCGTCACCGGAAGAACTGGCCAAGGAGATCAACGGTTACGCCGTCACTGACTTTACCGACGCCACGGGGGCGCTTATCAAGGGCAACGCGCAACTGGCCGGGTTTGGCCAGCTCAAGGACGACGGCGGTACGGCGTCCGGGTGCTGGATTTTCTGTGGCAGCTGGACCGAAACGGGCAACCAGATGGCCCGCCGCGATAACAACGACCCGTACGGCATGCACCAGCACCAGGGTTGGGCCTGGGCCTGGCCGGCAAACCGGCGGATTCTCTACAACCGCGCCTCGGCCGACCTGCAAGGCAAACCCTGGGACGATAAAAAGCGCCTGGTGTGGTGGAACGGCAAGGCCTGGGCCGGCACCGATGTACCGGACTACAAGGCTGACGTGGCGCCAGAGGCGGGGATGAACCCGTTCATCATGAACCCCGAAGGCGTGGCGCGGTTCTTCGCCGTCGACAAGATGAACGAAGGGCCATTCCCCGAGCACTACGAGCCATTCGAGACACCGATCGGCATCAACCCACTGCACCCGCAAAACAAGAAAGCCACCAGCAATCCGGCGGCGCGGATCTTCGATTCGGTATGGGACACGCTGGGTGTGGCCAAGGATTACCCCTACGCCGCCACCAGCTACCGGCTGACCGAGCATTTCCACTTCTGGAGCAAGCACTGCAAGCTCAACGCCATTACCCAGCCCGAACAGTTCGTCGAAATCGGCGAAGTGCTGGCCAGTGAACTCGGCATCGTCGCCGGCGACCGTGTGCGGGTCAGCAGCAAGCGAGGCTTCATCGAGGCGGTGGCGGTGGTGACCAAGCGGATTCGTCCGTTGCAGGTCAACAATCAGATCGTGCACCAGATCGGTATCCCTTTGCACTGGGGATTCACCGGGCTCACGCGCCACGGCTACCTGACCAACACCCTGGTGCCGTTCCTCGGCGATGGCAATACCCAGACCCCGGAATCCAAGTCATTCCTGGTCAACGTGGAGAAAGTCTAAATGGCCAGCCAAGACATCATTGCCCGCTCGGCCACTACCACCGTACCGCCATCGGTACGCAATCAGGAGGAAGTCGCCAAGCTGATCGACACCACCAAGTGCATTGGCTGCAAGGCCTGCCAGGTCGCCTGCTCGGAATGGAACGAGCTGCGCGACGAGGTCGGCCACAACCTCGGCACCTACGACAACCCGCAGGACCTGACAGCAGAAACCTGGACCCTGATGCGTTTCACCGAGCACGAAACCGACGCCGGCAACCTGGAATGGCTGATCCGCAAGGACGGCTGCATGCATTGCGCCGAACCCGGTTGCCTGGCGGCTTGCCCCAGTCCCGGAGCGATCATCAAGCACGCCAACGGCATCGTCGACTTCAATCAGGATCACTGCATCGGCTGTGGCTACTGCATCACCGGTTGTCCGTTCAACATTCCGCGCATTTCGCAGAAGGACCACAAAGCCTACAAATGCACCTTGTGCTCGGATCGGGTGGCGGTGGGGCTGGAACCGGCCTGTGTGAAAACCTGTCCGACCGGCGCCATCGTGTTCGGCTCCAAGCAGGACATGAAGGAACATGCCGCCGAGCGCATCGTCGACCTCAAGAGTCGTGGCTTCGACAACGCCGGCCTGTACGACCCCGCGGGCGTTGGCGGCACGCACGTGATGTATGTGCTGCACCACGCCGACACCCCCAGGCTGTACGCCGGACTGCCGAGCGATCCGGTCATCAGCCCGTTGGTGAGCCTGTGGAAGGGCGTCAGCAAGCCCCTGGCGCTGCTGGCCATGGGCGCGGCGGTGCTGGCCGGGTTCTTCCATTACGTGCGCGTCGGGCCACAGGTGGTCGAGGAAGATGAACGGCCGCCGTCGAGCGATCCTGCGGTGCATGAAGTCGATCCATCGGTGCATACCTATGATCCGAAGCAGGAGGACAGGCCATGATCCGCAAACAGATCCTGCGCTACACCAGCAACCAGCGCACCAACCACTGGCTGGTGGCGATTCTGTTCCTGATGGCCGGGTTATCGGGCCTGGCGCTGTTCCATCCGGCGCTGTTCTGGTTGAGCAACCTGTTCGGTGGCGGGCCGTGGACGCGTATCCTGCATCCGTTCATGGGCGTGCTGATGTTCGTGTTCTTCTTCGGCCTGGTCCTGAGTTTCTGGCGCGCCAATATCTTTATCGCCAATGATCGATTGTGGCTGCGGCGCATCGACCGGGTGATGAAAAATGAAGAGGAGGGCGTGCCTGCCATCGGCAAATACAATCCCGGGCAAAAGCTGCTGTTCTGGACTTTACTGCTGTGCATGCTGGTGCTGTTGTTCAGCGGGCTGGTGATCTGGCGCGCCTACTTCAGCACCTATTTCGGCATCACCAGCATTCGCTGGGCAATGCTGTTGCACGCGTTGGCCGGTTTCGTGCTGATCCTGAGCATCATCGTGCACATCTACGCCGGCATCTGGATCAAGGGATCGGTCAGCGCCATGCTGCATGGTTGGGTCAGTCGCGCCTGGGCGAAAAAACACCATGAGCTCTGGTACCGTGAAGTGACCCGGGATGAGCGTCCCGATCCGCCGCTGAACAGAAAAGGATAACCACTTGGCCACGATCCTGGAGCCGGGACAGATTGAAGCGGCGGCGACATCGCCGCCGTTTCTGCACCTGCCACCGCCGAACCTGTTTGCCTTGCGTGCGTCGCGCCTGGAGCGCCTTGCCGACGGTCATCCATTGGCCGATTACCTGCGTCTGGTGGCGGGGTTGTGCAACGTGCAGCAACGTCTGATGGACGATCCCCCCGAGGCGGCACAGCCGGACCCGCAACGCGTCAGGCAGTGCCTGGATCACGGCCTGCCACCGTTTGCCGCCGACAGCCTGGTGCGCGAGGATGCGTGGCTGGCGTACCTGCAAGCGCTGTTGCAGCGCTATCAGCCACCGGCGCAACCGGCGGTGGAAAACGCCGTGGCAACCTTGCGTGAGGCCAACGTCGGGCAGCGCAAGGCGTGGGCGATAGCCTTGGTCAGCGGACAGTTCACCTTGCTGCCGGCGGCGCTGGTGCCATTTCTGGGGGCTGCGTTGCAAGTCGCGTGGAGCCATTGGCTGCTGAGTACCCCCGACCTCGCCTTGAAACCCGGCAACAGTCTTAACCAGTGCCCGGCGTGCGGCTCACCGGCCATGGCTGGGGTGATCCGCCATCGCGGCAAGTACAACGGCTTGCGCTATCTGGTGTGCTCACTGTGTGCCTGTGAATGGCATGTAGTGCGGGTCAAGTGCGTCTATTGCGAGCAGAGCAAAGGCTTGCAATACGTCAGCCTCGACACCGACCGTCACGCCGCGGACAAGGCACCGTTACGCGCCGAAACCTGCCCCGGTTGTCGCAGTTATCTGAAGCAGCTGTACCTGGAATGCGACGCCGAGGGCGAAGCGCTGTCCGCGGACCTGAGCAGCCTGATGCTCGACATGCGCCTGGAACAGGAGGGTTTTGCGCGCCCTGCGCCCAACCTGCTGCTGGCACCCGGGGGCGATTGAAGCGAACGTCTACACTCAGGCGGTCAACGTTTGCCGGAGTGCCTGATGTCTGCCAGATCCACCAGCCAAGCCTTGCGACTGCCTTCCATCGATAGCCTGCTGCGCCACCCGGCCTGCCATCCCTTGGCCGAACGTTATGGGCGCGAGGCCTTGCTCGCAAGCTTGCGCCAGTTGCTCGATGACTTGCGCCAACCGGTCCTGGCGGGGCAACTCGACGCGGTCGAACTCACCCCGCAAGTACTGGCGGGCAGGGCGGGCGAGCGTCTGGCCAGCCAGCATCGCAGTCACGTGCGTCGGGTGTTCAACCTCACCGGGACGGTCCTGCACACCAATCTGGGGCGCGCCTTGTTGCCGCAGGAAGCGATCGACGCCGTGCAAATGGCCGCGCGCTATCCGTTGAACCTGGAGTTCGACCTGCACAGCGGCAAACGCGGCGACCGCGACGATCTGATCGAGGGCCTGATTCGCGAACTGACCGGTGCCGAAGCGGTGACCGTGGTCAACAACAATGCCGCCGCGGTGCTGCTCACCCTCAACAGCCTGGGTGCGCGCAAGGAAGGCATCATCTCCAGGGGCGAGTTGATCGAAATCGGCGGCGCCTTTCGCATCCCCGACATCATGGCGCGCGCGGGGGTCAAACTGGTTGAGGTCGGCACCACCAACCGCACCCATGCCCGCGACTATGAAGCCGCGATCGGCGCGCGTAGCGGCTTGATCATGCGGGTACATGCGAGCAACTACAGCATCGAGGGGTTCACCACCCGGGTGCCGACCGTCGAGCTGGCGCGCCTGGCCCATCAACATGGCTTGCCACTGCTTGAAGACCTTGGCAGCGGCAGCCTGCTGGACCTGACCCGCTGGGGCTTGCCGGCCGAACCGACGGTGCGCCAGGCCCTGCTTGATGGCGCGGACATCGTCACGTTCAGCGGCGACAAATTACTCGGCGGTCCCCAGGCCGGGTTGATTGTCGGCCGCAAGGACCTGATTGCACGGATCAAGAAGAACCCGCTGAAACGGGCGCTGCGGGTCGACAAGCTGACCCTGGCCGCCCTCGAAGCGGTGTTGGGCCTGTACCGCGACCCGGACCGCCTGGCCGAGCGACTGCCCAGCCTGCGCCTGCTAACCCGTGCGCAACCCGACATCCTGGCCCAGGCCGAGCGCCTGCAACCGTCGCTGGCCACGCGGTTGGGCGCGGGCTGGAGCGTCAGCGCGGTGCCGGCGCTGGGAATGATCGGCAGTGGCAGCCAGCCGGTGGCACGCTTGCCGAGTGCCGCGCTATGCCTGCGTGCCAATACTTCCAAACGTCAGCGCGGGCGCGCGCTATTGAATCTGGAACAGGCCCTTCGAGCCTTGCCGATACCGGTGCTGGGGCGTATCGATGACGACGCGCTGTGGCTCGACGTGCGCCAACTGGATGACGAACCGGCGTGGCTGGCGCAGCTTGAGCAACTGCAGGTGGAGGGCCGGGCAGGGTGATCGTCGGCACGGCGGGGCACATCGACCACGGCAAGACGGCATTGCTCGAGGCACTGACCGGGCAGGCCGGTGATCGCCGCCGCGAGGAGCGCGAACGCGGCATGACCATCGACCTGGGCTATCTTTACGCCGCACTGGAGCCCGGTGCGGCCCTGACCGGTTTTATCGATGTGCCGGGGCATGAGCGCTTCACCCATAACATGCTCGCCGGTGCACACGGCATCGACCTGGTGCTGCTGGTGGTGGCCGCCGACGACGGTGTGATGCCGCAGACCCGGGAACACCTGACCATCGTCGAATTACTGGGTATTCCCCGTGCCATTGTGGCGATCACCAAATGCGACCGGGTCGAGCCGTCCAGGGTGCAGGCTGTGCGCGAGCAGATTGCAACGTTGCTGGCGCCCGGCCCGTACGCCGAGGCGCAGTTGATTGCGTTGTCGAGCGTGACCCTGGAGGGGGTGCAGACCCTGCGCCAAGCGTTGCTCAAGGCCCAGTCCGAAGTGCTGAAGCGTAGTCAGGACGGCGGTTTTCGCCTGGCCATCGATCGCGCGTTCAGTGTCCCCGGTGCGGGCATCGTGGTGACCGGCACGGCGCTGTCCGGCCAGGTCACGGTGGGCGACTCCCTGGTGCTCGGCCCCCTCGGCAAAACCGTGCGGGTTCGCGGCCTGCACGCGCAGAATCAGGCGGCCAACGTGGCGGTCGCCGGGCAGCGGGTCGCCTTGAACTTGAGTGCCGAGCGCCTGGCGTTGTCGCAAATCCACCGCGGCCAGTGGTTGTCGGCGCCGTGGCTGCACGCACCGACCCAGCGCCTGGACATCGACCTGCAGCTGTTATCCGCCGAACCGCGTGCCTTCGAGCACTTCGATCCGGTGCACGTGCACCTGGGGACACGGGACGTCACCGGGCGGGTGGCCTTGCTGGAGGGTGACAGCCTGGCGCCGGGGCAACGGATGTTCGCGCAACTGCTGGTCAATGCGCCGGTGCAAGCGGTGCTGGGCGACCGGTTGATCCTGCGTGACCAGAGCGCTCAGCGCACCCTCGGCGGCGGCAGGGTTCTCGATCCCTTCGCGCCAACCCGCCACCGCCGCAGCCCCGAGCGATTGGCGCAACTGACGGCATTGGCCGCAAGCACTCGCCTGGAAGACGTACTGCCAGCGTTACTCGCCAATAGCGACAGCGGGCTCGATCCGCAACAGCTTGAACGCCAGTTCAACCGCCCGCGCGCTACCTGGTTGCTGCCCGGCGACATACGCCTGATTGAAACCCGCCAGGCGCCGGTCTTGTTCAGCGCCAGCCGGTGGCAGGCCTTGCAGGATGAATTGCAGCAACACCTGGCGCGCTTCCATGAACAGGAACCGGACCACATGGGCCCGGATCGCGATCGTCTGCGCCGATTCGCCGGCAGCGCCCTGGATCGCCCGGTATTCATCAGCCTGCTTGAGCAATTGCTGGCCGCCGGACGCATCGCGGCCAGTGGGCCGTGGCTGCACCTGCCGGGGCATGAGGTACGCCTGAGCGATGAGGAGCAAGACTTGTGGCTGCAATTGCAGCCGCGGTTCGATACCGCCGGGTTCGACCCACCGTGGGTGCGCGATCTGGGATACGACGAAGCCACGGTGCGCGCACTGCTGCGCAAAATGGCGCGCCTGGGCCTGTTGCATCCGGTGGTGCGTGATCTGTTCTACACCGACACGATGATCCGTCGCCTGGCGGCTATGCTGTTGCAACTGGCCGACGACAACCCGGTCATCGAGGTATCGGCCTTTCGTGATGCGGTGGGCCTGGGACGCAAGCGCAGTATCCAGATCCTTGAGTACTTCGACCGGCTCGGCCTGACCCGCCGCGTGGGCGATCGACGCCAGATCCGCCCGGACAATGCCCTGGCGCGCAGGCCGAAAGATTGATCCGGGGTTCTTTTAAAGGAAGGTAATCGCGCCCGGTGGCGCGGCCGGGCTTCAAACCCGGTTGGGGACGGCATCCGTTCCCGGGCAGGTTCGACTCCGGCTACCTTCCGCCATTTTTCCCAGCGGTGTGTCTGCCTGTTTACATGATCGTTCCCACGCGCCGCAAAGGAATGCATCCTGTGACGCTCCGCGTCACCATTGCGCACGGCTCAAGTCCTGCGTTGTCGCAGAGCGTCCCTGGCGGCATTCCTTTGCGGCGCATGGGAGCGATCACATCTGTTGCACCGCGTTATCGTTCTTCGCCGGCAAGCCTGGCGCCTACACGGAAAGGCATTGACCCTTCGAACCTTGAAATCAGCGTCTATGCTGGGCTAACCGAATACTAGCCAGGAGACATCCATGGTACCCATGCCGCTGTCAGAGAAGGCCTTGTCCCGCGGGTTACTCGATACCTTGATCCGCGCCGGACTGATTGTCGTACTGGTGCTGTTCTGCTTCGAAATTTTCCGTCCGTTTCGCGACCTGATGCTGTGGTCGATCATCCTGGCGATCACGCTTTACCCGTTGCAAGAGCGGCTTCGGGGTCCGCTGGGGCGAAAAGACGGGCGCATTGCGACGCTGATCGTGCTGGTGGCCATCGTCATTCTCATGGTGCCGATCTACCTGTTGGGCACCTCGATTGCCGATTCGGTCGAAAACGCCATGACCGTGGTCCGCGATGAAGGCATCCGCATTCCGCCTCCGGCCGATTCCGTCGCCACATGGCCACTGGTGGGCAAACCTTTGTCGGCGCTGTGGCTGCAGGCGGCCACTGACTTGCCTGGCCTGACGGCGAAATACATACCGCAAATCAAAGATTTCAGCCTGTCGTTGCTGGGCAAGCTGGCCGGCGTCGGCATGGGTTTTCTGATGTTTATCTTCGCGCTGATCATTGCCGGGATCTTCATGGCCTACGGCGAAGCGGGTAGCCGCGCATCGGTACAGATCGCCTCGCGAATCAGCGGACCGGTAAGAGGCCCCCAGATAGCGACCTTGTGTACCGCAACCATCCGCGCCGTAGCGCTTGGAGTGGTTGGTATCGCGTTCATCCAGATGCTGCTGGTGGGGTTAGGATTTGTCTTCAAGGGCGTTCCAGGTGCCGGGCTGCTGGCATTGGCGGTGTTTCTGCTGGGCATCATGCAGTTGCCGGCAACGCTGGTGACAGTCCCCGTCATTGCCTATGTTTTCGCCACCGAAGGGGCAAGCACCGCGACCATCGTCTTTGCCATCTACGTCTTCGTCGCGGGCCTGGTGGACAACGTGCTCAAGCCCTTGTTGCTGGGGCGCGGTGTCGACGTGCCGATGCCGGTGATATTGATCGGAGCCCTGGGCGGAATGGTCACCGGCGGTATCCTTGGCTTGTTCATCGGCCCGGTGGTGCTGGCGGTCGGTTACCAGCTGTTCTGGCAGTGGGTGCAAGAGCCGCCGGTGGTAGAGGAAAGGCTGTAGCGGATCATTCATGGGATCGACCGTTCAGGGACCGGCCAGATCGTTGGCGGGTTCCTGGTTCAGAACCCGAGATAGCAGCAGTAGACCAGGGCCAACGCGGCGGCGATCCCGAAGGACCTCAGTGCCTTGATGGTCGAGGGGTGCGCTGTCAGGGGGCTGATCAAGCGCTGCAGGCGAGGATCCGAATAGGCCATGGGCTGATAGCGTCCCTGCATGATTGCCAGATAGGTATAGCGAAAACCGATCAACAGGAACAGGCTTGCCAGGCTGAGGACCAGGGCGGAAAAGGTTGTCGTTTCACCTTTCGCTACCGGGTGTTCTACATCGCAGGCAGCGCTATCGACCTGCACGACAGTGATTTGCCCATGTTCGGTCGAAGCCCGTGCTCCTTCATTGAGCAGCCTGGCCTGTTGAACCAGGTCCAGGGTCTGGTACTGCCAAAGTGTCGAAGAGCCTTCCCGGCAGTAAGTGAACGTTCCCGGGTGTGGGGCGGCAATGATGCACGCGTCGTCGATCCCATGCTTTTTCAGGGTTTCAATGGCCGTTCTGGTGAAATCCAGATCGAGGATAGGAGCAATCCCTGTAGCCGAAACCGCGCCCGAGACCAGCAGACTCCCCACAACGCCGATAGTTGAAGTTTTCAAGGCTGTATCTTCCTGGTTTTTATTGGCGTTATGTCAGGGACGCGGAGCTTGAATAAACCTGTAATTAGTGGAGTCTAGAACGCGTTAGTCACTTTGAGAAGCATGCGCATTTAAAAAATCTGCACTGCAAGATTTTGCCCTGGCAGGTTTAGGGAAATGCACGGGCCAGACTATTGACAGTCATCGGCGACGGCCTTCTCGGCCCGTTGGATTTCCTGTTTCATGTCGGTGGTGATGCGCTGTTCCTTGCGTTCCTGACCGAGGAACTTCTGCTCACCCCGAGACTTGACCTCCGCGTCTTCAGCATGGATCTGCGCTTCGATGGCGGCAGAATGCTGATCGATCACCGCGTCAACCTCGGCTTCGTTCTTTGCAGTATCCAGCGCCGAAACCAGTTTGCCAGCCTCGGCTTTTTCGGCCTCGGCATAGGCCTCGACCGACAACCCGGCGGCCAGGGCCCGAGCCTGTACTTCCAGATCCTTGAGGTGCTGGCGCGCTAACGCACATACCGCTTCCTGGCGCTGACTCTGCTGCGCTTTCCAGTTGTTAAGTCCATAGACAGTGGTACCGATGACGATGATCGTTGCAGCGACCCCCAGTAATTGGACTTTCACATTCCATCCCCTCGAGTGGCCGGCGAAACAGCCTTATGGCAATGATTGCCCGAATCCATCCGGAGAATGAAAAGCGTAGCAGACTGGGTGGGACTCAAGGTCGCTCCAATTCATTGGACAGGATTTTGAACACAAAGCGGGTGCTTACAGTGGATGACTTGCGCTTGGCTCGTTGGCGCAGCACCAACGATTTCGTCCTTGTTGTTTTGCCACATAGAGCAGGGCATCAGCGGCTTTGATCAAGCTGGCCGGCGTCACGCTTTCGAAACTCGGGCGGGCAGTGGTGATACCCGCGCTGGCCGTGACCTTTCCCAGGGGATGCGCACAATGCTCGATGTCCAGTGCTCGAATGGCTTGCAGAATTTCTTCGGCAACCTGTGCAGCGCCAGCGCCATCGGTGTTGGGAAGCAGCACCGTGAACTCCTCTCCACCGTATCTGACGGCCAGATCCCCCGGTCGCTTGACCGCCTGCTGGATCGCCGTCCCTACGGCGCCCAGGCAATCATCACCGGCAGCGTGCCCATAGCTGTCGTTGTAGCGCTTGAAGTAATCGACATCGAGCATGATCAATGAAAGCGTGGACCCTTGGCGCGCAGCCAGGCGAATCTGCTCGGGCAGCGCTGTATCCAGGCGTCTGCGATTGCCCAGGCCCGTCAGGCTGTCGGTCAGCGCCATGTCGCGCATGGCTTGGTGTGCGCGGCGCAATTTTCTTTCCGTCACCATCCTCTGGCGCAACTGACTCAAGACGATGAGTCCGAACACCGCGAGCACCCCGATCAGAACCACCAGCACCCACCCGGTTTTCAGTAGATCACGGCGCCAGGGCGCGATGATGGAGTCACGGGAAAGTCCGGCTTCCACCACCAGGGGATAGGTGGTCAATGCGCGGTAGCCGTACAGGCGTTCGGTGTCGTCCACGACGGCCTTGACTTCGGCGATGCCTTGGCTGGCATTGGGAAGATAACGCTTGAAAATCTCACTGTCCGCCAGGCTCTTACCCACCACGGATGCAATGAAGGGACGCCGTACCAGGATGGTCCCGTTGCGCATGGCCAGCACCAATGCACCCTTGTCATCGATCTTGAAGTCGCCGTAGTAGTCGACGAAGTAGCTGACCTTGATCGTTCCAAGGAGCACGCCGGCGAAGCTTCCATCCAGATTGTTCAAGCGACGAGAGATGGGGATGATCAGATCGTTGGTGGATTTGCTCTTCACCACCTCACCGATGCGCACGTTTTTATCCTCGTGCGTGCGGTGATACTGGAAATAATCGCGGTCGGCGTTGTTGACGGGTTCCGGCGTGGTCTCCTTGTCGGTGACGATCCATTGGCCGTCCGCGCCGTAGATGAACAGGCCGTGCAGTTGCGGCATGATTTTCGATTGCTGGACCAACAGCTTATGAATGCGCGGGACGTTGATGTTCTGTAGTCCGTCGCCTTCCACCCGTTCACCGAGGGTGCCGGTCAGTACATCCACTTGCCGAATGGCATCTTCGGCGTGCTGCGCAGTAGCGCGCGCCAGGTTCGTCACCGAATCGCGGGCAGAGTCGAAGGCTGACCGGTAATCGCGCCACATTCGCCAACCCTCGACAGCGAGGAACGCCAAGACCACCACCAGCATGAAGCTCACGGTAAGTCGGAAGACAGTGCCACCGCGCACGTTTTTTGCGACGTCTTCATCAACCATGGGCGATGGCTGCTTGCGTCCGGGCATCAACATCTCCTTTTGCGTGCGACCTGCACACGCCGCTCACCCTCTTCAGCTGCCCAGGCTCGCCAGAGGGCAGCCTGGACTAGACAAGACCGACAAATGACAGGATCACCAGGACGATCACGACGGCACCAACGATGTAGATAATATTGTTCATGAAGACCACCTCTGTCTCTCAAGGGTTGCGACACCAGGGTGTCTAGTACAAATGACACCCTGGTTCGCACTTGCGTTCCGCAACCCGCTTGCACAGAGCGCGCGAAAATCGGTGACTCTCGCGGGCGTCGACCTGTCCCACTGACAATAGCAGTCGAAAACGCCCTGTAAGCCCGGGCATTTATCGCAGACGCCAAAAACAACTCCAAGATGGCCACACCCTATGCACCCGTTACGACAAAGCCTGCACAACGAACTGCACGCACGCCCGTCACTGTATTTCGATGAGCCGGCCCATGTGTTTCACCTGGCTTTCCTCGGCAGCGAGCAGGTGTGCAATACCTTTCTTCAAGACTGCTGCCCTGCCTCCCTCGATCTCAAGGCTGCCCAAGGCATTACCCAGCTTGATGGCCACGCGCTGAAGTGGGAGCGCCATACCGAGTTTTTCACCTTGACCCTGGTGGTCACGTCCTCCAGCGATGATTTGTCCTGGACGGCGCTGCCCGACGCACTGGCGCGGAAAATCCAGGTGCATTTGCCGACCCTGATCAATTCGGTACAGATCGTTGTGCGTGGTGAAGCGCAGCTGGAGCTCTCGCGCTACGGTTTCAAGGACCCTTGCGGTTCCTGTGTGGGGGGAGGCGATGCGGTGGTCTGGAGTGATTTCCGGATCAGCGAGGATGGCAGTAACCACTTGTTATTCATCAACCGGCGCCTGAATGCCTACCGCCAGGGACGGATGATCCGCCGCCTCCTGGAAATCGAGACTTACCGGATGATGGCCTCGTTGTCCTTGACCATGGCCAAGGACTTGAGTGCCCAGCTCGATGTGTTCGACAAGACCTTGGTCACCCTCTCAGAACGCAACGCAGACCCTGCCGGCAGTCATGCCAAAGCCCTGCTGGCGGATATCTCCAACCTTTCTGCCCAGGTGGTCAGCACGACGGCGAAAACGCGCCACCGCTTCAGTGCCACCCAGGCCTATGCGCAATTGGTGTTCGAACGCCTGGGTGAACTGCGAGAAAGTCATGTAGGTGATTGCCAGCGCCTTGGCGTATTTATCGAGCGCCGCTTCAAGCCCACCGTCAGGTATTGCACGGCTACCGAGCAGCGACTGGAGCATCTGGCCGAAAGCGTGGCCAATCTGGGCGACCTCTTGCAGGCAAGGGTCCAGGTGGAAATGGAAGAGCAGAACTCGGCAATTCTCAGCAGCCTGAACGCCCGCGCCGATGCCCAGATCAAGATCCAGCGAGCAGTGGAGGGTCTTTTGATCATTGCTATCAGCTACTACCTGCTGAGCCTGCTCAAGCTGGGTTACTCGGGACTGCACCTGCTCGGCGTGGCGCTGACCCCACGCGAGGCCATGTTGGCCATGGCGCCCCTTGCGATCGGGATTCTTGTCTGGATCATCCTGCATATCAGGAAAGTCAAAGAGCATTGAGGCAACGACGCGTATGCTCGGTTTTCGATGTATATCCATTTGCGCGGCAACGGCCACTAAGGTTTCGCCCTTACTGTAGGAGCGAGCATGCTCGCGAAAAACCTGAGAGCGCCGCGGGGTATCAGATGCCCCGAAGCATGCCGGCGAAGGCGTACTGGTAGGCGATAATTGTCTTTCAGGTGTACATATCCGTTGCTGCGGTAACGGCCACTTAGGGTTTCGCTTTTACAGCGAGTCACTTGGAAAAGCCCCAAGTAACCAAGGGCTCTTGCCCC